>NZ_JAQJCU010000001.1:0-362229 GCF_029125915.1 Tenacibaculum bernardetii
TTCAGCATGACGTAGAATGATACCATACACATAAACTCCGATGTAGTTTCGGAAACCTATTTATAAAAATAGTATTCGTGCCTTCCTAAATTGATGCAATGCCGAAATAGCTTCAGCATGACGTGAAACATAACAACATCCAAAGATTGCAAATTTTAAAATACAGTAATTTACACTACTGTATTTTTATCGTAAGGAATACTTTTTAAAATATGGTTTATAACATCAATACGCGCTAACGTTTTTCTGTTTGCTCTAATCACTTTCCAAGGAGATATTGACGTATTTGTTTTGGAAAACATTGCTCGTTTATACTCAGTATAATCATCCCAAAGCTCCTGCGCTCTTTTATCTACCGGTGTTATTTTCCATTGCTTTAATGGGTTATTAATAATATCCTTAAAACGTTTTGCCTGTTCTTTTTTATTGATAGACATATATATTTTCACCAATCGGATTCCAGATTCTAAAATCATTCTTTCAAAATCATTTACCTGATTCATAAAAACCTGATATTCTTCTTGCGTACAAAATCCGTTTACAGGCTCTACCACTGCTCGATTATACCAACTACGATCAAAGAAAACAATTTCACCTGCCTTTGGAAATTTTCGTACATACCGTTGAAAATACCATTGCGTTTTTTCATCTTCATTGGGCTTTGGTAATGCCACAATACGCATATGACGCGGATTTATTCTTTCTGTAATTCTACGTATTGCACCACCTTTACCCGCAGCATCTCTACCTTCAAAAATAACAATAATACGTTCATTATTATTAATCCCCCATTTTTGCAAACGAATTAACTCTACCTGTAATTTTTTTAATTTACGCTCATAATCTACATATCTAACCGCCCTTTCTATATTAAAAGGCTTCGACAAAAGTGCTTTAAGCCCTTTGGTAGTATTTAGTTTATTTACATCTTTTTGTGTTAACTTTTCCATATTAATCTAAGTGATTTACTGAGCGATAATAACGCATTACGATATTAGGATCTGGATTTGTTGACATTTTAACATCTTCTCTTTCTTGATAATCAAACTGTGACAACACATGACGCATACACTCAATTCTCGCTTTCTTTTTATCATTTGTTTTCACCACTATCCAAGGACTGTAAGAAGTATGTGTTTTACTAAACATCTCTTCTTTATAGAAACTATAATCGCTCCACAATTCTTGTCCTTTTTTATCAACAGGACTAAATTTCCATCTTTTTAAAGGATCATCATTACGCGCATCAAATCTGCGCATTTGCTCGTCTTTAGATATCGACAACCAAAACTTAATAATTACCACACCATCTTCATACAACATATGTTCAAACTCAGGCACCTGTACTAAAAACTTATCGTACTCTACCTTTGTACAAAACCCCATTACAGGCTCTACCACAGCACGATTATACCAGCTACGATCAAAAAAAACAATCTCACCTGGATCTGGTAATTCTTTAATATATCGCTGAAAATACCACTGCCCTTTTTCGACAACCGTTGGTTTATTCAAAGCTACCAAACGCATAGAACGCGGATTTAAATGCTCCATAAAACGACGTATATTTCCGCCTTTTCCAGCAGCATCCCTCCCTTCGAAAATCACCGCAACTCGTTTGTTATTTTTAGCTATCCACTGCTGTAATTTCACTAATTCTATCTGAAGTTTTTTCAACTCCTTCTCGTATGCTATTTTCTCTTTAACCTTATCAACAGAAACTCCTTTCTCTTTAATTAAAGACAACAATTGATCGTTTGTTGAAACACTTTCAAAATCATCAATTGTAAGTTTTGCTTTCTTTCCCATGTAAAAAATACGTTGAATTGCTACTAATTTAACCCTAACATTGCTAAAATAAGACGATATTAGCTGCTATGAAACAAAAAATCTTTTTTTTTATTCTCTTGTCATCTATCAGCCTTTTCTCACAACGAAAATACGCCAAAGAATTCAGTTTTTTAAACGATAATGATTTATATATCTCTCCTAATCAAGATAGGTATTATACCAATGGTATGTTTTTTTCGTATCGCTATTTAAGCAACAATACAACTGAAAAACTTGAAAAAAAAATTTTCGAGATTCAAATTGGCCATCATATGTATACGCCATTTAAAGCTACTGTTGAGCAAAGCAGTGATCACGATCGCCCATTTGCAGGTTATTTATTTGGTAGTTTTGGTATACATCGTTTTTATAAAAATGAAACTATTCTAAAAACAACATTACAGCTTGGTGCACTTGGTCCGTCTGCGCTTAGCAAACCGATGCAAGATTTTATTCACGAAATATATGGTTTTAAAAAGGCGATTGGGTGGGAAGATCAGATTTCTGATGCTCTCGCAGTGAACTTAAAAATAACCTACATAAAAAAACTAGCAAACAACAACTACCTTGATGTTAACTGGGTTAACAATATCAGAATCGGAACCGTTTATACTGATTTCTCAACAGGATTTTATGGACGTATCGGACTAAAACCACTTCAGAAAATTATAAACTCCATTGCTTTCAATGCAAACCTAAACAATGAAAACACCAATTTCAACAACGAAATTGAGTCTTTTTTATATATAAAACCTATGTTTAGCTATGTTGCCTATGACGCAACAATTGAAGGTAGTTTTTTAAATGACAGCAGTCCGATTACCTACGATATTGAACCTTTTAAGTTTACAGCTGAAATAGGGATTCGTTTTACTGCCAATCGTTTTAATTTTGGCTATGCTATAAATTACCATACAAAAAAGCTAAAAAGCGTACGCGTACCAAAGGGTAATTTTTACGGAACCCTACTTTTTAACTACCAGTTTAATTAACTTTTTTGATGGTTAAAAAAATAATTTTTAAAACCATCAAATTAAGATATATTTGTACATCTAATATACAGAAACTATACTAAATGAAATTTATCGTATCTAGCTCGCAGTTATTAAAACAATTACAAGTTTTAGGAGGGGTTATAAACAGCAATAACACATTACCTATTTTAGACAATTTTTTGTTCGAACTAGCTAACAACGAACTTCAAATCTCAGCATCAGATCTTGAAACAACAATGACATCGGTTATTGAAGTAGAAAGTACTGATACCGGATCTATAGCTATTAATGCACGTTTATTATTAGACACTTTAAAAACCTTCCCAGAGCAACCACTTACTTTTAAAGCAGAAAGTGATAGTACTATAGAAATTATTTCTGAGCAAGGTAAATACGACATGGCTTATTTTAGCGGTGAAGAATTTCCTAAAGCTGTTGAATTACCTTCTCCTAGCAGTACTGATATTCCGTCTAACATTTTAGCCACGGCAATTTCAAAAACAATATTTGCTGCAGGAAATGATGATTTACGACCAGTAATGAGTGGTGTATTTTTTCAGTTCAACTCGAAAGAATTAACTTTCGTTGCTACCGATGCTCACAAACTAGTTAAATATACGCGTACCGATGTTACTGCTGATAAATCTGCAGAATTCATTATGCCTAAAAAACCTTTAAATTTATTAAAAGGGATTTTAAGCGGGTCGGATAATAATGTTACAATAGAATACAACGATACAAACGCTAAATTCACTTTTGACAATGTGGTGTTAGTTTGTCGTTTAATCGACGGGAAATACCCTAATTACGAAGCGGTAATCCCTAAAGAGAATCCGAATAAATTAACAGTAGATAGAGCTTCTTTCTTAAACTCTGTTCGTCGTGTTTCTATTTTCTCTAGCAAAACAACACATCAGATTCGTTTAAAAATGGCTGGAACGGAATTAAATATCTCTGCCGAAGATTTAGACTATTCAAACAAAGCAGACGAACGATTACACTGTGATTATCAAGGAGATGACATGCAAATTGGTTTTAACTCACGTTTTTTAAGCGAGATGTTAAACAACTTAAATGCAAACGATGTATTAATAGAAATGTCTTTACCAAATCGCGCTGGAATTTTAACGCCAATTGACGGAACTGACGAAGGTGAACAAGTTACGATGTTAGTAATGCCTGTGATGTTAAACGCGTAAAGCACTTAAAATAAAAAAAAGCCACATATTTGAATACGTGGCTTTTCTTATTTTACAGTATTATTAAATATTTTTTTAATACTTAATATTGTAATGTTATTGACACTGTGTTAGGATTAGAACTATACCAATGTGCCCAATGCTTAGACTCTCCTTCTAAAGGTGTATAAATTTCTGGCGCCCAAGGAAAACCTACAGACCAACTGTAAACTGCTTGTGCTTGATTACAATTACAATATTTATGTCCTGATTTAGCTACATTAATTGACGATGGATAACCAGGATAACCAGGGGTTACATTTGACCTAAAAGCCATATTATATTCTAATCTATTATCTGTTTTTACTGTTTTCCACCAAGACCACCATAAGAATTTCTTTTTCTCTTGCACCAATGTATTCGCGCCAATAGAACTATAAAACCCCCAAAAACCATTAAACTGCCTAGCTCTCATTCTATGATTACTATCAAAATACCCATGAACTGTAACCCCTCTTGCCTCTAATTCTTCTTTGATGTTTTTATTAGTATTTGTATGAGCATAAACATTTAATTCTTTCGTATAATCCATTCTTTTTCCTTTTTCAAGTTTAATATTTCCTGAATTATACTCTTTTAAAAAATCAGCTATAATGCTACTAGAACCTTCGGTATAAGTATATACAAACTCACCATCAATTCTAAAAATCTTTCCTTGGATTGCTATTTCTCCATCTTCATTTAACAAAAACAATAACATATTATCATCCGAGCTAACATTAGCTACTTCTTTTTCATTTATACCTAACCTTTCTGCTTCCTCTGACTCTAAATTATAAACCAATAATAAAGGATTATACCTACCTGAACTACTCATTTCTTTTGCTTCTTCTAATAAGTCCGAGTCCGATTCTAGTCGATCATTGATAAAAAATCTAAGTTCTTTAACCGTTTTAAACCGCAACATCTTAGACTCATTATTTTTAGTTGCTAAAACTTTTTCTTTCTCTATAATATCTTGTCCTTGTTCATCTTGGCATGCTATAGCAACAATACTTAGCAGCAATACTAAAAAATACTTTTTCATAATAAATTATTTTAATTTTTACCTACTCTTTCGCTTTTCAGTTTACGCGATATCTTCTAACTAACTCTATATTTATTTAAGTATAGAAATTCTTTTAACTAGTATTACAAAGAATTGAAGCAAAACTAAAGCAGGAATATGATTAAAGCAGGGTTTGAAAAACGTTTATTCACAGGGTTTAACAACCTAAAAATTAATATTGTTTTACAAATAGTAAATTACATTAATTAAATAATGAGTTTTGTTAACATCTTTCGCTTTTAAAAATGATAAATAATTGTAAATTTACCTCTTTCAAACTTTTTATAAATCACAATGGGTAAAATAATCGCAATTGCAAATCAAAAAGGTGGTGTAGGTAAAACTACTACCTCTATCAATTTAGCCTCATCATTAGGTGTTTTAGAAAAAAAGGTATTATTAATAGATGCCGACCCACAAGCTAACGCCACTTCTGGCTTAGGTTTAGATGTTGAAAGTATTGAGTTTGGAACCTACCAAGTTTTAGAACACACCATATCAGCTAAAGAAACTATTGTAAAAACGAGTTCTCCTAATGTAGATTTAATTCCTGCTCATATAGATCTTGTTGCTATTGAAATAGAATTGGTAGACAAGCAAGAAAGAGAATACATGCTTAAAAAAGCATTGGTAGATATAAAAGACGACTACGACTATATATTAATAGACTGCGCTCCTTCTTTAGGGTTAATTACATTAAACTCTTTAGTAGCTGCCGACGCTGTTATCATACCTATTCAATGTGAATATTTTGCCTTAGAAGGCTTGGGTAAATTATTAAATACGATTAAAAGTGTTCAAAAAATTCACAATCCAGATTTAGATATTGAAGGATTATTATTAACCATGTTTGATTCTCGTTTACGACTTTCTAACCAAGTTGTAGAAGAAGTTAAAAAACACTTTAGCTCAATGGTTTTTGATACAATTGTTCACCGAAATATTCGTTTAAGTGAAGCGCCTAGTTATGGTGAAAGTATAATTTCATACGATGCAACCAGTAAAGGTGCTGTAAATTACTTAAATTTGGCGAACGAAATTTTAACTAAAAACGCATAAGTACTGTAGCATGGCAAAAGCAACTAAAAAAAGAGCTTTAGGAAGAGGTTTATCAGCTTTATTAACTGAAACTGCTGAAGTAAATTCTGCTGATGATAAAAACGCGGATAAATTAGTAGGAAATATCATTGAAATTGGATTAGATTCAATAGAAATGAATCCTTTTCAGCCTAGAACCTATTTTGATGAAGAAGCTTTACGTGAGTTGGCGAATTCTATAGAACAATTAGGTGTTATACAACCTATTACCGTACGAAAGTTAGCCAATAACAAGTTTCAATTAGTTTCTGGTGAACGTCGTTTTAGAGCCTCTAAATTAATAGGCAATAAAACAGTACCCGCTTATATTCGTTTAGCGAACGATCAAGAAATGCTAGAAATGGCATTGGTTGAAAATATTCAGCGTAAAAACTTAGATCCTATTGAAGTAGCACTTTCTTACCAGCGTTTAATTGATGAAATTCAGTTAACCCAAGAAGAATTAAGTGTTCGGGTAGGTAAAAAAAGATCTACCGTTACCAATTACTTACGCTTATTAAAACTAGACCCAATTATTCAAACAGGTATGCGAGACGGTTTTATATCTATGGGACATGGCCGTGCGTTGATTAGTATTTTTAATACCGAAAATCAATTAACGGTTTATGAAAAAATCGTTAGAGATAAACTTTCTGTTCGTCAAACCGAAGAATTGGTAAAAAGTTTAAAATCGGGTATTGTAGCTAAAATCGCAAAAAAGAAAACAGTCCCTACTTTTATTACTGAAAGCGTAAAAGACATGAGTAATTATTTTGGCAACAAGGTAGCTGTTAGTGTAAATAATAAGGGAAAAGGGAAAATTTCGATTCCTTTTACCTCAGAAGAAGACTTTAATCGTATTAAAAAACTATTAAAGTAACTTGAATATTCGCACACTCATATTTGTTCTTTTTAGTTTTTTTTTGAGTCAACTCTTATTTGCTCAAAAAGATTCTACCGCTATACGCGCTAAACAACTACAATTAGGTAGTGATAAATACAATCCGCTATCTCCATCTAAAGCAGCTTTTTATTCAGCTATTTTTCCTGGAGCAGGACAAATTTATAATAAAAAATATTGGAAAGCACCAATCGTTTGGGCGGCAATAGGAACAAGTGCTTATTATTATTTAGATAATAGTAACGAATACGATCGCTATAGAACTGCTTTTAAACTTCGAAAACAAGGGTTAAAAGATGAATTTACCGACGAGAACGGAAACACTATAATTTCTAATGACGGACTTGAAAATGCTCAGAAAGTACTTAGAAAAAATAGAGATTTATCACTTTTAACAGGTGTATTAATATATGTTTTGCAAATTGTAGAGGCTAGTGTAAATGCACATTTATTACAGTTTGACACTGACGACAGTTTATCTTTAAAACCGATGGTATATCCAGATCCGCTTTTTATAGAAGCTCCTAAAGTAGGATTAACATTAAAATACTCTTTTTAAATGAAAATAGCCTTACTTGGTTATGGTAGAATGGGTAAAGAAATTGAAAAAATTGCTTTACAAAGAGGCCATGAAATAGTTATTAAAAGCTCAGGAAAAGACACGTATGATATTACAAAAGCTGATATCGCTATTGATTTTAGCGTACCTGATTCGGCTTACAATAATATCAGTAATTGTATACAAAATAACATCCCCGTAATTTCAGGAACCACAGGTTGGCTTGATAAATACGAATCGATTACCGCTTTATGTAACGAGAAAAAAGGTGCTTTTATTTATGCATCTAATTTTAGTTTAGGGGTTACTATTTTTTTTGAACTAAACAAACAATTGGCTAAAATGATGGATACTTTAAATACCTACAATGTATCTATTGAAGAAATTCATCATACAAAAAAATTAGATGCACCTAGCGGAACCGCTATTACCTTGGCTGACGGAATCGTAGCAAACTCCTCTAAAGAAAACTGGGAATTAGCTACTAAAACATCCGAAAAAAACATCCCTATTACCGCTGTTAGAACTCCAGATGTACCAGGAACGCATACCGTAAGCTACCAATCAGACATTGACACTATTGCTATTAAACATACTGCGCATAACAGACACGGTTTTGCTTTAGGTGCGGTTATAGCTGCCGAATGGCTTGTTCATAAAACAGGTGTTTACACCATGCGAGATGTGTTAAACTTAGGTTAATTGCGTAACAAAAAATAAAAAAAACTCACTAATAACATTAAATTTCATTCCTTTTAGGAACACAAAATATACATATTATGACATTTACCGAATGGTTTTTATGCTTCTTAATAATTCAGGTTATCCATTTTTTAGGAACTTGGAAATTATACGTTAAAGCAGGAAGAAAAGCTTGGGAAGCTGCAATACCTGTTTACAATGCTGTGGTTTTAATGCAAATTATAAATCGCCCAAAATGGTGGGTACTATTATTATTTATTCCCATCGTAAACCTATTAATGTTTCCTATTATTTGGGTAGAAACGTGTAGAAGTTTTGGTTTTAATGAAAAAAAAGACACTCTTTTATCGATTTTCACTTTAGGTTTTTATATTTTTTATATCAACTACGCTACCGAAACACCTTATATAGCGAATAGAAGTTTACAACCACGCTCTGCTTTAGGTGAATGGGTTAGTTCTATTGCTTTTGCTATTATAGCAGCTACTTTAGTGCACACCTACGTTATGCAACCCTATACAATTCCTACTTCATCTTTAGAAAAAACCTTATTAGTAGGTGATTATTTATTTGTAAGTAAATTTCATTATGGTGCCCGCATACCTAGCACAACTATAGCTGCACCTATGGCACACGATACATTACCTATTTTAGGAAGTAAATCTTTTATTTCTGATGATAAAAACAAAGAAGGAATTTTAAACAAATTGTCTCTACCCTACATGCGTTTGCCAGGTTTTCAGAACATCAAACGCAACGATATAGTTGTTTTTAGCTGGCCGGCAGATACATTAGCTCTAATGTGGGGAGATAGATCAGGAAAAGCAACTTACAAGCCTATTGATAAAAGAACCAATTACGTAAAAAGAGCCACTGGTATTGCTGGTGACACCTTAGAGGTTCGTGATGGCTATGTATTTATAAACGGAAAGAAAACGGTATTACCAGACAGAGCAAAACCACAATGGTACTTTAAAATTGATACAGACGGAAAAGAATTATCACAAACTGTTATAAGAGAATACAACAAGAACAGAGAAGGTAAAATGTCTAACGATGGCGTTTACTATTTAAACCTTACTGATGATGAAGCTGCCTCTTTAAAGAAAAACCCACTGGTAAAAAGTATCGAGAAAAATTTAAGTCCGAAAGGCACATACGATCCTACTGTTTTTCCTCACAATCCAAAATACGCTTGGTCTTCAGACAATTTCGGACCGCTTTATATTCCTAAAAAGGGAGCTACAGTTGCTTTAAATGAAAGTACCATTCCGTTTTACGAGCAAATCATCCGAAGATATGAAAATAACGATTTAACTATTTTTGGTAACGACATATACATCAACGGTAAAAAAGCTAAAAACTACACGTTTAAACAAGATTATTACTGGATGATGGGTGACAACCGTCAGCGTTCTTTAGATGCTAGAAACTGGGGATATGTCCCGTTTGACCATGTGGTTGGAAGACCTGTTATGATTTGGTTAAGTTGGGACCCAAGTATTTCAATCTTAGATTTTGGAGCAAAAGTAAAATCTATTCGTTGGGACAGAATGTTTACCACTGTTGGCGGTAGCGGAAAACCTACTTCTTATTTATGGCTCGTACTTGTTTTAATTGCAGGTTATAGCTTTTATAGTTACAGAAAAGGTAAAAAGAAAGCGTAATGTCACTTTTTATTCCCACATATTTTGCGCCTATTTCACAATACGCAGCAATCAGTACATCTGATTCGGTTGTTTTTGAGCTTGATGATAATTATCAAAAACAAACCTACCGAAACAGGTGCTATATTTTTGGTGCTAACGGCAAGCTAAGCTTAAACGTTCCAGTAAAACACCTGCTTAAAACAAGCCGAAAAAAAACAAAAGACACTTTAGTCGAAAACGATTCACCATGGCAGCAGCAGCATTTAAAATCGCTGCAATCGGCTTATCGTTCTTCACCTTTCTTTGAGTTTTATGAAGATGATATTGTTAAAATATTTACTAGAGATTACAAATACCTGCACGATGTAAATATAGATACTCATTTGTTTATTGCGGATGCTTTGCAAATAGACACTTCTTTTGCTACATCCGAAAACTACGAGGTAAGTCCGACTATTACAGATTATAGAGCTTTAGCAATTGCTAAAAAAGGGATTGAAGTAAAGATGGAGTCTTACATTCAGATGTTTGATGATAAACATGGTTTTATTCCCAACTTATCTATATTAGACTTACTTTTTATGGAAGGCCCTAATGCTATTAGCCTTTTAGAAAAAACGAGTATAGAATACTAAGTCGATATTGTTTTATAACCTAACTTTATTACTTGTACCTCATAAAGAAATTAAAAATAAATTTCTTTTGCTTTGATAAAAAATGTAGCTTTGGATAGAACCCAAATACAGTACTTTTATCATGGAATTTTTAAGAAATTTTGTTTACAGCGTCCATAATGTTTCTGAAAGCTCTTTTTTAGAGTTTTATAACATAATTGAAAACAAAACACTCTTAAAAAACCATAAGATAGTAAAACTTGGTCAGGTGCCTGTTAATTTTTATATTCTAAAAAAAGGCATCATGAGGTCTTACATAGTCGATGAAAAAGGCAAGGAACATACAAAGACAATTTTTACACCTATTGTAACTTCGGGGAATTTAGGTGCATTGATACAGAAAAAGCCTTCAGGTTTAATTTACGAATGTCTTACAGATTGTGAAGTTATAGAGTGCCATTATGAATCTTTTTATGATTTATCAAAAAAAAATCATGATGTAGCTATATTTCATTATAAGGTTTTAGAAAGTGTTTATCTAAGAGAAGAAGCTAAAGTATTAGAATTATCGATGCTAAGTGCTACAGAACGCTATGAAAAGTTAAGAAAAAGCCACCCTGGCATTGACAACTTAATTAACCAATATCATATTGCTTCTTTTTTAAATATTACACCAGTACAGTTAAGTAGAATAAGAAAAAACCATCATTTATAACATTATAAACATATGTTAATGCACACAAAGAGAAAACATTATACATTTGTAATGTAATTAACAAGTTACATTAATAAAAGTTCCCCCCAATATGAACTTTAAAAAATAATCAAACTTACCCCCCTTGTGTAAGTTTGATTTTATGCGTTTATTTTTTTTTGTCGTTATTTTTCCTTAAATTTAAGTATCTCTATTTGAGATACAACTTGTTAATTACGCTTTTTATGAATAACGATATTGAAAAAACTCTTTCTCAGTACATCGACCTACCTAAAAATGTTATTTCAGATTTTTCGGAAGGACTTACGTATTGTGAGCTCGAACCTTTTGAATACTTTGCTAAAACAAACGAACACACTACTAGTTTTTTCATCTTAAAATCTGGCTTAATTAGATCTTTTTTAGAAACTGAAGACGGAAAACAGGTAACAAAATTCTTTTTTACACCTCCTAATTTTACAGGAAGCTTAGCCTCTTTAATAAAAAACATTCCTTATGATTTAAACTACCAAGCTTTAACTAAAGTTACTGGTTATAAAGGTTGTTTTCTGAAATTAAAAGAGCTTACCTTAAAAAATCATGATTTTAGCCTGTTTTATATAAAGGCAATGGAAAATTCTTACTTAAAAGCTGAGAACGTAATTATAGATATCTCTACACATTCTGCTACTGAAAGATATTTAATTTTAAAGGAAAGAATACCTACCATCGATAATTTAATCGCACAACGCTATATTGCCTCTTATCTTAATGTATCGCCTGTACAGTTAAGTCGAATTAAAAAAAGTTTACTTAAATAACGTCCACATCGCTGTTATCTCTCCTTGAAAATATTATTTACAAAAAAACTAATTATTTAATATACCGATTAGCTAAATTATTCATTTGCTCTGAGACTGTTAGTTTTATTACCACAACTACATAAACCACTACTATTAAAACACTTTTTAAGATAATATTTATTATCGGATCAATCGGTGTGTTTTTAATAGAGAATTGAGGTATCGAGAAATTCCAATAATAAAATCCGAAAAACAATACGGCTATTATTAATAGCATTTTAAGAGTTTTCTTTGTGTACGGAAACATTTTTAATTTGCGATTAACAAACCAAAGCTTAAACGTATTAAAGAATAATACGGTTAACAATGTAGCTAAAGCCAAACCTTCGGTACCCATACCTATATCGTTATAAAAGAAAATATTTAAATAATACACCATAAATGCCATTCCTACTCCTACAGGCATGGTAATTTTATAAAATTTAGAGTTTTGAATTATCGCTCCGTTATTACCTAAAGACATTAAAAATAATTTAGCCGTAGATATTAGTAAAACCACCAATCCGCCACCTGCATAATTTTTATTTGGCATTATTTTAAACAATTCATCTACATTGCAGTTTACCAATATAAAGAACAGCCCACCAACTAATAATAAATTTATAGAGCTTTTTTCATACAAACTCTTTGTTTCTTTATCATTATTCTCATTAATAGATTTAGAAGTAAGCGGTTGTAATATTTGCCCCATTGCCCTACTCGGTGCTTCAATAAAAGTACCAATAAATAATGCAACACCATAATAAGCAGCTGTTGCCAAGCCGTCTTTACCAGGAATCATTACTTTGTCTATATCCAATACAAACGCACCTGCACTACCCGCTAAAACAATATAAAAAGTATACCTAAGAACCTCTTTAAAATTAAACGGTAACGATAGTGTTAACTTAGGTGTATATAGTTTAAGTGCATACAACATCATAAATATAGTTCTCGCCACGTAGGCAACTGTCATATAATACAAAAACTCTTGCTTGGTAATCAGCTCAAAACTTACTGCAAATAGCAATATCATAATCGCAGCTCTATTGTAAAGTTCTTTTAAAACATTACCAAAAACCGACTGCATTTGCACTTTTGCCCAAGAATAAAAAACTTCAAAATAAGCACAAGCTACTGCAATAATATAAATATAAACAGTATAATTCTCAATAATTAAGTTCCCTTCAACATTACTTTTTGCAACATATCCCATAATTAAATCATGAAAAAAGTCCCAACCAAAACCAACGGGCAATGCTATTAAAAGCGGTAAAAATAAAACCGAGCTTAAAAAACTATCTTTTTCTTTTTTAGTTTTGTAGGCTACAAAGAATTTGATAATTGTAAACTGAATACCTAAAGCAATTACAGGCATTAATAAATTTGAAGCAGCAAATACATACATTGCTAAACCATAATATTCATCTTTTAAAAAACGAGCATATAGATATATGGTGTTAATACCTCCTATTAGAAAACCTAAGTAAATTATAATGGTGTTTTTTAGCGACTGTCTTAATACGATTCCCAATTTATTCTTGAATTAATGCTACTATAGCTTTATATATTTTCTCCCCTACATTCTTACCATATAACGCTTCTTTAAATGTTTTTTCTGAATTTAAAAACTCGTTGAAAGCATTGGTTATTTTCTTCGGATGTGTTCCTGTAATTGTAGCATACTTATATGTTACCAGTTCTGTCCATTCGGTTTCCTCTCTCGCTATAATGCAGTGCTTTTTATTAAAAAACGCTTCTTTTTGGAGTCCTCCACTATCGGTAACCACCAAACTACATTTTTTTAACAATTCTAACATATCAAAATAACCAACAGGATCTATAAAAGTAATATTAGGCTGTAAATTATACTCAGCTAACATTTTTTTAGTGCGAGGGTGTAATGGCAATACTACTTTTTTTGTTGTGTTTATTGTTTCTAAAGCAGAAAAAACTTCAGTTAATTTCTCTTTAAAATCGGTATTTTCCTGACGGTGAATTGTCGCCAAAACAAATTCATTTTCTAATAGACCTAAATCGCTTATAATAGTGGATTTCTCTTCAGAAAACTGTCCGTAAAATTCAACAGCATCTTTCATAATGTCCCCATGCTGTTCTATCTTAATATCTAAATTATTAAAACCTTCTTTTTCTAAATTATCCATAGCAACTTGTGTAGGACAACTTAATAAATCAGCAATCCTATCTGTTACGATACGATTCACTTCTTCAGGCATTTGCATATTAAAAGAACGTAAACCAGCCTCAATATGCACCACTTTTACATGTAATTTCTTAGCAGCTAAAGCTCCTGCAAGTGTAGAATTAGTATCACCATACACCACAACTACATCCGGTTTTTCTGCTATTAAAATTTTCTCAATTTTTTCTAGCATCTGCCCTGTCATGGCACCGTGACTTAAACCGTTAATATTTAAATTATACTTTGGCTTTGGTATTTTCATTTCATCAAAAAAAACTGCACTCATATTGGCATCAAAATGCTGACCAGTATGCACAATTATCTCTTCAACCTCATTATATTTTTGTATCACTCGGCTTAACACAGCTCCTTTTACAAACTGAGGACGAGCGCCTAATATGGTAACTATTTTCTTCAAGAATTTATTACTTGTTTAAGTATTACTGATAGTTGTTTGGTTAGTTCTTTGCGATGGTATTGCTCGATATTTACAGATGAAACTTCTAACGAGTTTTGTTGGTATTTTTTATACAAATCACTAACTGTCTTTTTTAATTGCTCTTTCTCATTAAAATCAACTATACTACCTGCGTTTGTTTTTGCTAAAATCTCCGCTAAATCACCATCTTCCGGACCAATTGCTAAGATAGGACGTTTTGCTTGTAAATATTCAAAAATCTTTCCTGTTATAATTCCTTTAGCGCTTGGCACTTTATTTACCGCTAATAATAAAACCTGTGAAGCTCGCTGATACTGTTGTACTTCTTTATGAGGCACATAATTTATGCGTGTTACATTTTTAAAGTCGTATTTTTTTAAATCTGCTACAACATCATCAGATAACTTTCCGATCAGTTTTATTTCTAAATCGTTTTTAAAGTCGGTATTTTCTTCGGATAATTCGGCCAATGCTTTCCATAACGTTTTCGGATTTCTATCTGCATTCATCAACCCGATATGTGTAATGGAAAATTTCGAATCTAAAACAGTTTGATTATTGGTGTTTTCATCAACATCATACCCATTTGTTACCACGTGTATGTTATCTGAAAACACCTCATAATTAGCCTTCATTGTTTTACCAACCACCAAACTTGCATCGGCATTTTTAAGGACTTCTTTTTCTAGTTGATGGTGTTTTTTTATCGCTTTTTTAGTTAATGGCAATTGATGAAAATAATCAATATCCGTCCAGGGATCTCGAAAATCTGCGATCCACTTTACATTTGTTTTTTTCTTTAAATGCAATCCGATTAAATGCAAACTATGTGGCGGACCTGTGGTAATAATTGCATCAATCTTATTTTCTGTCAAGTATTTTTCGAGGTATTTTACAGATGGTTTTACCCAATATTTTCGTGCATCCGGAATAAAATAATTAGCTCTAACGTATTGTAGTATTTTTCCGAAAAAAGTCGGATTCGGATTTAAAAAACCAGCACTTGTTTTGGTTTCTTTCTTTTTAAAGATTGATAAAAGATCATTTGGTTCCCAAATACCTTTTTTTATTACTTCAATATCTTTAGGAACGTCATTTGCTAAAGATTCGTCTATAATAGGATACTTAGCTTCATCAACCGTATATACTACAGGTTCTATATTAAAATCGCGTAAATATTTTACAAATTTTAACCAACGCTGCACACCAGAACCACCTGCCGGAATCCAATAATATGTAATAATTAGTACTTTCAAATTATAAATTATTGTATAAATCGATTAAACCTTCTGAAGTTTTATCCCAAGTAAATTCATTTTTAACAAAATTTTCTCCGTTTTTACCCAATTCTTCTCTTAAAGTAGGATTGTTATATAATGTTAAAACTTTATCCTCAAAATCTGCTACATTTTGTGCTTCATGCACCAAACCTCCGTTAATTTTTTCAATTAAATTTTTCTGAGCAATCGCGTTACTTACCAATAAAGGTTTTGCTAAACTCATATATTGAAACAACTTATTTGCATAAGCTACATCATGTTGAATATTACGTCGTAAAGGTGAAATACAAATATCGCTTGCTTTTATATAAGACGGAAATAACGATACGTTTTGCCAACCTTCAAAATCAACAAAACTCGATACTTTCAACTTTTCAACTTCTGCTTTTAAAATATAATCGGTGGTATTCTTACCTACAATTACCAATTTAACAGTCGGTATTTGTTCTTTTAATTTTACAACAGCTTTTATTGCCGTTAGTAAACCTCTACGAACATGCGTATCTCCCAGATAAAGAATTACAAAATTTTCTTTATACTTTTTGATGATGGCGGTATTCAGCTCAAAGGCATTGTAAAAAGATTTACGAATGGTATTTGGTACTAAAATTACTTTATTTCTAGCAATTTTAGTTCTAAGAACTACTTCATTAACGAACTCTTGAGAAACAGTAATTACTTTATCAGCCTTTTTAATAAATGCTTCTTCTTTTTGCTGCCATTTTTTTGGAGAAATGATATATTTTCCTGGAAATTTCTGCAAGTGCGGATAAAACTTCATCACCTCAGGCATATTATCATGCAAATCTAAAACGACAGGTAATTGCTGTTTTTTATTAGTTAAAAAAACTGAATCAGCGATTCGGATATCATGAATATGTATCGCTTCAATCTTATTTTGAAACAAAAAATCAGCAATCTTCTTTTTCATCAATAATGAATAAAAAGGAACGGTGTACGCTAAAGCGGATAGTTTATACTCCAACTTATTAGATTGGTATCGCTTAACATTAATTTGGTTGATCGTTTCTTCCTGCTGTTCCCCTCCATAAGTCAAACAAAACAAGAACACTTCATGTCCGTTTTTTATCAACTCAATTGCTTCATTCTCTACACGAGGATCTGGCGGAAAAACCTTATCCAATATCATTCCTATTCTCATTTACAACTACTTTCTTTCTGCGTAAACCGCATAATATCTCGGAATAAATTTCCTTAATATAGGTCTGAAACCTATTTTATTAACAGGGCTTGTCCATTTTTCTGACTCAACAATATTCCAGTCCGATTTGTCTAATAACCAATCAAATTGCCAATCTTCAAACTCATGATAATGTCTATCCCAAACATCCGTTTTACTTCTGTAGGCATTTGCGAACCATAATTTCAACGGAACAGTGGTAATTAATTTTGTTGCTTTTATTTCCTTTAAAATATTTAAAGGTGCCAACATGTGTTCGAAAATTTCAAACGATGTTACTGCATCTACTTCGTGCTCTTTTACAACATCAGTAATAAAATCTAAATCCTCACCTTTGGTATTAATCACGGTATAACCATGATTTTCCATAATTTCTGTAAACCTATTTCTAGTTCCTAAATCTAAAATAGTTGCTGGTGCAGGTAACACCTTCTCTAAAAATTTTATCGTGTGGTTATATCTCTTTTGAGGATAATATGTTTTCATTAATTTTTATTTAAAAAAATTGAATTCTAAATTTATTTTTGCTTTTTCTTACGAATTACAAACCAGCCAATCGGAATTAGCAATAATAACGCATAACAACATAATGTAATTATATTTCCGGTTCGTATTACGGTTGGTTCGTATTTAAATACAATTTCGTGTTTTCCTTTTGGTATATTCATACCTCTAAGTACATAATTAACTTGATAATGTTCAGTTTTAACGCCATCTAAATAAGCTTTCCAACCATCTTTATAATAGATTTCTGAAAATACGGCAAACTGATTTTCTTGCGTAGCTGTTTTATAAACTAAGGTTGTTACATCATTTTTAATTAATGTAATTGTAGCTGTTGAATCTTTTTTGAATAGATTATTATAATCCATATATCCTTGTGGACTTCTTTTTAATTCTCGTCCATTAATTACAGCTGATGTTTTAGTATTTAAACTATCTAAAGCAAGTATCTCTTCATTTGCTGAATTAACTATTTTTAAAGAATTAACAAACCACGCATTTCCGTTTGCATCGGTATTTTCCTGAAATTTATCATCACCAACAATAACGTATTTTGTATTCAACATATTTAATACATTGATGTTATTTTTTGCTATTTGATAATCAAACAACTCTTGATAACGTTTCATTTTAGCAGCATGATAACCACCAATCGAATTATGAAAATACGATGTTCTACCATCTTGCATTGGGTTTCCACTAAAATTAGCAACACGGTAATAACTTTTATCTTTTAAAATATCTTTATCAGCTTGGGTTGGTGTAAATGGTTTTAACACCTTTCTTGCTGATGTAAAATCTTCTTTATTTACGTATTTAATATCCACCGATACTAAATCGAAAACAATTAAACTCCCTAAAATAATTAAAAGCGGCACTTCTTTCAGTTTCCCTTTTAGATAAAACCACAACAAAGCTGCTGCTGCTAAAATCAATAAAAATGAGCGAACACTGTCATTAAATAACATTGTTTTTCTATCTGAAATTAAGGCATCTATTAAAGTTGGTAATTCTTGATATTGGCTATCTCTTAATCCTTCAAAAGCAAATAAACTAGATCCGAATACCGCAAAACCTAAAGTAATTCCTCCTAAAACATAAAATGCCTTTTTTAGCGCTTCTTCTTTTTCTTCGGATGTAGGTTTTGATGAAAAGAAATCTCTTAAAGCGATCATTCCTAATAACGGCACACACAATTCTGCAATTACCTGAATAGATGAAACCGCTCTAAACTTATTATATAACGGCACATAATCAATAAAAAAGTTTGTGATTACTGAGAAATTCTTTCCCCAACTTAACATGATTGAAAAAATAGTAGCGGCTACTAACCAATTTCTTAAACGTCCTTTTACTAAGAAAACTCCTAAAAAGAATAAGAAAAATAAAATAGCACCAATATATGCGGGCGCTTCAACAATTGGTTGTGTTCCCCAATAGGTTAACACCTGACTTGAATAATCTTTGGCGACACTTTTACCTGCGTTTTGTTCTAAGACTTGATAAAAACTAGAATCTTCTCCTAATTTTTCAACCGTTCCTCCGCCCATAAAACGAGGAATTATTAAGTTAAAAGTTTCTGCAATTCCGTAACTATATTCGGTAATGTACGATTTATCTAATCCTGTAGATTTTTCTTTTGGTGATCCGTCAGAAGTAATTGTTAATTCCGATTTTCCTCGCGTACTAAAATCACCGTATTCTTTCATTGATAATAATCGGGTAGAATTTACGCCCAAACCGATAAACATTGCCACCAATAATACCGCTGCTTGTTTTGCGAATACTGGTAATGTTTTGGTTTTAAAAGCTTCTATAAATTCTACAATTGCCAATATCAACAAACAAAAACCTAAATAATAAGTCATCTGCGGGTGGTTTGTATATACCTCCAAAGCCATTGCCAAAGCTGTAATTACAAACCCGACTAAATATCGTTTTCTAAAAATATATAAAACTCCGGCTATTACCATTGGCATATACCCAATTGCATGTGCTTTTGCATTGTGTCCTGCTCCGAAAATAATTATTAAATATGTTGAAAATCCGAAAGACAAACTCCCTAAAATGGCAAGTTTCCAATCTACTTTTAGGGCTGTTAGCAACAAGAAAAATCCTAAGAAATATAAAAATAAATAATCTGCAGGACGTGGTAAAAAACGAATTGCTTTATCAATATAACGCACGAAATCATTCGGATAATACGCACTAACCTGATATGCAGGCATACCGCTAAAAGCATTTCCTAGCCAATAAGGTTCTTCGCCATTGGCAATTCTATAGTCTTTTACCTCTTTCGACATTCCTATAAATTGGGTAATGTCGCTCTGTTTTATTTGTTTTCCGCTTAAAACCGGATTAAAATATAGCAGCGATATAATTGCAAAAACAACAATTGTTATCGCATACGGAATCATTTTTTTATAATTCATGCTTAATCTATTTCTTCAAAATCAACATATTCTCCTACAGAATTATTGCTTTGTTTTGAATCTTGTGGTTTTTTATCTACAACAGTTTTTCCTTCATCAACAGTGCTTTCTTGTTGATTATTATATTGTTGCGCTGCTTTTTTCTGAACTTTATCTACCGCTTTTTTTAATAAATAAGGAGCAAATAACTTCACCAAAAATTTTAGCACGTAATAAACAAGTATAATTATTAATATAGTTCTTAAAAAATTCATAGGTCCAGCTTCATTTATATGTGTCATCTTAACTTTTAATAAAAAATTAATCAAAAATAACAATTTGAAGCAAAACGAAGCGTTAAGACTTTACAAAACTTATATTATATAGTAATTTGTATTTTATGTATGTTTGTACTAATTGTATTAATTGAATTTACAACATGATTAAGAAACTTCTTTTGTTTATTGCTTTTTTGTCAACTTTGGTTGTAAATGCCCAATACACAACGGTTATAAACTCCAACCGTCCGGGGTTTTCTGAAAGTCCGTACAGTGTAGGTTCTGGTGTATATCAGTTTGAAACTAATTTGTTTTTTAGAAAAATAAACGCAACACCTACTTTTAGCAATCCAGAAGCTTTTGGTTTGAATTTATTATTTAGAACTAGTTTTTTTTCTGAAAAATTAGAATTCAACTTAAACACGAGTATTCAAAGAGATAAAATAGCTTTTAAAAACCTATTCGAATCCTCTTACAACAAGGTAGGATTAGGAAACTTAACATTAGGTGCTAAATATTTAATATACGCACCAAAATACAACGACAAGAAAAAAGAAATTAGAAGTTGGAGAGCAAGACATTCTTTTGATTACAAAAGATGGGTTCCGCATATCGGTATTTATGCTGGATTAAATTTTGGAAGTCTCTTAAATGAACCACATAAAGAAGGAGGTATTAGTCCGAAGGTTGGATTATTACTTCAAAATGAATTTTCTAGTAAATTAAATGTGGTAACAAATATTTACTATGATAATATAGGAACCGATTTTAGCGAACTGTCATATATTGTTACGGGTACTTATAATTTTAATGATTATTGGTCTGGATTTGCGGAATGGCAAGATATTTTTGAAACCTACGAACGTAAAAATAATATTGGTGTTGGTGCTGCCTATCTTTTTAGTGAAAACATGCAATTTAATGCAGCTGTTAGAAGTAACTTTAATCAAGACGAAATAGGTATTACAACAAGTATTGGAGTTTCGTACAGATTAAACAGACACAAAGACAAATTCCTTGAGGTAGATGAGTTTGGTAATAAAATTGAAGCACAAAAAACTACTAAATACACTCAAAATAAAGGTTTCTTTGGCCGCTTGTTTGATAACATAAAAGGACTATTTAAAAAGAAAGACAAACAAACTATAACGATAAAAGAAGGCGAAAAAGAAGAGGAAATAACTATTGACAAACCAAGAAGAGAACGCTCTAAATCGTTAGTTGATGTTATTGTTAAAGAAGATATAAAACAGAAGAAAAAAACAACAAAAGCAGAAAAGAAAGCAGCTAAAAAAGCTAAAAAAGATGCTGAAAAAGCTGTTAAAAATAAAGAAAAAGAACGTTTAAAGCTCGAGAAAGAAATAAAAAAACTTGAAGAGAAGGAAGCCAAAAACAAAGAAAAAGAGCGACTTAAACTCGAAAAAGAGGCTATAAAAGAAGCCAAACGTAAAGAAGAAGAACGTTTAAAGCTTGAGAAGGAAATAAAAAAATTAGAAGAAGACATAAAGAAGGAAGAAGAAAAAGAGCAGAATAAGGACAATTAAAAATTTTACATTTGCTGTATGATTAAAATTAAAGAAATAACATCAAAAAAGGAAATGAAACAATTTGTTAAATTTCCTTTTTCTCTTTATAAGAATAATAAAAACTGGGTTCCTCCTATTATAAGTGATGAAATTGACAATTTCGACTCAAACAAAAATCCTGTTTTTGAAAACGCAAAAGCTAATTTTTTAATAGCTTTAAGAGATGATAAAATTGTAGGAAGAGTTGTTGCTATTATAAACACGTACGAAGTCGAAAAACAACACATTAAAAAAATACGATTCGGTTGGTTTGATGTTATTGATGATGTAAAAGTTACAGAAGCTTTACTCGATAAAGTTAAAGAAATAGGAAGAGCGCACAACCTCGAATATATGGAAGGGCCTGTTGGCTTTAACAACTTAGATAAAACCGGAGTACTTGTTGAAGGTTTTGATCATATTGGCACCATGATTACTTGGTACAACCACCCTTATTATTCGAAACATTTTGAGCAGCTAGGACTAAAGAAGGAAAAAGAATATTTAGAAAATAAATTTCTTTTTAAAAATGTAGATGGCGTAAAGTACGGAAAAGCAAGTAACATCATTCAGAGAAGGTACGGTTTAAAACCGTTAGATTTTACATCGACCAAGGCTATTATGCCTTATGTTGATGAAATGTTTGAATTGTTTAGCAAAGCCTACTCAAAATTATCCACTTATGTACCTATTTCCGATGCTCAAGTAACACACTTTAAAGAAAAATACATCAGTTTTATCAATCCAGAATACATAAAGTTTGTGGTAGATAAAGATCATAAACTCGTTGCTTTTGCTATTGTAATGCCTTCTTTCTCTGTAGCTTTACAAAAAGCAAACGGTAGCCTTTTTCCTTTCGGACTTTTTCATTTATTAAACGCTAGAAAAAATTCAAAAGACGTTACCTTTTATTTAATAGGTGTAGCGCCTGAATATCAAAACAAAGGTGTTTTTGCTATTATTTTTAAACAATATTGTGATACTTTTTCTAAAAAAGGAATCGTAAATTGTATTAGAACTCCGGAATTAGAAGACAATACCGCTATCCATCAAATATGGAAAGACTTTAATCCGACTACACACAAACGACGAAGAACTTATAAATTAAATTTATAATGCAGTTATTTTTTAATCCCAATATCACTCCAGACACCAAACAGATTAGGTTTGACAAAGAAGAGAGCAGGCATATTGTGCGTGTTTTAAGAAAAAAAGAAGGTGATATATTACACATTACAAACGGTAATGGTTTTTTGTTTTCAGTAGAAATAGCAATTGCAAGTGATAAAAAATGCCTTGCAACGGTAATAAAAAAAGAAGAAAAACCTAATAACAGGGATTATTATTTACACGTAGCTATTGCACCAACTAAGAACAATGACCGGTTAGAATGGTTTTTAGAAAAAGCTACCGAAATTGGTATTGATGAAATTACCCCAATTATTTGTGATAATTCGGAGAGAAAAGTAATTAAGATTGAGCGATTATCTAAAATTGTACAATCTGCCATGAAACAATCTTTACAATTTACCTTACCAAAACTTAACGACCCTGTAAAATTATCAACGTTTATCAAACAAGATTTTACAACACAATTATTCATAGCACATTGCGAAGAAAAAAAAGATGAGAACTTCTTAAAAGATGCTGCTACTAAAAGTGCTGAATACACTATTTTAATTGGACCGGAAGGTGATTTTTCAACAAAAGAAATAGCGCAAGCTTTAACGGCTAAGTTCACTCCTATTTCACTAGGAAAAAACCGTCTTCGTACAGAAACTGCTGGTTTAAATGTGGTTCAGAACATTGCTTTTATAAATCAATAATTCTTTTTTGTATATTTGATTTAAAACATTGCTTTTGGATACCTCCACCCTATTTAATTTCTTTTTACTTATTAGTGCTTTGCATGGTTTTGCTTTTAGTATTATACTTTTCTGTTCAAAAAACGGAAGAGAAAAAAGTATGCTTTACTTAAATTTATTGATACTTACCATATCCTTAAATAACATTCAGTCTTGGGCTTTAGAATTAAAACTATTTCAACATAAATTCTCATTAGATTACCTACAGATACCTTGGCATTTTTTAGCAATGCCATTTTTGTACATGTTTCTAATAAACTATTTAAGCTTATCTAAAAAATCATACAATATCTTAAAGGTAATGATTCCTTTATTTTTTGTGATAATAGCGGCACAAATTACTTTTGTTTTCAATTACAGTAATTCTCCTTCTCAAGAAAAGTTAAACTACATATATGAACGCTATACATCTTTCGAAGAGATGTTTAGCTTATTTACCTCTTTAGGTATTTTTATATACTCCTTTTTTATTCTTTATAAAAAAGAAAAATTTTTTACCAAAATACTATCTTTTGATAATTTAAAGTGGATACATACATTTTTTCAACTTACGGCTGTAGGTTATATGTTATGGATACTTGCTTTAATTATTAAAGTAAATATGAATTTTACCGGTTTTATATTTTCATATTATCCGCTTAGAGCTTACACTACAGTACTTATTTACTGGTTAGGTTACCAAGGATTTAAGCAAATAAGAATATTAAAAGAACGTAAACACATAAGAAAATCATTATTAATTAATTTAAATAATGATGTTACTGAAGATTTTAAATTAAAATCAGAAGAAGTATCTTCAGAGAAACACAAGGAGCAATTTATAGAAATAGATACTTTTATTGACAAGAAAAAGAAATATTTGGTATCAAAATATACCTTACAAAACTTGTCTAAAGACACCAAATTAAGCTCAAGCACACTTTCTTTAATTATCAACAACATTGCTGGTAAATCTTTTACTGACTATCTAAATGAAAAGAGAATTAATCAGGCTAAATTACTTTTATTAGATACCGATTATGCCAAGTATACTATAACTTCTATTGGTCTAGAATCTGGATTCAATTCTAAATCAACATTTTACACTGTATTTAAAAAACATACAAGCTATACTCCTGTTCAGTACAAGGAGGTTCAAACTAGTTTAAATTAAACTTTTTTTTAAAATAAACAAGTTCGAAATCATCCAATTTGGATGATTTCGAACTCAATTCAATGATTTTAAAATTATATTTGAACTGTTAAATATGATTTATAGAACTTAAAATTTTTGAAGGGGTTTTATTTTCACAATAATCGTATTAAAAATGCATTGAGGTGATTCTCAATAGTGAAAAAGGAAAAGGAAAAACACCAATATCATTATTGGTGTTTTTTTATTATATTTAATTTCACCACTACTTTAATACATATAACATAAATTTAACACGAATAAACTACCTTATATATAAAAAACACATATATTTGAGCTATAACATTATATAATAGCTTGAAGTATTTAAGGGGAATTTTCAACTATATATAATTCCTTATCAGGAAAAAATTAAGCACCAATAGAAATATTGGTGTTTTTTATTATATTGCTGTTTAAATGCTAAATTCTTAAATGAAAAACATCATAGCTTTTATCCTTATTCTATATTGTTCTGTTATTTTCTCACAACAAATTGCTGTTTTAAAATACAAAGGAGGTGGAGATTGGTATGCAAATCCAACGGCATTACCTAATTTAATAAAATTCAGTAATAATAACACAAATACATTTATTGATACTGATATTAATACCGTAACTCTAGAGGATGATACCATTAATAATTATCCTATTATTTTTATGACCGGTCATGGCAACGTATTTTTCACGAATGAAGAAGCCACCAACCTTAAAAACTATTTAATCTCCGGTGGTTTTTTGCATATATCAGACAATTATGGATTGGATACCTATATACGAAGAGAATTAAAAAAAGTTTTCCCAAAAAGTGAATTTCAAGAAATTCCGAATAACCACCCAATCTATAATCAAACATTTAACTTTACTAAAGGATTGCCAAAAATTCATGAACACGATAAAAAACCGGCTCAAGGATTTGGTCTTTTTCATAAAGGTCGTTTAGTTGTTTTTTATGATTATGAAAGCGATTTAAATGATGGTTGGGAAGATGCTGCAATTCATAACAATCCTGAAGAAACTAGAATAAAAGCTTTTAAAATGGGATCAAACATTATAGAATATGCTTTTAAAAATTAATGATCTACAAATAGATAGTATCAAAATAAATTTTGATACTGAAGGTTTATGGCTTTTAAATATTGCCATTGCTATAATTATGTTTGGTGTTGCGTTAGGTATAAAATTAGAAGATTTTAAACGGCTTTTAAAAAAACCAAAAATTGTTTTTGTAGGTGTACTTTCTCAGTTTATATTGTTGCCTGCTGCTACTTTTTTAGCTATTATTTTAATACAACCACACCCTAGTTTTGCCCTAGGAATGATGATGATTGCAGCCTGTCCTGGCGGAAATGTATCTAACTTCTTTAGTAAGATGGCTGGTGGTAATGCTGCTTTATCTGTCAGTTTAACTGCTTTTGCAACACTTTTATGTATTGTAATGACTCCTCTTAACTTACATTTTTGGGGAAGTTTATATGAACCTACAAACGCTATTTTAAAGACGGTAGAGTTGAATCCGTTTGAGTTATTTAAACTTGTTTCTTTAATTTTAGGTATTCCATTACTATTAGGAATGCTTATAAAGCATTATCATTCTGAAATGGCTAATAAGATAGAGAAGGTTTTAAAGCCACTCTCTATGACCGTGTTTATCTTATTAATTGTAATTGCTTTCTCTCAGAATTTATCCATTTTTACGAATTATATTCATCATGTATTATTCTTAGTGGTTTTTCATAATATCTTTGCATATGTACTTGGATACTCAACTGCCAAAATTTTTGGCTTAAACAAATCTGATTCTAAAACAATAGCCATAGAAACCGGCATTCAGAATGGCGGATTAGGTTTACTATTAATATTTGGATTTTTTGAAGGCTTGGGTGGAATGGCGCTACTAGCTGCCTTTTGGGGTATTTGGGACGTTTTCTCTGGAATGCTATTAGCCACCTATTGGGGAAGAAAAAAACAATAACAAATGAAGTTTTTATTATACTATTTTTTAAAAATCTATATTAAAACAGGCTTATTCTTTTATGCTAAAAAGACAACGGTATTGGGTAGGGAAAATATCCCTAAAAAAGGAGCTATTTTGTTTGTTGCCAATCATCCGAATGCCTTAATAGATCCTTTATTAATCGCTACAAATACAAAAAGAAAAATTCATTTTTTAGTACGCGCAGCTGTATTTAAAAAACCAACAATTGCAAAAATTCTAAACGTAATTGGTTTAATGCCTGTCTATCGTATTAGAGATGGTATTAAGCAATTATCTAAAAATGATGCTATTTTTAATAATTGCCAAGAACTACTAAAAAACAATAAAACTTTACTAATTTTCCCTGAAGGAAGTCACAATAGAAAACGAACAATTAGACCTTTAAGTAAAGGTTTCACCCGAATATTATACGGCGCTATAGAAAAATATCCTGACTTAAAAATTCATATTGTTCCGGTTGGAATAACTTATCAAAACTCTTCTAACTACCCATCAAAAGTTGCGCTTATTTTTGGCGAACCTATTCTAGCTAATAATTTTTATGCTATTGATAACAAAAATACGTTGATAAAAGAATTGAAAAATAAAATTAGTGATCAATTAAAAAATTTAACGGTTCATATTAACGATGATGAAAACTACAACACCATAATAACGGCATTAAATAAAACAACTATAGATTATACTGATGTAAATAACAGCAATTATCTTATAAAAAAAGATACCTACCCTAGCAAAAAGAAGATTGAAAAAGAAAACAAGTTGTTATACTACTTCGTTATTCTAAATAGTTTCATTCCTTATTTAATATGGAAATCATTAAGTAAAAAGATTCCAGAAATTGAATTTACCGACACTTTTCGTTTCGCATTAGGTATCACATTGTTTCCTTTTTTCTACGCTTTACAAAGCTTTATTATCAGTTTGTTTTTTAGCACAGAAATAGCGCTAACATATTTAGCTGGTTCACTTTTATTAGTATTATTATATACCAAAACAACTGCTACTAATGCAGGATAGCATCTTGAATATCTTGTTGAATTTTAGTACGCATGTTACTTCTAACCAACCCTCTATTATTCATATTAGGATATACTCTGTTTGATAAAAAAACATATAACAAACCCGACTTAGGATCTACCCAAGTATAGGTTCCTGTAAAACCGCTATGCCCGAAACTCTCTTCTGAAACACAACCACAAGTTGCCTTAACTTTAGGATTTAACTGAGGCTTATCGAAACCTAAACCTCTACGCACTTTTTTATCAGCATAATATCTTTTATTAAATTTATCAAGCGTCTCCGCTTTTAAATATTCCGTACCACCGTAAGTTCCTTTTTGCAAATACATCTGCATAATTTTAGCCACATCATTGGCGTTAGAAAACAAGCCTGCATGACCACCAACACCTCCTAACATAGCGGCACCCATATCATGTACATAACCATGTACTAATTGATTTCTATAGTAATCATCTTTCTCTGTAGGAACAATTTCTGTTTTATAATATTTCTGAAGCGGTAAATACGTCATTCTATCAGCTCCTAATGACTTATAAAACTCTTCATCCACTAACTCATTTAAAGGTTTTTGATATTTTTTTTCTAAAATTTCCTTAAAAATATAATACCCCAAGTCACTATACTTATATCCCACTCTATCTCTTTGATCGGCATCCACAATATGTTTATATATAGTATCTCTATAAGACTTACTTAAATATAATTTTGGAGCTACTTTTATGTTATACTTTCTTGTTCTTTTTTTTCGATAATATTTAAATGAATTTCTTCCAGTAGCTTCATCTATTGTGTTCTTGTAAAAAGGAATCCAAGAAGGAAGACGGCCATAGTGAGATAATATTTCTTTTAATAATAAAGTGTCTTTATTAGATTTTCTGAACCTTGGTAAAACATCACCTAAGCTAGAAAACAAGCTTATTCTTTGAGTTTCTTCTGCCTTCATAATCATAGGTAAAGAGGCTAAGATTTTGGTTAAGGAAGCTAAATCATATATGTCGGAATTCTTAACAGGTTGATTTTTTAATGCGGTATGATACCCGAAACTTTTATTGATAAAAACTTTTCCGTTTCGAGCTACTAAAATTTGCCCTCCTGGTGTCATTTTTTCATTTAAAATAGTATCGATTCTTTTATTTATAATCGATAATTTCTCCGAAGACATTCCTGCTTCTTCCGGAATCGTATACTCTAAAACATTATTATTTTTTAATAAAACACCGTCTCCTGCATTAAATTCGCTATTAATTGACACAGGTAATTTTCCTTTTACATCAAAAGCCCCAAACAACGCTTGTGCAGAAAGTTCTTGTGCTAATTTGCTATTTTGATAAGAAACTACGAGCGCTTCTATATTTGTAAATGATTTTAGTTTTAATAAACTGTAAGGACTTGCAAATACATCTAAAATAACTTTTTTCGTTCTCGCTATTTCTTGTAACCAAACCAACTCTTTATTTGAAAACTTATAACTCTTCCATGGATGATCATTCGACTTATGAAAACCAACAATAACCACATCGTATTTTGTTAACTTTTGCATTAAAACACTCAAGTGCTTATCAGAAACAGCTTCTATCTTTGCATAATTCTTTAGCATTCCTAAAAAATCATCTCCTTTAGAATCTCCCAAAGAAACATAAGCTACTTTCTTATCTTTTAAGTTTTTAATAGGTAAAATAGTTGCTTCATTTTTTACTACAGTTATGGAGTTTTTAATCAACTTTCTGTGTAAAACCTCATCATAAGGGTTATTTAAATCTTCTTGAAGATTATCTAAAAGCAACGAATTATACTTATTTAAACCAACTAAATATTTTGCTTTTAGTATTTTTTTTACAGAGTAATTTAATCGCGCTTCAGTTAAAGTTCCTTTTTCAATAGCTTCTTTTAACAGTTTTACAGAACCAGGAACATCTTGCGGAATTAATAACAAATCGTTACCCGCCAAAATGGCTGCTAAATCTATTGCTGCTGGAGAAGAATAATTGGCAGCTCCTTTCATATTTAATCCGTCAGTAATCACCAAACCTTTAAAACCTAGCTTTTCTTGCAACAAATCGGTAACAACACTTTTTGATAATGACGTTGGTAGTTTTTCATTTTTTTCTAAAGCTGGAATACTTAAATGTGCTGTCATAACACTTGCAACACCTGCTTTAAATATTTTTTTAAACGGATACAACTCAATAGAATCTATTCGCTGCTTACTAAAATTAATCGTTGGTAATGTGTGATGAGAATCTGTTGCAGTATCTCCATGACCAGGAAAATGTTTTGCGTTTGCTAAAACATTAACACTTTGCATTCCTTGACTAAAAGCGATTGCTTTTTTAGTAACATTTTCTTTACTTTCTCCGAAAGAACGATTTCCAATAATTGGATTGTTCGGATTTGTATTTACATCTACTACAGGTGCAAAATTTATGTGAATTCCTACTCTTTTACAATGCTCGCCTATTCTTTTACCAGTTTCTCTTAAAAGCGCTTCATCTTCAATTGCGCCTAAAGTCATATTCCAAGGAAAGCGATAGGTATTTTTAAGACGCATATCTAATCCCCATTCGCCGTCAAAACCAATTAGCAAGGGCACTTTAGATTCTCCTTGATACTTGTTATTTAAAATGACTTGTTTTTCTGGTGTTCCTTGCATGAATATTAAATTCCCAACATGATATTTAGTAATCATTTCAGTTATTGATTGTTCATGCTTCTTGTCTTTATTCGAATAGGCTTGTACCATAAACAATTGTCCGATTTTTTCATCAATCGACATTGAATTCATAATACTATCTACCCAAACATTTTGTGCATCTGCATCTTTCGCTAAAAGCGGATCTTGTTGCTGCGCATTTACAAATTGAATAAAAACAAACCCTAAAAAAACTAGTATCTTTTTCATAATATCTTAATCATCTATACTTTAATGGAAATCAATTGCTATACCAAAAATCGTTTGTGCCAACTTTTATCGGCAGTAACTTCCCAATTAGTTTCAAAGTCTGCTTTTGTATCTATCATATTGTTAAATACAATTGTTTTTGAGGTTATCTTTTTATCTTTTGCTAATTGATGAAAATCAGCTAATTTAACAACATTAATATTATCACCGTATTTAAATGAAACGTTCATTTTGTTCATTAAATCGATTCTTAATTCTTTTTCTAATTCTTGTACAAAGTGTACCGAAGAATCTATAGAACAACCAGATACATTGTTAAAACCTTCATCTACACCCAATACTAAAAACTGATTGTACTTTATAGTAAAAGAGCCTTTTAAGTCGTCTCCATGACGCGTCCAACTATCAATAAAAAGTATTGCTTTTGCACAAATATATTCGACTTCTTCTATGCTAAATTCTCTATCTGCTTGATAGACCCAAACTCTTGAATTACTTGGTAAATTGTTATATTCTGTAAACATCGTATTGTAATATTTATTTTTAATTTGTTAAAGTTAAAGAAATTGCAGGAACATAAGAAAAATCATTTTCAGGTATAGGTATTTTATGCCAATTACCTTTGTTATAATAATAAATTCTATTTATTTCCCTGTATTCTTTTATTTTTGTTAAACCTATAACAGGTGCATAATATATGCTTTTTTTAAAATCATCTAATTTATATGAATTAGATGGAATAAGAAGTTTTTCAAAAACCACAAACAAACCATTTTCAGGGAATTCTAAGTAATGTTCTTCTAAGTTTAACTCTACTACTCTTTGTCCTTCTCTAATTAAAACTGGGGTACTTTCATTTAAAATATCTTCTTTTGGTTTTCCTGTTTTTTTATCTACTGAAAAAATACGGATTCTAAACTTTGCGTTATGAGTATTTCTCTTCGAAAAATAAATACTCACTTTATCTATAAATACATCAAATTTTAATTTGTTAGGAAAATATTTACCTAACATTCTAATTCCACTTGTATGAAACGGACTTACTCTTCTTTTTACTTTATCTAAAACTATTTTTTTATTTCGTTTTTTAGAAACAATGACTTCATCTAACCCTATATTTTTGGGATTTAAAAAGAAGGTTTTATTCTGTAACTCTTTAGCAAAAACCAACGAATCTTTATAGTTTAAACATGAAACATGTACTTTCTCTTTAAGTAATTTTTTATCAATTTCTAAATTAAAAGTACCATCTTCTAACGAAGAAATTCCTTTATTAGATTTTAAAAAACTAATATTCGCATAAACAATTGGTTCTTTCGTATTCGCATCTAATAATTTTCCTTTTAGATTAATTGCTTGCGAAAAAATCTGTGTACTTAAAAACAGTGAAATAATTATTTTTTTCATGGCTAGTTTTTATCGAAAATAACAACTTAACAAATACTTATAAACTAAGGTTTTGTTAATTTATATTTCTTTAACAATTACCTTAAATTAAACTTTTGCTGTAAAGCCTCTAATTTCTCTCCATCTGTCATTTTCTTTTTCGGCACTGCCATTCGTTCTTTAATTTCTCGCAATACTTTTTTTGTGTACAACGGAAAATCTGCATTCTGAATCCATGAATTATACCCTGGGTTTTCTTTAAACACATCTTCAACAGTTCTTCCCTTATATTTTCCGAAAGAGAAAATTTCTTGATCCTTGTCATTCATCAAAATAAAACCAGCAAAATCTGCTCTTTTACCATGTGTTGAATATTCGCTTAAAGCATCAACAGTGTTCTCAATATCTTCATATTTATCTAACTGTGCTAATAAAATTTCGTAAGTAGCATTGGTATCGGCTTCTGCACCATGCGCGCCAATTAATTCTTTGCCACAGTAAAATTGATAACCTGCACTTAAAGTACGTTGTTCTTTTTTATGAAAAATTACCTGAACATCTACCGCTTTACGTTCTTTCATATCAAAATCGATTCCTGCTCGCATTAACTCTTCTGCTAATACCGGAATATCGAATCTGTTTGAATTAAAACCAGCCAAATCGCAACCAGCAATCATTTCGTTTATACTAACAGCTAAATCTTTAAAAGTTGGCTCGTTGGCAATTTTTTCGTCTGTAATTCCGTGAATTTCTGATGATTCTTTTGGTATTGCTACCTCAGGATTTACCAACCATGTTTTACTTTCTTTATTTCCGTTTGGAAACACTTTTAATATTGATATTTCTACCACTCTATCTTTCGCAATATTGATTCCTGTTGTTTCTAAATCGAAAAATATAATTGGTTTTGTTAAGTTTAATTCCATCTTTTTTTTGGCAATTATTCGTTATTTAACTGAGCTTTAAACTCGTCTAATTTATCTAAATCTTTTTGAGCTAATGCAGGTTCTTTAAAACCATATTTTTTAAGCTCTTCACTAATTGTTTTACCTACAATATATCTTGCCGTTGGTTTATCATCTGCAGGCACTACATACCAAGGCGCATTATCTGTATTCGTTTTGTTTAATAAATCCTCATAACATTCTTGATATTTACTCCACAACTTGCGCTCTTTTAAATCGCCAGAAGAGAACTTCCAGTTTTTCTCAGGAATATCTAAACGACGTAGCAATCTGTTTTTTTGTTCTTCTTTAGATACATTTAAAAAGAATTTTAAAATAATGGTTCCGTTAGCTGAAATATGTTTTTCAAACTGATTGATTCTTTCCATTCTATCATGATAAAAAGCATCATTTAAATCTTCTAAACTTTTAACTGTAGGAATGTTCTCTCCAAAAACATACTCAGGATGCACTCTTGTTACCAACACATTTTCATAATGTGTTCTATTAAAAACACCTATTTTTCCTTTTGCTGGCAAGGCAATATAATGGCGCCATAAAAAATCGTGTTTCAACTCTAATTCGGTAGGCACTTTAAAGCTATGCACGACTACTCCACGTGCATTCACATCTTTAAACACTTCACGAATTAAACTATCCTTACCAGAAGTATCCATTCCTTGTAGGCAAATTAACATACTGTATTTACCTTCGGCATACATGGTATCTTGCAGCTCACTTATTTCCTTTCTTACTTTTTTAAGTTTCTTTTTTGCCTTTTCATCTACTTCTTTGGTAGCAAAATGGCTTAATGTAACTTGTTTCGAAAACTTGTAGGCGTCTGTATTCATTTACAAAGGTGAATTGATAGCATAAAAATACAAAAAATATACTCTTTTAGTATTGATTTTTCCTTGAGAATTATCAATTTTTACAATTGAAGTTTAAATGCTGTTCTAATTAAATTTCAGAAATTTAACTTCTAAATAAGAATACACATGAATACAAAGGTAATTATACAAGCAAGCTCTAAAAGCAACGGAAACACAAATAGGATTGTTCGTTATTTAAATAAAAATAATGATTTTGATGTTATCGATTTAAAGACTAAAAGTATTGGTTCTTTCGAATATGATTTTAGCAATGCGAATGACGATTTTATTCCTTTAATGGAAACTATTATACAAAAATACGACACCATTATATTTGCTACACCCGTTTATTGGTATAGCATGAGCGGAACTTTAAAAATATTTTTCGATAGATTATCCGACCTTTTACACTACAAAAAAGAACTAGGAAGACAAATGAGAGGCAAAAAAATGGCTATGATTAGCAACTCAGGAGAAAATGATTTAAAGAACGGATTTACAATGCCTTTTATAGAGAGTGCCAATTATTTAGGCATGAATTACCTTGGCGATACGCATACTTGGTTTACCAAAGATGGTTCTGAAATTGATTCAAATGCTTTAAAAAATATTGATACTTTTAGAGGTTTGTTCTAAAGAAAAAGGTTGCTGGTAAAACAGACAACCTTTTTTTATTTATTGAATCGGAATACAAATATCTACAATACATTTTCCTTCGGGATGCTCTTCTGGGTTGTTATAGTAAATTCCAAACGGATCTTGATCCGCTTTTTTAAAACCATGTTCACTCATCCATACAAAGTTATTTTCCCATGCTTTTTGAAACTCTGAAGGATGAATCTCTAAATGAGAAACAATACACTTCGTTTTAGGCAACGTTCTTAAATTTATTTCACCATCCGTTTTCACTAACCTATTTAATGTCATACAAGCACTCATACGTATTTTATCTTCGTCAGTAATTTTTGGGCTATCATGATAAATTGTTACCATTCGCAAATCTTTTTGTTGCATTAAACCTTTCGGAAAAGCCCATTTCATTAACCTCTTATAAACACCTTCGATTAAATCCATCTTTCCTTGATGACTTATATATGCTAGCTGCAATTCAGGTACAATTTTAACTTCAGTAGTTGCATTCATTTTTAACCAATTTAAAGAATTATGTATATTACAAATATACTTTTCAAATAACGTTACCACTTGCCCATTCTTGCTTTCTGTTTTACAAATCTTGCTAAAATTATTTTGACTTTCTTTTTTGAACTCTGCAGGACTCATCCCATAGAATTTTTTAAATGCTCTTGAAAATGAAGATAAACTTGTAAACCCTACTTTTTCGGCAACTAAGGTTATTGGTGTTTCTTTTTTATGCAATAAAAATGATGCTGCTTTTTCTATTCGTTTTCTAGTTATAAAATTATTTAATGTTTCTCCTGTTACTGTTAAAAAAAGTCGATGAAAATGAAATCTAGAAAAACAAGCTTTGCTTGCAACCTCTACTAGCATCAACTTTTTATGTAAATTATCTTCAATATAAGTAATTGCTTTAGTTATTCTTATAATTGTTTTTGAAGTTGTTTTTTCTGGATTCATTATTTCTTTTAGTTTTTTTTCTGGAGGATAAAAAAGATGAATCCACTTATAAAATATAAAAATACATCTATTATATCTGCCGTGTATCTCGAATTGTATTTAGGTAAGAAATACTCATATAATAATGCGTAAAAACTACATATATATAAAACAATCCAAATAGAAATTTGATAGTTTTTATTGCTTTTACTCCACCTTAAAATAAATAAGCAAACTGATAATATTATCGGAATAATTAAAAAATCATTTAAATAAAAGTTAATAATTTTTGGAAGTGAAAATTTTAACTTTTGAGCAAAATACACAGTTGTTCCTATAAATAGCGAAAATACAAAGTAAATATATATTGCTCTTTTCATTTTAACCTGCTGCAACCATTGCTATAAACCAAGCTAAAGCTCCACCTATTAAACTTACCAACAAAAAAGCGGAGTACAGAACCCATCCTACAACTTTATACAAGAAGAAAGGGTGTTTTTTTAAACGCTCTGCTAAATTAGGGTTGGCAATTTTATGCTTCACCTTTTCTATTTCTACTTGCTTATATGCCTCTTCTTTTAAAGCTCTTTTTTTTTCATGAGAAATTAAAGTATTACAATTTTCACAATACTCTTTGTTTGTATTAAACAATCCGCATTTAGGGCATTTTATATTTCTTGTAATACTCATTTTCTTATTCTTTAAAACTGTATTTATTTTTATTCTTATAAGGTCTTATTATAAGTCTTGTTTCCCTATCAAATCGAATATAGTTATACATCCAATTCATAAATACAATTACTTTATTTCTAAAACCTATTAAAGAGAATAAATGCACAAACATCCAAACAAACCAAGCAAAAACTCCTTGAAATTTTAATTTTGGTAAATCTACCACTGCTTTATTTCGCCCAATAGTTGCCATGGCTCCTTTATCATTATATTTAAAAGGCTTTAATTTTTTCCCTTTAAACTTGGTTAAGATATTTTTAGCCAATAATGTTCCTTGCTGAATAGCAGGTTGCGCCATCATCGGGTGCCCATATTTATATTTTTCGGTTTGCATGCACGCAACATCTCCAATAGCATATACATTGCTATAACCTACAACTTTATTGTATTCATCAACCTTAAATCGGTTAGCTCTTTCTACCAAACACTCTTGTTGTAAACCGTTAATAGATTCGCCTTTTACTCCGGCAGCCCAAATCACAGTTTCTGCCTTAAAATGGTCATCGCTGTTGGTTGTTACCGTAGTACCGTCATAATTTAAAACCCGAAGATCTTCCCAAACATCAACGCCTAATTTTATTAAGAAATCTTCGGCTTTTTCTGAAGCCTTATTACTCATTCCTTTTAACAACTCGCCTGAACTCTGAATTAAATTAATTTTCATTTGACGGATATCTAAATCAGGATAATCTTTAGGTAAGATTCCTTTTTTCATTTCAGCTAAAGCACCGGCTAACTCAACACCTGTTGGTCCACCACCAACAATTACAAAATTCATTAAAGCCCTTCGTTTCTCTAAATTAGTTTCTAACAATGCTTCTTCAAAATTTTCTAATACCAAGCTACGAATATTTAATGCCTGTGGAACAGACTTCATTTCCATCGCATATTTTTCGATATTCGTATTTCCGAAGAAATTAGTTTTAGATCCTGTGGCTATAATCAACTCATCATACTCTAAATTACCAATAGTTGTTTCTATTCTGTTTTTATCAGCATTGATATTTAAAACTTCTGTTAAACGGAAAAAGAAATTTTCTACATCGTTAAATCGTTTTCGCAACGGAAAAGCAATACTATCTGGCTCTAAGCCGCCAGTTGCAACTTGATAAAGTAATGGTTGAAAAGTGTGATAGTTATGTTTGTCGATTAAAACAACTTGAAGTTCTTGTTCTTCTAATCCTCTTGCTGCAGCTAAACCAGCAAAACCTCCTCCAATAATTATGACTCTAGGAAAACTTGTTTGAGGGATATTCATTTTCAAATGATTTTATTTCAGAATAGCAAATTTACTTAAAAGTTGAATTTTATTCTTTAAATTTGTATATTATCTCATATAACTATTCCCTTACTAAAAACACAATACCATGTTTAAATTTTTAAAAAAGAAAAAAGTAAAAGAATTAGTTATTAAATGTGATACTGATACCGTTCTTATTAATGAAAAACCTATTATTTTCCCTACCAATTACGATACATTAATAGCTGTTTTAGGCAAGCCAGAAAGGGAACTTACCAAAACTAATCATTATATGATTTGGGACCAGTTTGGTATATTTTGTGGCTACACAGATAAAAATGAAATTTTATCTATTAATGTATACCAAAGTAAGCAAGATAGAAGTGAGTATAATAGTAAAAAACAATTTAAGGGTAAACTTCTGTTAAATGACGAAGAGATTACAAATAACGAATTCAGTAAAATTGCTTTAGGTAAAGTTGCCATTCATAGGCTTGGAAGCGAAAATGAAATCCGTTTTGGTTTTAGTTTAGGTATTAATAAAATATACACAAATATTTAAACCTAAAGCTCTCTTTTTAACTGCTGAATCGTTTTAGTGGTTGATATTAAATCATTTATTAATATTTCTCTTAAATGATCTATATCATCCTCATAATAGGCAGCCCATTTATATTCTTTAAACAAGGTTTGAATTTGTTTTAAACGTTGGTGTGCAAATTCTGATGTCATTAAAAAAACAATTTTATTTTCTTCTTCTTTTAATCGTTTAATTTTAACTTGTTTTGTTTTAAAATTCACCTCTAAATAAAATACTTTATCAGTATTATTTAACAGATAAAAATCTGACCAATTTGCAAAACCAACATAATAATTTTGACTTTTATATTCTTCTATTTCTTTTATTTTCCATCGACAATTAGCTACACGCCCCCAATGATTTGAGTAACGGTAAACACCTTCATCTGCATAGAAATATAAGCTCCCAGATTTGCTTTGATAATGTGCTGATTTATCTTTAAAAAAATCTATAGATCGCGATTCGAACTCGCAATAGGTATATCTAAAAAAATTATATTTATGAAACTTCATTTTCCAAAAGTAATTAAAGAGAAGCAAGTTTTATAAATTATTCTAATGAAAAAACCGAATTACTTTACAGTAATCCGGTTAAGATTAATAAAAATCAAAGAAGTTTTTTTTAAAAAAACATTCTTAAAATTAATGGTTCCCCCCAGAACCTTCTTTAAAATTAAAAACTTATACTTTAAAATAATTCTCTAAAATTTGACACCAATAATTATAACTAACTATAACATTCTATTTACAGGTGTTTTAGTGGAAAACGATATTCTTTTCAAATAGAATATCATCTTATTTTTTTTAAAATCTACATACAAATAACATTTTATTTTCTTGTAAAGAACACAAAGCCTTCCTAATGAAGTGTTTTTATTTCCGAATGAAGAAAACAACCAATATATCTTACTTTAATTAATTTTGATAAGTCTATCAAAACTATATTGATCGTAATAATTTATGCCATCTTATCAATATTTTTACTTTTATTAACGCAAGGTTTAATCTCAACAATATTCTCAAGTCTCTCATTCTATTCTTATTATAATTCAAATATTAATAAAAATTCATAAAAACAGGTTATTTACTTTCCGAAAACGCATTTTATCTTTCCTAACTAAATAAGGGGTACTTATAATTAATTTTATGTATTAAGCATAAAAAAGAATTTCAAAATTTTCTTTATAACTCTTACTTACTGGAACTTTAAATTCAGATTTCAAGGTTATTTCTTTTTCTTTTTTAGAATATGTTGCTATTTTATTTACATTAATTATCCAAGACCTATGTACTCTTATAAACTGAGTATTATCACATAGTAAACTTTCATAATAACTTAATTTTTTAGCTACCATATATTTTTTATCTTTTTCTATATGTAAGATAGAATACATCCGATCGGCCTCTATACTAACTATATCTTTTGTACTTACAATTGCATAATCTTTTTTATATGGTATTGCTATTTTAGTAATTATCTTTCTGTTATCCTCTAATAGATTAACTCTTAAAGATGCTGTTTTATTTGCTATTTGTTCTTTAGCTTTTTTTATTGCCGACTCTAAATATGACACGTCTATTGGTTTTAATAAATAGTCTATTGCCGCGACTTGAAAGGCTTTTACGGCATAATTATCATATGCAGTTACAAAGATTATGTGAAAGTTAATTTCATCAAATTCTTTCAATAATTGAAAGCCATTTTTCTGAGGCATTTCAACATCTAAGAAAACTATTTGTGGTTTGTATTTTTTTATAGCCTCTATAGCTTCATCTACATTTTTTGCTTCTGCTAAAACATCAACATCATTACAAAATTCGCTTAATAAAAACCTTAAATTTTCTCGCGCATTAACTTCATCATCGACTATTATTGAGCTAATTTTATTCATCAATTAAAATGTGAATTATTTATATTATTACAATTATTAATTAAAATCTACTCTTGTTTGACACTATTATTCTTCTTAAAAACATCTAAATTTCATCATAAAAAAACCTTTTAGATATGTAAGTATTAACTTTCATTTTAAAGCAATTAATAAAAATTTCTGATTTTCATAAATACTTTTTAACAAACAGTATTTAAAAAGTAAAAGGTATTTTAATAACCACTTTTGTTCCCATACTTATCGCTTGATATTCAAAACCAATATCGGTTCCGTAATGTTTTTTTAAAATTTTTAATTTATCCTTTATCATTTTGGTTGAAAAAGACTCCCTTTCTTCTTTTATCTTTTTATTTATTTTATGAGATTCGTCAAGTCCAACTCCGTTATCGGTTATGATGCATTTAATAAAATTCTCCTGAAAGAACTCAATCTTTATTTTACCTACACCATCTACTTTATGAAACAACCCATGCTTTATAGCGTTTTCTATAAATGGTTGAATTATCATAGTTGGTATTTTAATGTTCTCTATAAGTTCTTCTCCTATTATTTCATATGTAAAATTATCTCTAAACCTTAATTTTTCTAGTTCTAAGTATTTTTTTAAAACAGAAATCTCTTCTTCAAAGAAAACAAAACTTTTATTACTTAAAGCAAGACTTTCTCTTAATAATGAAGAAAATTTAGTCAAAAAATTATAGGCATTATTTTTATCACCTTTTAACACTAAATTTTGAATAGAATTCAGCGCATTAAATGTAAAATGCGGATTCATTTGACTTTGTAATGCTTTTAATTTTGATGCTATTAACTCTTTCTGCATGCGTTCATTCGCTATAGCTTCTTCTTGTTTCTTTTTTACTCGTTTTAACCTCAAGTAAAAAATTAACCAATATAAAAAGATAATAAAAACAGTTGTAATTACGTAAAACCATTGCCGTTTATAAAAAGGTTTATTTATTGTTATCTTAATAACCTTCGCTTTAGTTTCTTGCTCTCCAGATAGACTTACCTCCTTTAGCTTAAAAATATAATTTCCGGGTGCCAGGTTATTAAAAGTAATTTGATTTATTCCTTTATCTAATACATTCCAATTATCTGGATTAGAATACTCTTTTAAAACATACTTATAAACTACGTCTTCATGTGATAGAAACCCATTAGCATGAAAATTAAATTTTATTTTTTTTACATTTGATTCAAAAGAATAAGTTTCTTTTTTAACTATTTTCTCTCCATCAACCTCTATGGAAGTGAAATAAAAATCTAAAATTTTATTATTTTTAAAAGCTTTTTCTTTATCAATTTTAAACAACCCTTTGTTTGAAGTAAAGAATAATACTTTTTCATCAGGCATAAAGCCTGATATATTAAATGAAGCTACCCCATCTTTTCTAGTTAAGCTTTTAATTTTGTTATTATTTGTATTTAATAACTGTAAACCTTTATTTGTAGATATCCATAAAAATTCTTTTTCTCCTTTAATTTCACCTACCTGATTAGATAATAACCCGTTTTTTTCTGAAAAATGTTTTACTACTTCACCTCTTTTAAATCCAATAATCCCATCTTTTAAAGTTGATACCCAAACAACATTATTAGTTGTTTCTGTTATATTATTTGCAAATACTGGTTGTTCATTAAATTTAAGTTGTATCGCTTCATTTTTTTGATTGTACATTTCTGTACCATCTGTATAGCCTATATATTTTTCTTTTTTGCTGCTATAATAAACAACTTTTGTTCTAGTAGCCCTAAGTTCTGTTTTCTTCCTTGATCTTATATTAACAGCACTTGCTGTAGAGTGCGTTGCATACAGTAAATTATTTTCATCTAAAAAGGTTACATCTTTCGCATTGTATAAAAAATTATCTCTAGTTAGCTGTTTACTATCCTTATTATAAATTAAAGATCCGTTTGCAAAACTTAAATACATATTGTTTTCACCTTCAACAATAGCGTATAGTTTATTATTTATTTTTTTTATTAAATGTGATATTTCATTTGTATTCTTATCAAGAATCATTAAATCTCCTTTAATAGACCCCATCATTAAAGCATCAGTTCCTAAAGCACTTATTGCCATTAAATTTTCCTTATCTTTTTCAATACTATATTTCTCTATATACAAATTAGGTATAATGAAAACGCCGTCTGTTAATGTTGTAAACCAATAATTATTGTTTCTATCTTTTAAAAACCTACTTATCGGCACACCTTTAAAATAAGTTTTTTCATAATGTAATTTATTATCTAAAAACTGATAAATAAAAACCCCTTTCTTTGTGCAAACCCATAGTTTATCTTCTAAACTATAAAACTTTATTACGCCATTATTAAGTACTAGTTCTTTTGGCAACAATACCTCCTTTAACTTTTTATCAACTCCATAGTATAATTTTGGTGTAGCCGATAAGTTTTTAGTGTTATATGCAAATATTAAATCGATATTATTTATTGTAGTTACATCCCAAATATTAAAATTAAATTCTCCGTACTTTTTTAAATCATACTTTACTTTTAACTTTTTATTTTTTGCTCTTACGAGTATTTTATCCTCGTCAAAACTCAATAAGGAATCTTTTTTTGGTAAAGATGATAACAATCGAATATTTTCATCGAGAGTTTTATACTCAAACAAACCTTTAGAGTCTACTTCATAAACACCTGTTTCTGTACTCACAACAACATTATTGTCTACAAATGTAAAAACAGCCAGTTGTCCATTTACTTTATCCTGAAAATCATAAAACAACAGTAATTTACCATTATCTAAATAAAAGATTTGTCCTGAAATATTGTTACACCAAACTCTACCTTTGGCATCTAATTTTAAACCAAAAACAGATAAACCTCTTTTTTGCGGGTGTGAAAAGTTCTTAAACTTTTTACCATCATAACTAAAAAGACCTTTATCTGCTGCTAGCCAAATTACCCCTTCATTATCCTCAATTATATCATAAAATTCGATATCTGGTAAGCCGTCTTTTTCGGTTAAATGAGTATAAACCGGATGCTGTGCTATAATTTTATTAGCAAGCAATAAAAAGGTTAAAAACAGGTATATACTTATTTTTTTCACAATATATTTTTAAACATACATTTTCAAATGTAGTTATTATTAAAATAATGAAAATAAAAAAATCCATTACAATTTCTTGTAATGGATTTTATATTTATAAAACGTTATGTTTTAACTTCTATTCAGTAAATTACTTTACTTCTTCGAAATCTACATCTTCAACATTATCTTCCTGAGCATTTGCTTCTGGTTGAGCAGCTTGTTGAGCTCCTGCAGCACCTTTATCAGCATACATCTCTTCAGATGCAGCTTTCCATGCTTCATTAATAGTAGTTAAAGCACTGTCAATTCTAGCAGTATCTTCAGATTCATGAGCAGCTTTTAATTCTACTAAAGCAGCTTCAATTGGCGCTTTCTTATCGTCAGATAATTTTTCACCAAATTCTTTTAATTGCTTTTCTGTTTGAAAAATCATAGAATCTGCTTCATTGATTTTTTCAGCAGTTTCTTTTGCTTTTGCATCTGCATCAGCATTTGCTTCTGCATCAGCTTTCATTTTTTCGATTTCTTCTTCTGATAATCCTGAAGAAGCCTCAATCTTAATATCTTGAGTTTTCCCTGTAGCTTTATCAGATGCAGATACTTTGATGATTCCGTTTGCATCGATATCGAAAGTTACTTCAATTTGAGGAACTCCTCTTTGTGCTGGTGGAATATCTGTTAATTGGAAACGACCAATTGTATTGTTATCTGCTGCCATTGCTCTTTCACCTTGTAAAACGTGAATATCTACAGATGGTTGATTATCTACAGCTGTAGAGAATACTTGAGATTTTTTTGTTGGAATCGTAGTATTCGCATCGATTAACTTTGTGAATACGTTACCCATTGTTTCAATTCCTAATGATAAAGGCGTAACATCTAATAATAATACGTCTTTTACATCTCCAGATAAAACTCCACCTTGAATTGCAGCTCCTAAAGATACTACTTCGTCAGGATTTACTCCTTTACTTGGTGATTTTTTAAAGAATTTTTCAACAGCTTCCTGAATTGCAGGAATACGAGTTGATCCACCTACTAATACGATTTCATCGATTTCATCGATTGTTAAATCCGCATTTTTTAAAGCAGTTGCACAAGGTTCAATAGTTCTTTTAATTAAATCATCGATTAAAGCTTCAAACTTAGATCTTGTTAATGTTCTAACTAAGTGCTTTGGTCCTGAAGCAGTAGCAGTAATATATGGTAAGTTAATTTCTGATGAAGTTGTGCTAGATAATTCAATCTTCGCTTTTTCAGCAGCTTCTTTTAAACGTTGTAAAGACATTGGATCTTTACGTAAATCCATTGCTTCGTCAGCAATAAATTCTTCTGCTAACCAGTTAATAATTCTTTCATCAACGTCATCTCCACCTAAATGTGTATCACCATCAGTAGCTAATACTTCAAATACACCGTCTCCTAATTCTAAGATAGAAACATCATGTGTTCCACCACCAAAATCAAAAACAACGATTTTTTTATCATCGTGAGATTTATCTAAACCATAAGCTAAAGCAGCTGCAGTTGGTTCGTTAATAATTCTTCTAACTTTTAAACCTGCAATTTCACCAGCTTCTTTTGTAGCCTGACGTTGTGCATCGTTAAAATATGCAGGTACAGTAATTACAGCTTCAGAAACATCTTGACCTAAATAGTCTTCAGCTGTTTTCTTCATTTTCTGTAATACCATTGCAGAAATTTCTTGTGGCGTATATAAACGACCATCGATATCTACACGAGGCGTATCGTTATCTCCTTTTACTACTTTATAAGGTACTCTTCCTGCTTCTTTTGAAGAATCAGAAAATTTATTACCCATAAAACGTTTAATAGAATAAACTGTTTTTGTTGGGTTAGTAACTGCTTGACGCTTTGCTGGATCACCAACTTTACGTTCTCCTCCTTCTACGAATGCTACAATAGATGGTGTAGTTCTTTTTCCTTCTGCGTTAGGAATAACAACTGGTTCATTCCCTTCCATTACAGAAACACATGAATTTGTGGTTCCTAAATCAATTCCTATAATTTTACTCATAACTAATAACTATTTATCTTAAATTTTTAATTCAATTTTACGATTAGTAATAGTCAAACTGTGTGCCAACTAGTTTTTACTTTTGTTTTGGCAGAAAAACTAATGAAGTTATTTAGCAACAATGACAGAGTGTCATTTTTTTAATGATTTTACATAAAATTTATAAACCATAACAATGTTAGAAAATGTACTTTTTAACGCTTTATTTGTAGCCTCAGCATCCTTAAACATTACTTTGGTTATACCTTCTTCTAACTGCGGAGTTAGTATACCTTTGTAAGATGAAGACATTAAGTACCAATGTGTTTCTTTTAATCGATGTTTTCCTTTCTGAATAAAAAAGTGATATGTTTTAATTAGTTTTTTATCTATTTTAAGGTTTGTAATACCGCATTCTTCTTCAACTTCTCTTATTGCTGTTTCCTTTATATTCTCTCCTTTTTCTTGTCTTCCCTTTGGCAAATCCCATTTACTACCTCTGTAAATAAATAAAATTTCTTTTTTATCGTTTAAAACGAGTCCGCCTGCGGCAACAAGAACCTTAAATTTCATTTTAAAGATCTCCCAATCTTCTTCCAAATTACTAGTACAAAGATAAACACCTTTTAATTTGCCTAGTTTTAACTTATAAATAAGTTCTTCTATAATTGTATTTTTGTAAATATAAACAACATAATCTTCTTCATTTTTTACTGAAGTTGTAAAGATTATTGGTTTATCATTAACAAAAACTTTATACATTTGCGTTATGGATTTTAACAAAGATACAGCAAAAAAAACTGCCGAACTTCTTCTGCAAATAAAAGCTATTAAATTAAGCCCTCAAGAGCCTTTCACATGGGCTTCTGGTTGGAAATCACCAATTTACTGCGACAATAGAGTAACCCTATCTTACCCACCAGTTAGAAATTTCTTAAAAGAAAAGATTGCTAAATTGGTTGAAGAGAAACATGGTAAACCCGATGTAATTGCTGGTGTTGCTACCGGTGCAATTGCAATTGGTATGTTAGTTGCTCAAGAACTAGGAGTTCCTTTTATATACGTACGACCAGAACCTAAAAAACATGGCCGTAAAAACCAAATAGAAGGACATTTAGATAGCGGTCAGAATGTGGTTGTTATTGAAGATCTTATTAGCACAGGTAAAAGTAGCTTAAATGCGGTTAAAGCTTTAAAAGAAGCAAACGCAACAGTTAAAGGTATGATTGCAATTTTCTCATACGGATTTGACATTGCTACCGAAAACTTTAAAAACGATCGTGTAGAACTAACTACCTTAAGCAATTACGAATACCTACTTGAGCAGGCTTTAGATAGTAAATATATTACTAGTGAAGAATTACGATTGTTAGAAGACTGGAGAGTAGCACCTAGTAAATGGAAACAAAACGAAAAATAAGATATAATGAATATTGAAGGAAACAAAGTAATTGTAAAGAAATCACCTAAAGAAGTATTTGATTTTTTAATCAAATTAGAGAACTTCGAACAATTAATGCCAGAAAACACTCAGAAATTTGAAGTAGATGGCGATAGTTTTATTTTTGGTTTAAAAGGAATGCCTGAAATAAGATTGGTAATGAAAGATAAAACAGAGTATTCTAATATTACATTAGGTGCTGCTAGTAGTAAATTACCTTTCACTTTATCAGCAGATATTAGTGAAATTTCTGACAATAAAAGTGAGGTTACTTTAAAGTTTGACGGTGAATTTAATGCGATGATGGCAATGATGGTAAAAAAACCATTAACTAAGTTTATTGAAACTTTAACTGAGAATATAGCAAAAATATAAATTAGGCAAACGAAACTTCTTTAATTCCAAATTCTTTAATCGTTTCGTTTTCTAATTCGATTTGGAGATTACCAGTATCGGAAACTCCAACAATTTTACCCATAAACAAAATGTTTTGAGCTGTTTTAAACATGCTCGGAACATTTTTTTTATACAATACCTTTAAATATTCCTCTTCTAAAAAAGTATACTCCTTTTTATTCAGCAATGCTATTTTTTGTTTTAAGCACTGTAAAGCTTTGTCAAATAACAATTCTAAATCTACTTCTCTACCAATAATCATTTTTATGGAAGAAGCATTTGGCAAATCAATTGAAAAACTATTTTGATTTACATTAATACCAATCCCTATGACAGATGAACTAATTTCGGATAAATTAAAAGTGTTTTCAATTAAAATACCTGCTATTTTTTTGTTTTCTGACATAATGTCGTTGGGCCATTTTATAGCTAATCGAGGTAGTTTCAAATCTTTAACTGCTTCATAAACACTCAAAGAAACACAATAATTCAAATACTTAAAATCAGCAATACTAAGGTTAGACAACTCACAAAAAACACTAAAAGTCAAGCTCTTACCTGCATCTACAATCCAGTTAGCATTCATTTGTCCTCTGCCAGCTGTTTGAGTTTTTGCAATTACTACAGTAAAATCACCGACCTTTACTTTTGCTGCCATATCCTTTAAAAAAGAATTAGTTGAATCAATGGCATTAAGTTTGATTATTTTCATAGAAGTTTTGTGAGTAAAACAAGTATCAATATTAAGCAAATAACTCACAAAAAAATAATAACTTTGCTAAAAACTTAATTTTTTTTGATGACTAAAAAACAAGCAAGCACAGACGATTTAATCGCTGTGATTATAAAAGGTATTGATGAGGTAAAAGGAGAAAACATCCAATTACTAGATTTAAGAGGAATAGAAAATACTGTATGTGATTATTTTATAATCTGTTCAGGAAATTCAAACACTCAAGTAAACGCCATTTCAGGTTCTGTACAAAAAATGGTAAGCAAAGAACTTAAAGATAAACCTTGGCATATTGAAGGGCAAGGAAACTCTGAATGGGTTTTAATGGATTATGTGAATGTTGTTGTTCATATTTTTCAAAAACAAGTACGTGACTATTACGATATTGAAAGTCTTTGGGGTGATGCTAAAATCACTGAAATTAACCCAGCTTAATTGCTAATAATTTACACATATTATTTATGAGTGATAAGAAAAAAAATCCTCCAAAATTTAGTTTTAATTCATTTTGGATATACATTCCGATATTAGTTGTCCTGTTAGGATTGAGTTTCTTTAACTCAAACGACTTAGGTTCTAGAAGCATTTCTAAGAACGAGTTTCATAAAATTTTACAAGAAAACGATATTCAAAAAATCGTTATTGAAAATAATAATGTTGCTCAGATATTCTTAAAAAGCGAAGCTGAGAAGAAAGAACAGCACAAAAAAATAACAGATTCTCCTTTTTACAGAAAAGGATCTCCTTTGTACACTTATAATTTTGGAGATTTACAAAATTTCGAAAATGAAATTAAAAAAGAGAAAGCCGAAAACAATCTTGATTTTGATAGAACTAATGTAGAACCTACAAGTTTGGTAAAAACATTGTTCGACTTTCTTCCTTTTATTTTATTAATCGGTATCTGGCTTTTCTTTATGAAAAGAATGTCTGGTGGTGGATCTGGAGCCGGTGGCGGTGGTCAAATATTTAATATTGGTAAATCAAAAGCTAAATTATTTGATGAAAACACCAAGGTAAAAACAACCTTTAAAAATGTTGCTGGTTTAGAAGGAGCAAAAGAAGAAATTCAAGAAATTGTAGATTTCTTAAAAACACCTGAAAAATACACAAAACTTGGTGGTAAGATACCTAAAGGAGCCTTATTAGTAGGACCTCCTGGAACAGGTAAAACCCTCTTAGCAAAAGCTGTTGCAGGTGAAGCTGGAGTTCCTTTTTTCTCTTTATCAGGATCTGATTTCGTAGAAATGTTTGTAGGTGTTGGTGCGTCTCGTGTAAGAGATTTATTTAAACAAGCGCAACAAAAATCTCCTTCTATAATTTTTATTGATGAGATTGATGCTATTGGTCGTGCAAGAGGTAAAAACAGCATGACAGGTGGTAATGATGAACGCGAAAACACATTAAATCAACTTTTAACAGAAATGGATGGTTTTGGTACTGATACAAATGTTATTGTATTAGCAGCTACTAACCGTGCTGATGTATTAGATAAGGCTTTAATGCGAGCGGGACGTTTTGACCGTCAGATATATGTTGACTTACCTGATTTACATGAACGTAGAGAAATCTTTGAAGTACATATTAAACCATTAAAATTAGCCGAAAATGCTGATTTAGAATTGCTAGCACAGCAAACTCCAGGGTTTTCTGGTGCAGACATTGCTAACTTATGTAACGAAGCTGCTTTAATCGCTGCAAGAAACAATAAGGAGGCTATTGAGCATCAAGATTTCTTAGATGCTGTTGATAGAATAGTTGGTGGTTTAGAAAAGAAAAACAAGGTAATCACGCCAAAAGAAAAGAAAGTTATTGCTTTTCATGAAGCTGGTCATGCTACCGTAAGTTGGATGTTAGAACACGCAGCTCCGTTAGTAAAAGTAACTATTGTTCCTCGTGGCCAGTCATTAGGTGCTGCCTGGTATCTACCTGAAGAAAGAAAGATTATTCAAACAGAGCAAATGCTTGACGAAATGTGTGCTACAATGGGTGGTAGAGCTGCTGAAAAGTTAATGTTCAATAAAATTTCTACTGGTGCATTAAGTGATTTAGAAAAAGTTACCAAACAAGCTCGCGCTATGGTTACTGTATATGGATTAAACGAAAAAGTAGGTAATATTACCTATTACGACTCATCAGGAAATGATTCTTTTGTAAAGCCATATAGTGATGATACTGCTAAGACCATTGACGAAGAAATTTCTAAAATGATTGAATTTCAATATCAAAGAGCTATTGATCTTTTAAGTGAACACAAAGATAAACTTAACTTACTTGCTGATTTATTGTTAGAAAAAGAAGTTATGTTTAAAGCTGATTTAGAAAAGATATTTGGTGAAAGACCTTTTGAAAAGAAAGAAAATAAAACTAATCCAGTAATAGAAGAATAGTTTTTATTTGAATGAATTTTTTTAAAAAAATATACAAATCATATAAAAAATCATCTGAAGAGAAGTTAATTAACGAACAGGAAGTTAACTTATCTTTAGATGATTCTTTTGTTCACAATTTTATTAATAAAGGAGGTAAATTTTTATACTCTACCTCTATTGATGAAGTGTCAAATAATTTAAAACATATTTTACAAGAAAATAATTGGGATACAATTACATGTTCTGATTTTGACTTATTAAAAATAACTAAAAATATAGATGTTAATATTCAGAAATACCCTTCTGAATCTGTTCCTTTTTTCACTTCTTGTGAACACCTAATAGCTAATAACGGAAACATATTGTTTTCTTCTCACCAACTCGGAAGCAATAAACTAACATCCCATTCAGAACACTTTATCGTGTATGCTACTACTAGCCAATTAGTAAATAATATGGGTGAAGGTTTAACGGGTATAAAAACGCACTTTAGTGGTAATATACCTACCAATATTAGTTCAACCACCAACTACAAAATAGATGTTGACGATGATAGTTTTTTAAGTTATGGTAATAGTAACTCAAAAAACTTATATTTGCTGCTATTTGAAGATTTATAAACTATGCGCAACCTTATAACAAGAAGTATTTCTGGACTTGTTTATGCTGTACTTTTTATTTCCGCTATCCTTTTCTCTAAAGAATCATATATAGGATTAATGGCGATATTTTCAGTAATATGTGTTTTTGAGTTTTCGAGAATGCTAAAATCGAAAAATATTATACCCTATGTTCTTTTAGCAGGGTTTATATATTTATCTACGATTGAAATCCCTAATAATTACACAAATTATTTAACAGGATTTTCTTTCTCAGGTTTATTAATACTGATCTATTTATTAATAAGCACAAAACCTATAAAGACAGATAGTTTAGCGCAAAAAATATTTTTACAAGTAATATACTTAATACTGCCTTTTTACTTCTTAATAAAACTACCTCTTATAGATAACAATTACCATCCAAATGTAATTATCTATATTATTTTAATGATTTGGACGAATGATAGTTTTGCTTTTATCGTTGGTAAAAACTTTGGTAAACATAAATTATTTGAATCGGTATCTCCAAAAAAAACTATTGAAGGTTTTATTGGCGGATTATTATTTGCTGTTTTAGCCGGATTTTTAATTGGTTATTACTCTGGTATATTTTCAATATTAAATTGGATTATTATTGCGATTATTGTTGCCGTTCTTGGTTCTTTAGGCGACTTGGTAGAATCTAAGTTTAAGAGACAATCAAACGTAAAAGACAGTGGTACAATTATGCCCGGGCATGGCGGTTTATTAGACAGGCTTGATAGTTTGTTTTTCCTTGCTCCTTTCGTATATTTGTATATACACTATATAATATAATTACTTTCTTACCTGATTCTTCTTTATATGATGAGTGATTTAGATATACAGTTTAATAAAGCTTATAAAAAAGCTTCTAGTTATAAAAAAAAGCTGCCACCTGATATTATGCTTAAATTCTATGCATATTACAAACAAGCTGTAAAAGGAGATAAATTTACTTTTAATAGCAATCATGACTTACGAAATGCGTTTAAATTTAATGCATGGATTCAATTACAAGGCATGACAGAAGATGAAGCTAAACAAGAATACATCAACTTAGTTAATTCAATTATAAAATAAATATCATGAAAAAAATCATTTATTCTTTATTCGTATTTGCTGCTTTAGCAAACTTTACTTCTTGTAAATCAGAAGCAAAAAAAGAAACATCTGAAAAAGAAGAAATTAAACTAGAAAACAACGCACCTTTCTCTTTGCAAGAAGCAAACAATGAAATAAACTTTACAGCCTATAAAACAAGTGAAAAAATACCTGTAGGTGGTTCTTTTAAAAAAGTAACAATAACCGCTAATGGTGATGGAACAACAGCTAAAGAAGCAATTAATAATGCTGAATTTTCTATTCCGGTAAGCAGTCTTTTTACTAAAGATTCTAGTAGAGACTTTAAAATAAAAAAGTTCTTTTTTGGAATTATGGACAAAACAGAGTTACTTTCTGGGAAATTAGTTTTAGAAAACGATTCTATTGGTTATTCTGATTTAACAATGAACGGTGTTACCAAAAAAATGGATTTTAAATACAGTATTGATGGTAAGGTTTTTACTTTAAAAGGTAATCTTAAAATTACAGACTGGAATGCTGATAAAGCTTTAAACTCTTTAAACGAAGTTTGTAAAGATTTACATAAAGGAGCTGACGGTGTTTCTAAAACTTGGGACGATGTTGCTATTAACATTACATCTACTTTTAAATAAAAATTATTTTTATACTTATAAAAGAAAGCCTTAGATTTTATCTAAGGCTTTCTTTTTTTAGGTTAATATCCATTCTAATAAATCATCAACATGTACAATAGACCAACTATGAGGGTTCCGCTTTCCGTTCGCTCTATACCCTTTATTATTTGTTTCTATTAATGTTACTTTTTTCCAACTATTGGCGACTAATAAATCATTTAATTTTCTGATTCGGTATGCATTGGTCGATTCATAATCGGTTTTACGAACTTCTTTCCACCAACGTTCATCTGGTTCTGTATATAAACGGAGTTTCGCTTTTTTCAAACTATAAATATTATTAAAGTTTTCTGTTTTATAAGTAAAAGGAGAAACCTGCTGAATATTACTTAGCAACGAATCTTTAGTAAATCGTTCTTCAAAAAAACTGACAATCCATTTTGGTTCCGCCAAACGTTCTTCAGAAAAATCCTTTTGCTGAATGTCTTTTACAGAACTTTCATACAACCCAAATAAGTCGATAGGAGAATCTACTATAAAAGTTCCTTTAACAGCTACTATTTTATTTTTTAGTAAATAATCAGACAATGTTAATGCCACATTACCACCTATAGACATCCCTCCAATATAAATATTGTCAGTTTTTAAGTTATTCTTTTTGATGGTTTCAAGAATTAAGGCAGTTAATTTTGCGCTGTCTTCTTTCTCTATCCATAATTTTCTCGCAAAGTTTATTAGCAGTAATGAAACTCCTTTTTCGTTTGCTTTCTGTACAATATCAAACTCTTTTTTAATGTTTTCTGCACTACCTCCTCCTCCGGGAAATAAGATTAATAATCCCTTTTGTTGCTTGGAAACAAGTAATTCGAATTCATCGGTTTTTATGTTTTTAAACGCCACATTGGCAACCTCTTTTTTACAGCTTATTAATAACAGTAAACAAACGATTAGTACTATTCTCTTTTTCATGTATTAATTATTTTAATGAATATTATGCATTCTTCTTTTTATTGATGATGAAAACATGATGACTAAAACCCCTACAAAAGATGCCATTACTCCGAAACTTGCATACACCGAAACATAAGAGTATAATTGCTGAAAAATAACACCTTTTTCTAAAACTACACTATTTGATAAACCTGTTATAAACTGAGTAATTTCACCAAACATACCGGTCGAAAACAGCCCTAAATCGCCTTCTGAAACAGTTGTTAGTTTTGCAATTTTCCCTGCGAAGAAATGACCATAAAAATTCGCCGAAAACCAAACTCCCATAATAAAAGAAACATATTTAATTGGCGATAATTCTGTCATTTTAGACAAACCTATTGGTGATAAAAATAACTCACCTATTGTTAGCACTAAATAACCAACAACCAAATAAAGCATTGGTGTTTTTGCAAATTCATCTACTTGATTTGCCGACATACCAAAAATAATAAAACCAAGTCCAAGAAATAATAACCCAAGTCCGAATTTAATTACCGAATTAGGATTCTTATTTATTTTACTCAAAAATGTCCATAAAATAGAAAACGGAATTGCTAACAAAATTATAAAACCCGAGTTAATACTATTGGTTCCTGCTGCGCTAATACCTACTAAATTTACATTTCTATCTGCAAAAAGCGTTAACGAACTACCTGCTTGCTCAAAAATGGCTGCGAATAATGTATATAAAACTGTAAAATACACAGCAACAAATAAACGCTGTTTTTCTGTTTTACTTACTTGTTTTAAAATATAAGCGATGTAGACAATTAAAAATACTGAAACTACCCAAACTAAATAATGCTCAAACTGATGAAATCGTATAATCAAAGCAAAAATTGGCACCGATAAAAATGCGGCAATAATAATGGCAGTTCCTTTTTTTAATCCGAAGATTGGTTCATTATACAACTCCTTATTTGTAACCAAACCTTTATCTTCAAAAGTATTATTTTTAAGACCTCTTTGAAACACAAGCAACCCTAACAACATACCAATTCCGGCTAATACAAAACCATAATGCCAACCATAAGTCTCGGCAAACCATGCACAAGCTAAAGGAGCAATTGCGCCACCAATATTTATTCCCATATAAAAAATTGTAAATCCCGCATCTCTACGCACATCTCCTTGTTCGTATAAATTACCTACAAACGAAGAAATGTTTGGCTTAAAGAATCCGTTTCCTACAATAATTAAAGCCAATGATCCATAGAAAAAAAATGGTTGCTCGAAGGTTAGTAGGAAATGACCTAATGCCATTAATACACCTCCTAATAAAATAGCTTTTCTAAAACCTAGTATTTTATCAGCAAGAATACCACCAATCATTGGTGTTACATATACGAGTGACATGTATGCCGCGTATACTCCGAATGACATTTCATCAGAATACAATAAATGCTTTGTCATATAAAGAACAAGTAGTGCTCGCATTCCGTAAAACGAAAATCGTTCCCATAGTTCAGCAAAAAATAAATATAACAATCCCTTAGGATGTCCTATAAAATCGGATGTAGATGTGTGTGTTTTCATAAAATAAATATGTTTTTACAAATGTATTTTTACACCAACCGTTTAAAAAGCTTTGTAGTTAATTGTACTAAAAAATAAGTGTTTGTGAGTTTTTGTTATTGACAATAATATCAATTTTAAAATAAAATAACATATATACTTTCTTTTATAATAGTATTACTATTATATTTGCATGTGTAAATATTATTTTATGAAAAGTTTATTAGCTAATATTAAAATTGAAATTCCTTGTGGAATTTATATCAAAGACCCTGAAACATCTGATTTAGGGAAAAGAATTGTAGAAAACAGTATTAAGTTAATAGAAGAGGTTGGTTTTGAAAACTTTACTTTTAAAAAGTTGGGAAAATTAATTGGTTCTAATGAAAGCTCTATATACAGGTATTTTGAAAGTAAACATAAGCTTTTAGTTTACTTAACTTCATGGTATTGGGGTTGGGTACAATATCAATTAGTAATAGAAACTTATAGCATAAATGATCCGAAAGAAAAATTAGTTAAAGCCATAAGTATAGTTACTAAAACAACAGAACAAGACAGTAACTTTTCACATATAAATGAAATTTTACTAAATTTAATTGTAATTAATGAAAACTCTAAATCATATTCTACAAAAGAAGTAGACTCAGAAAATAAAGAAGGTTTCTTTAAACTATATAAAGAAGTAGTAAAGCGTTTCGCCGATATTGTTACCAATTATAAGAACTCTTATCAACATCCTTTAACATTGGCTAGCACTGTTATTGAAGGCGCTCTACATCAGCAATTTATTAAGCAACATTTTAAGTCATTAACTAATTGTAATGATACTATTTCTATTACTTCATTTTTTCTTAATCTAACATTAAATACTCTTTCAAATGACAGATAATAACCCATTAACTCCTTGGCAACGTTTTTTAGGCCTTTTAAAACTAGAGAGAAAAGATGTTTTACAAATATCATACTATGCCGTTTTTGAAGGTATCGTTGCTTTGTCACTTCCATTAGGAATACAAGCCATTATAAATTTATTACAAGGTGCTCAGGTTTCTGCTTCATGGATTGTTTTGGTAATATTGGTTACAATAGGAGTTGCTTTCAGTGGCGTTTTAAAACTAATGCAAATAAGAATTATAGAAACCATACAGCAACGTATTTTCACCAGAGCATCTATAGAGCTTAGTTATCGATTTCCTAAAATTAAAATGAGCGAGTTAAGAAATTATTATCCACCTGAATTGGCTAATCGTTTTTTTGATACACTTACAATTCAAAAAGGAATTTCAAAGATCTTAATTGATGTTCCTTCAGCATTTTTACAGATTGTTTTTGCCCTACTTTTGCTATCTTTTTATCACGCTTTTTTTATATTATTTGGTTTTCTATTATTGTTATTAATCTATATTGTCTTTAAATATACCGCAAAAATAGGTTTAGAAACAAGTTTAAATGAATCTAAAGACAAGTATAAAGTAGCACATTGGTTACAAGAAATAGCAAGAACGATTATTAGTTTTAAGTTATCAGGAAAAACAAAACATGCCTTAGAAAGAAGTGATGTATTGGTTAATGATTATTTAAACTCGAGAGAAAGTCATTTTAAAATATTAATTATTCAATATATTCAAATGATTAGTTTTAAAGTTATTATTACAGCTGGTTTATTACTTATGGGTGGTTTTTTAGTATTAAATCAACAAATGAACATTGGTCAGTTTGTTGCTGCAGAAATAATAATATTGTTAGTAATTGCTTCTGTAGAAAAACTTATTATTGGTTTAGAATCCTTTTACGATGTTCTTACGGCTATTGAAAAATTAGGCCAAGTAATAGATAAACCTATTGAAAATCAAACAGGAAGTAAGATTAGTAAGGCAACACCTTTTAAGCTTGAGATTCAGAACCTTTCATATAATGTTGATAAAAAAGATTTCGCTATTTTAAATGATATATCTTTTAATGTTAATCCAAAAGACCGAATATTAATTCAAGGTGAAAGTGGCTCTGGAAAATCGAGTTTAGTCCAATTAATTTGCGGACTTATAAAACCTACATCGGGAAATATATTTGTGAATGACTTATCATTAGAGAGCATTAAAATTAACGACTATAGAGCTAATTTAGGTTTATCTTTATCTGAAGAAACACCTTTTAAAGGAACGGTAAGAGAAAATGTAACTTTCGGTGATCTTTCAATTACGGATGATGAAATTTACTCGATATTTAATATCGTTGGTTTAACAGATTTTTTAAAACATCAGCCCAATGGTTTAGACACCCATTTAAAACCAGAAGGAAAACTTATTGGCTATACTATTTCTAAAAAAATAATTTTAGCAAGAGCTATTATTAAAAAACCTCAACTTTTAATATTAGAAGATCCTTTAGATCAACTAGAAAAACAAGAAGCCAAAAAAATTATCGATTTTATAACAAAACCATCACAAACATGGAGCTTAATTATTGTTAGCAGTAATGATAATTGGAAAGAAAAATGCAACAAGCTAATTACCCTTAAAAAAGGTATTATTGTTAATAATTAAATAAGATACAATGTTAAATATATCTAATAATTCGGTTTCTAATCAACTAAATTTATCTAATTTTAAATCAGGTAAAAAAGTATTTAGAAAAGAACATCATAAATTATTTCGAAAACTCCTTCTTTTATTTTTACTTATACTACTTGTTACGATGTTTTTACCGTGGACACAAAACGTAACTAGTTCTGGTAACGTAACTACTTTAAAACCTAACCAAAGACCACAAACATTGCAGTCTCAAATACCAGGTCGTATAGAAGAATGGTTTATTCAAGAAGGTGACTTTGTTAAAAAAGGCGATACAATATTAAGAATATCGGAAATAAAAAGTGACTATTTCGATCTTAAACTTGCAGAAAGAACAGGAAGTCAATTAAACTCTAAAAATCTTTCAGGTGAATCTTATACTAATAAAATAGCAGCATTAAAAAGACAAATTAATGCTTTAAAAGATGAACGAGGATTAAAATTACAACAAGCCAAAAACAAACTACAACAAGCTTATTTAAAGGTTAAAAGTGATAGCATCGATTTAGAAACTATTGTTATAAAACAAGGCATTGCTAAAATTCAATACGACAGAACACTTACTTTACAAGAAGAGGGCTTAAAAGCTGTTAAAGAGGTAGAAGAAAAGAGAGCTAAGCTTCAAGAATATACCGCAAAAGTTATCTCTCAAAAAAACAAGTTTTTAACATCTAAAAATAATATTATTAACGCAAAACTTACCATTTCAAGCATTGGAGCTTCTTATATGGATAAGCTTTCTAAGGCTGAAAGTAGTTTATATTCAGCCGAATCAGGAGCTTATGAAACAGCAATACAAGTTTCTAAATTAGAGACAAGTTTAGCGAATTACAACAAAAGAAACTCTTTGTTATACGTTACGGCACCACAAGATGGCTACATAAACAAAGCTATAAAATCTGGTATAGGAGAAACCTTTAAAGAAGGCGAGCAATTGGTAAATATTATGCCTGCCGTATACGACTTGGCTGTAGAAATGTATATAAAACCGATTGATTTACCACTGATACATATTAACGAAAAAGTTCGTGTTCAGTTCGATGGTTGGCCTGCTTTAGTTTTTAGTGGCTGGCCAAACATGTCTACCGGAACGTATGAAGCAAAAATAATTGCTATCGAAAATTTTATTAGTAATAATGGTAAATACCGAGTTTTAATTGCTCCAAACAACGAACTAGAACCTTGGCCAAAAGCAATTAGAATTGGTTCGGGTGCAAAAACAATAGCTTTATTAGAAAATGTACCGATTTGGTATGAATTATGGAGACAAGTTAACAGCTTTCCTCCTAATTTTTATCAACCAGAAAATACTAAAAACAGTTCAAACAAAAAGAAATAATGAAAAAATTACCCTTTTTATATCTATTTATAAGCTTTATTTCTTTTTCTCAAAATAAACCGATCAACACACTTTCTTTAGAGGAAAGTTTGGGTTATGTAAAAAAACACCATCCTGTTTTAAAACAGGCTAAACTTATTACAAATACAAACGAAGCTAAATTAATGAAAGCGCGTGGTGCTTTTGATCCTAAAATAGCAATTGACTATGATAGAAAAGAATTTAAGGATACCGATTACTACAAAAATTTAACCTCAACATTTAAAATACCAACTTGGTACGGAATTGAATTAAAAGCTAGTTATGAAAACAATTCAGGTCAATTTTTAAATCCACAATCTAAAACCCCTAAAAATGGATTATACAATGTTGGAGTCGCTATTCCGTTAGCCAAAAACTTATTTATTAATAAAAGAATGGCTACTTTAAAACAAGCTAAACTGTATGCCAAACAAGGTAAACTAGAACAACAACTTCTTATAAATACCATTTTATTTAATGCTATTGATTCTTATTTAAACTGGACTTTGTATTACCAACAACATACTATTTATAAGGATTATTATACCAATGCACAGGTGCGGTTAAAAAACGTAATTACCAGTTTTAAAGCTGGTGATAAAGCTGCGGTAGATACTTTAGAAGCTAGTATTAATTTAAAAAGCAGAAAGTTAGATTTAGAAAAAGCCAATATCAAATACATAAAATCGAAATTAGAGTTTTCTAATTATTTATGGATTGATACTAATATTCCGATGGAATTAAAAGATGAGATGATACCTGATGTTACAACTTTTAGCAAGATGGATGTACTTTTAAAATCGACAGCAAATGCCATTGTTCAGAATAATTTAAATGATCATCCTAAAGTAAAATTATTAGAATTAAAGAGAAGAAACCTTGAAATCAACAAACAATTAAAGGTAAATAACTTACTTCCTAAAATTGATTTTCAATACAATTTACTAAGCTCTAAAATAGATAATTTAGATGCTTTTAATGTGTCTAACTATAAAAACTCACTGCAAGTTAGTGTTCCTTTATTTTTAAGAAAATCTCGCGGAGAATTAAAATTAGCGAAACTTAAATTACAAGATTTAAATTTTGAAATATCATCTACAAAAACAAGTTTACAAAATAAAATTAATGCTACAAGGCAACAAATAGTTTCGTACGAAAAGCAAAAGAATATATTAGAAGACTTAGTTAACGGTTATCAAAAAATTGTTAAAAGCGAAGAAAGAAAATTTTCATTAGGAGAAAGTTCGCTTTTTCTAATTAATTACCGCGAAGTAAAATTAATCGAAAGCAATTTAAAAGAAGTAAAAAATAACTATGAATACGCCAAAACAAAAAGTACTCTTATTCAGTTACTAGGGCAGCTAAATACGTTATAATTATTCTTTATATTCCTTTAACAAAGCTTCGTCAATAAAAATATGTTCAGGTAAAACTCGCAAACGATATTTACTTTCACCTATAAATGTGATTAAATCTTTGCGCTCTAATCGATCATTTTCTTCTAACTGAAGTATCGAGTTTATATTATCAACGATTCTCGTTAAATAGGTTTGACTCTTAATCTCTCCTCCCGAATTTACCACAATCGATTGGTTTGTAGCTTCCGAAAACTTTCGGCGATAGGCAAAATTTAATAAGTTTTTGTACTGTGTTGTTTTAGAACCAAAATCGATTTTTTCTTCATAAATACCTTTAGATGGCACACTTAATTGAATTAAAGACCAATCTAAAAATTTAATTCGAATCTCATTAGGCTTTGGTGTATGTGCTAATTGAATTACCCAACTTGTTGCCAATACTAAAAAGACAGAAACCAAAGAGGTTTTGGCGATAATACGAATCATAAGATTTACAAAATCATTATCTAAACCAACAAAAACATCATATAATTGTGACAAGAATAATAGCGAAATTACAACCACTGAAATAATCGCTACCAACTTTAAATCTCGATGCATAAAAGTTCTAAAAAAAGAAACTCCCATTAAATAACACAAAAAAGTAGTTAGCAAAACATCCGGAATTGCAGCTATTTTTACACCGTAATAAACCTCATTACCTACAAAAAAGGATAATAACATTGTTAGTGAAGCTACCGCCACGATTATAATGCCTATAATTTTTACATTCTTTTCATTCTGATAAATAAATTTTGGTGCATCGTGCACATAATACAAAGCCAATAACCAAAATAAATTATTAATGGTAGATAAAATATTTACTCCTATTTGATAGCTGGTTGTTTCTGTATAACTAAAATAGCCCGCAACATAAGCCCAAATACCAGAAACTACCCAAACTAACATTCCAAAACTTAAATACAACAAGCCTTTATCTACACGCTTTATTGTGTTTCCTTCTTCTAATACTTGTTTAAATCTATTTCTAATATTATAATAAATTGCTAACAGTAATATTGCACCAATAAAGGAAATAAAAATGTGTGATACATTATGAAATTGAGTAACATCAGACATCTTACTTCAAAATTTTCGAAATCAAATCTTGTTTCGCTTTTTCATCATCACCAAACAACCAATGTAACGTATTATCTTCCCAAATTTCATGGTATTGTTTTTCATTGATAATATCTCTCTCTATCGCTAAATCTAACAATTTCCCTGGATACGAAGATTGTGCATCGCTTTCCATTTCTCCTAACGGATACGGATCATCTAAGCCCATAATTACCTGATTTGATCCCTGACGATCTATCATTAACTTCAATGAATCGGTATCATGAACCAAGGTGTCAAAAAAGATATTTGGATGTCCAACTGCTTTTCTAGGATGTGTTTTTCCTTCAAATAAATCAGGTCTACCATCAAATCCTTGAATACGACGTCCTAAATTCATTTGTGCTAATTGACCTCCATGCGCAAAACAAGTTCTGATATTAGGAAAACGCTCTTGCATACCGTTTAAAGTATAAAAATGATACGCGTCACCACATTGTGCCAACATCCAAATTAAATGAAAACGCCAATTGGTGTTTTCTAACTTTATCATTTTATCTCCGTCATACGGATGAATTTCAATTGCCAATTTATATTTATCTGCCAATTCGAAAATAGCATCATTTTCTTTATCAAAAACACAACGCCATTGCCCAATAGAATCCATAAAATGCGTTGGCAAACACAATACTCTTAACCCTAACTCTTCTACGCAACGCTTCATTTCCCACAAAGCACCCTGAATAAAACCAGGATGTACCACAAAACCACAAGTAAATTTCCCCGGATGATCGTGCTGTACTTTTGCATTAAAATCATTCTGAAAACGCAAAGCTTTTTTCATTTCCTCCAAACGCAAACCATTTCCATAGAGTTGAGACAAATTTAAAACTACTGCATGATCTAACTTGTTTTTTTCCATCCAACGTAGTTTCTCATCCAAGAAAAAACTAGAATCTGTTACCGGTCGTTTCCAACCTTTTTGTAACATGTGTTTGCGCTCATCATCTACCCAAAAAATTTCTTTTTCCCTCATAAAAGCGGGTATTTGCTCTGGGTATGGTAATAAATGTGAATGTCCGTTTATGCGTAGTTTTCTTTTAGTCATCTTTCTGAATTAATTTCAGTGTTATGATGTCATTGCGAAGAAAGCTTTTCACTTGCTGTAGCAATCTAATTATCAATAAAAAGATTACTTCGTTCCTCGTAATGACGATAGTATTTTATTTAATCTTCTTTGGAGCTTCCATTGTTGTTCCACAATTAGAACAAGTACATTTCTGTTTATCAGAATAATATGTATCGAAAATAATAGGCATATCTGTTTCGATATTATCTAGTGCAAATTCTTCCCTGTATAACTGATTTCCACAGTTTTCACAATACCATTCTAACGCATCTAACATTCCTTCCGAACGCGGATATTCAATTACTAAACCAACTGTATTTTCTTTACGTTGCGGTGAATGTGGCACTTTTCCTGGCAATAAATAAATATCACCTTCATTAATTTCAACATCTATCAATGTACCTTTATCATCTATGATTTTTAAAATCATATCCCCTTCAACCTGATAGAAAAATTCAGGTGTTTCATTATAATGGTAATCTTTTCTATTATTTGGGCCACCAACAACCATAACAATATATTCACCGTTATCCCAAACCTGTTTGTTACCAACTGGCGGCTTTAATAAATGACGGTTTTCATCAATCCACTTTTTAAAATTTAAAGGCTGTACTAAACTCATATCTCTATTTTTTTGGCGTTCCCTAAAGGTCGGGCTTTTCGCTGTATCTTTTTATGTCATTGCAAAGAAAATTTTTATCTTTCTATGATATCATCTAATCTTCAAAGAGATTACTTCGTTTCACTCGTAATGACGCCGTTTTATTAACTTATAAAAAGGATGCCGCTGCAATCCCTAACGCTAAATTTGGTTTCTAAATTACAAACTTGTTATCTCTTTATAAATAATCCTTCAATTCGCTTATATAATAAACCTCAGCAAACAAGTTTAGCCCTGATTGAGTGGTTTGTTTGAGCTGTTTTTTGCTGTTAGTTCGAGTAAATTTGTAAAGTATGAACAAATTTGTATCGAGAACAGCAGCAAAAAAAGCGAGTAACGAAAGCAGGAAATAGCTTCTAAAAAAATTACAAACTCTTTGTTCTACCTCCATCAACCGGAACGTTAATTCCGTTAATAAAACTTGCTTTTTCACTTGCTAAAAACACAATTGCATTGGCAATTTCTTCTGGCTTTGCAAAACGTTTTGCTGGTGAAGCATTCATCATGTTTTCTGAAACCACCTCAACAGACATTCCTGTTTTAGCTGCTTTATTATTTATAATTTCTTTTAAACGCTCAGTTCCTGTTGCACCTGGTAACACGTTATTTACAGTAATATTAAACTGTCCCAGTTCGTTTGCCAATGTTTTAGACCAACTCGCAACGGCTCCACGAATAGTATTCGACACTCCCAAGCCGTCTAAAGGTTGTTTTACTGAAGTAGAAATCACATTAATTACCCTACCAAAACCTGCTTCTTTCATAAACGGAACCACCGCTTGCACTAATACATGATTGCATTTTAAATGTTGAGTAAATGCAAGTTCAAACTCATCTAATTGCGCATTAAATACCGGTCCTCCTGCTGGGCCACCTGTATTGTTTACCAAAATGTGAAAATTTAAATCACTTGCTTCAATCTTTTCTTTTAATTCTGATGGATTCGAAAAGTCAGCAACAATATAATTGTGATTTTGGTTGTTATTTGGCAATTCTGCCAAAACGGCTTTCAACTTTTCTTCGTTACGAGCAATTAACGTTACGTTTACACCTTCTGATGCCAACCCTATTGCCGATGCTTTTCCTATTCCTTGTGTGCTTCCGCAAACCAAGGCGTTTTTATTTTGTATGTTTAAATTCATTTTTTTCTATTATATTATAGTTGTCAGATCGAGCGCAGTCGAGAACCATTTATAGTTGATTTTTAATAACCTCTCGACTGCGCTCGAGGTGACAAATCTATTGCCAATTTTTTTATTTTCTAATTGTTATTCTGGATCATTGTTTTAATTTTAACCGCTTTTTCAAAGTGATCTAACTCATGAGTTTCAATCCACCATTTTGCGACTTCCATCAATAATTTCGGATTGTCATTTTTATTTTTAAAAAACGCATAAAAAGATACCCCTACATTGGTTCCTTTTTTTGTAATCTTCTCATCACAAACATCAATAATTTTTTGTTGTATTTCTTTATTCATAACTAATACAAATATTTTTAGGTTCTGTAAAAAAACGCAAGGCTTCAAAACCACCTTCACGCCCTACTCCGCTTTCTTTTTGGCCGCCAAAAGGCGTTCTTAAATCTCGTAATAACCATGTATTTACCCATACAATTCCTGCATGAACTTGTTTTGATATTTGCATGGTTCTGTTTAAGTTATTCGTCCAAAGTGTAGCTGACAATCCGTATTTTACATCATTTGCCAAACGCAAAGCTTCTGCATCTGTTTTAAACGGCATTATGGTAACCACAGGCCCGAAAATCTCTTCTTGATTCAGCCTGCATTTATTATCGGAAACCTCAATAATTGTTGGTTGTAAATAGTATCCATTTTCACTGTCTGTGACAGTAACATTTTTCCCTCCAAAAAGGATTTTTCCGCCTTCTTGCTCGGCGATATCAATATATGATTTTACTTTTTCTAAATGTTGTTTAGAAACTAATGCGCCTATATTTGTATCTACTTCGGATGGATTACCAACTTTTAATTCGGATACTTTTTGAATAAAATCTTTTTTAAATTTCTCATAGATTTTCTCCTCTACAAAAATTCTACTTCCGCATAAACAAATCTGACCTTGATTGACAAATGAAGAGCGAACCGTAGTATTTAACATCTTTTCGTAATCGCAATCAGCAAAAATTAAATTCGGATTCTTACCTCCTAATTCTAATGATAGTTTCTTAAACATTGGTGCCGCCACTCGTGCAATGTGTGCCCCTGTAGCCGTGCCGCCTGTAAAAGAAATTGCTTTAATATTCGGGTGCTCTACAATTGCTTGCCCTGTGGTGGTTCCCAATCCGTGAACAATATTTAAAACACCTTTCGGGAGACCTGCCTCCGTACAAATCTCACCCAATAAATAAGCAGTCATTGGCGTTACTTCGCTTGGTTTTGCAACAACGCAATTTCCTGCAGCAATTGCCGGAGCTATTTTCCAAGTAAATAAATACAACGGTAAATTCCACGGAGAAATACAACCTACTACTCCGATTGGCTGACGCATTGTAAAATTCATCGCATTTAAACCAACACTTTCATGCGCTTCGGATGAAAACTGCGTAATTGCATTTGCAAAAAACTGAAAATTACTTGACGCTCTCGGAATATCTATCTGAGTAGCTAAGCTTACTGGTTTTCCGTTATCTTTAGATTCTGCTGCTGCTAAAAAAGATAACTTTTCTTTTATCAATGTTGCAATCTTTGATAAGATGTTACTTCTCTCATCTAAAGATGTATTTGACCAACTAGGAAAAGCATCTGCTGCTGCTTTATAAGCTAACTCAACATCTTCTTTTGTTGAATTCGGAATTTGAGAATATACTTCTCCATTTGATGGATTGTAATTATCAATCCATCTGTCAGCAACAGAAGAAATGAGTTTACCGTTTATGTAGTTTTGTATATTCACTTTATTTTTTTATTAATCTATTTATATTCAATAATTAAAAAAACGGCAGTTTCATCACCTATATTTAAAACTTCGTGTGATGATCTCTCATCTTTTGAAAAACTAGAACCTGTTGGCACATTAACTTCTCTAGTCCCTTTAGCATCTTTAATTTTAAATCTACTTCCAGCCAGCGTATAACCAAAATGTTTGTTATGATAATGTTTCTCATGGCCAACTCCCGGTGGAAAAGTACATTTTAACACTCTTAATTCAGCATTATCTTTTAACACTTCACAAACCTTTTCTCCTTTCCAACCAGCTTCTAAAGGATCTGGAAGCGTAGTTTTAGGCTTACATGATGATAAACCAATAATTAAAAAACAAAAAACTATCTTTTTTATATGGATACTTCTTTTTAATATAACCATCTATTGTTTTTTATACGCCATTACTTTAATCTCCACTACTAAATCTGGATGTGGTAATTGATGTACAGCAACTGTTGTACGTGTTGGGCCTGTTTCTTTCTCAAAAAACTCTCCGTAGGCTTTATTATAACCTGCAAAATCATTCATGTTTACCAAAAAAGAAGTTACATCAACCACGTCTTTAATACTTGCCCCAACGGTTTGTAATGTCTTATCGATATTCTTTAAAACTTCGCGTGTTTGTATTTCTGCATCTAACTTTTTAGTATTCATTTCGTCAATCAACTTCACACCTGCTATCGTATTGTCTGAACGCCTTGAGCTTGTTCCCGAAACAAAAATAAAATCTCCCACAACTTTTACATGTGGATATGCGCCTCTTGGTGTTACTTTTTTTTCCATACTTACTTTTTGTCTGGTCGAGCGCAGTCGAGACCTTTTTATATCTTTATTTTAAAAACCTCTCGACTGCGCTCGAGGTGAAATTTTAGTTGTTTTTCTGCCAACTCCAACAACTTAAGTGTTGTTCTTAAATTCCGCGTTGTTGCAATTGCATTAAGCTTTTTCTCTATAAGATTATTTGTCAACTTTGCTTTACCAAAACCTGTCGGACAATATAAGTACACAACATCATTATCTATTTTGCACTTATCTTCTTCTATATTCTTAACTACAATTTCAGATATTTCTGTTTTTCTATCTAAGAATGTAAAGGCTACTATTTTTTCATTTTCAAGTGAAAAAGGATAGTTATTAATCGCTTTTTTCCATTCAGAAACTGTTCTAATAATCACAGGAACATCGTAACCGAATTCATCAAAAATTCCGTCTTTTATCTTTTTACAGATTGTTCTTTTATTTTCATCAGATTCTAAAATAATATTCCCACTCTGAATATACGTTTGTATATTTTGAAACTGTAAATCGTTTAATAACTCACGTAAATCTAACATCGGGAGTTTATTTTTTCCCGATACATTTATTCCGCGTAGTAAAACAATGTACTTTTTCATTTTTATTTTTTTAACCTCTCGACTGCGCTCGAGGAGACACATTTTATTTGATTTTACTTTTTTCTTCCTCTCGATTGCGCCCGAGGAGACATTTTAATTTATTTACAATCCTGCTATTTTATCCTCTTCTAAAATATCGTTTGTTTCTTCCTTTACCTTTTCTAAAATAACCTTTAACTCTTCTTTTGTCATATTTAAATGCGTGTGAACTTCATCATCTACAATTAAATTTAATAAAGCTTTGTCTTGCGCTCTTCCTCGTTTCATAGCTTCATTATAACTAATTTCTTCGTTAAAAGTTACCAATGAATATTTAGAAAAATATTGATCCGGGAAATTTTTCTCTAAATCTTTTTCTATTTTTTGTTTTTCTTTAAATAACGGGTTCGCCACATGATCTTTCATTTCATGAAAATTATCAATTGCTAAATCGGCAATTGCATCTGTATCTTGTTTTCTTGCTTTTTCGTACCTTTTAAAAACTGTTTCCCAATCACTTATTTCTTCATCATCTTCGAAACTATTTAGTATCTCATCAAAAACAGTAACATCTTCAAAAGAAGCATTCATTCCTTGTCCGTAAAACGGAACAATTGCATGCGCTGCATCTCCCAATAAAATTGTTTTATTTTTATAATGCCACGGCGAACATTTTACGGTTCCTAACGCTCCTGTTGGATTGTTTAAAAACTCGTCTTTTATACTTGGTATTAAGGCTAAAGCATCTGGAAATTGCTCTTCAAAAAAGGTTGTTATTTTTTCTTCGGATGTTAAATTGTTAAAATTATATTCGCCTTCATCATAACTTAAAAACAAGGTTACTGTAAAACTTCCATCCATATTTGGTAAGGCTATTAACATATACTCACCACGAGGCCAAATATGTAAATGATCTTTACTTATTTGATGTTTACCTACTTTATCAGCAGGAATTTCCAATTCTTTATATCCGTGAGATAAATAATTTTGTGAATAGCTAAATAAAAATTTACGCTCTAAGTAATAGTTTTTTCTCAAAATTGAACCAGCTCCGTCGGCACCAAAAATCACATCCGAGTTCACAGAAAACTCTTCTTTTGTAATATAGTCTTTAAAATGTGCAATTGTATTTTCAATATCAACCGATGCACATTTTTTATTAAAATGAATCGTTACATTTTCATGCTTTTCTGCTTCTGTTAACAGAATACCATTTAAATCGCCTCGTGAAATTGAATTGATATACTCTCCTTCTCTTCCTGAGTAATTAGATGCAAATGTATTTCCTTTAATATCATGCATTAATCGACCATACATGGGAATACAAATTTCTTTAGCTTTTTCTTCAACACCCGCTAAGCGCAATGCTTTAAATCCGCGATCTGACAATGCTAAATTTATGGATCTTCCTGCAGAAATATCTGTAGTTCTTAAATCTGGTCTGCTTTCATAAACGGTAACTTTAAAGCCTCTTTGAGCTAAACGTAAAGCCAATAAACTTCCGCATAAACCTGCACCTATTATTAGTATGTTATCTTTTTTATTCATTTTATATTCGTGTCAGTTCGAGCGCAGTCGAGAACTAGTTAAAACCTCTCGACTGCGCTCGAGGGGACATTATATCTATATTGTAAATTATTATTTAACCATTTTATATAGCAATACTTTTCCTGAAAAAACATTAACGCTGAGACTTCAATAATCCCCATTTTTTTCTCACTAAGACGCTGCCTAGAATTAATAAACACCTCTCGACTTCGATAGAGGAGGTCTTTTTAGTTTTACAGCAACCCTTTTAATATTGAAACCATTTTATAGACATCTTCAAAAGAATTATACATTGGCACAGGTGCACAACGTATAACATCAGGCTCTCGCCAATCGGTAATAATATTGTTTTCTGTTAGTTTTTTATGTAAATTTTTATCCGCATTTTTTACCTGAACAGACAACTGACAACCTCTTTCTTTTGGATTTGAAGGTGTAATAATCTTAATACTATCAGAAGCTATTTGATTGATTAAAAACTCAAAATATCCTGTTAATTTTTCTGATTTCTCACGCAAAGCTTCCATACCAACCTCAGCAAACATATCAAGCGAAGCTTTAATTGCCGTCATTGATAATATTGGCGGGTTAGATAATTGCCATCCTTCGGCACCTGGCATTACATCAAAAGGTTGACGCATGTTAAATCGTGTATCTTTATTATGATTCCACCATCCAGAAAAACGTGGTAACTCTTTATTCTCTGCATGTTTTTCATGCACGAACAATCCCCCTAAACTTCCTGGACCAGAATTTAAATATTTATAAGTACACCAAGCTGCAAAATCTACTCCCGAATCATGTAATTCTGGAGAAATATTTCCTGCTCCGTGTGCTAAATCAATCCCTACAAAACACTCTTTTGAATGCCCTATTTCAGCTATTCTTTTTAAATCTAAATATTGACCGGTGTAATAATTTACGCCACCGATTAATAACAACGCAATCTCATCCCCTTGTTTGGCTACAATCGTTTCCAAATCTTCAATATTTAATAATTCCTCTCCTGCTCTAGGTTTCCACTCTATCAATCCCTCTTCTACATCAAATCCGTGAAATTTTAATTGCGATTGTACTGCATATCTATCCGAAGGAAAAGCATCAGACTCAATTACAATTTTATATTTCTTTTTTGTAGGCTGATAAAAAGACACCATTAAGAGATGTAAATTTGTTGTTAAAGTGTTCATCACAACAACTTCTAATGGTTTTGCGCCCACTATTTCTGCCATATTCGCTGTTAAAAGCTCGTGATATGACAACCAAGGATTCTTGGCTTCAAAATGGCCTTCTACACCATAATTAGCCCAATCATCTAATTCTTGTTGAATATATTTTTGTGTACTTTTAGGTTGTAATCCTAATGAATTCCCTGTAAAATACAACCAATCTTTTCCTTCTTTATCTTTCGGTATATGAAATTGACTACGCAAATGCGCTAACTTATCTTCTTTATCTTGTTGCTGTGCGTATTCTAAGGTATTTATATATGTCATTATTAAAACTAAAAAAATGATTGTTTTTCAAATATAAAACAATCATTTTTTAGATAATAATATTTACTGTAGAGATTAATATAAAACTCTAAATTTTATGGTCCCTTCTATCTCGCGAAGCTTTGCGATTACTTCTTCATTATATTCTTTATCAACATCAGTAATTACATAACCAACTTTAGAATCAGTTGACAGATATTGTCCTGTAATATTTAGCTCGTACTTTGCTAACTGTTTATTAATTTTTGCCATTACACCCGGTACATTTTTATGAATATGTAAAAAACGATGTGCATTGGTTTGGCGCGGTAATCTAATATTCAGAAAATTAACAGCATCTACAGTATCACCTGAGTTAATATATGCCATAATTTTACTCGGTACAAAATCTGCAATATCTCTTTGTGCTTCTTCTGTACTTCCTCCAACATGTGGCGTTAGAATAACATTATTCAATCCTTTTAATTCCGTTAAAAAATCACCATTTTTAGCTGGTTCTTCCGGATATACATCTACTGCACAACCTGCTATTTTACCTGATTTTAATCCAGCAACCAAGGCTTCAATATCTACCACAAAACCTCTAGAAAGATTTACAAAGTGAACTCCGTCTTTCATCTGAGAAATTTCTTCTTTACCTATATAATTTTTATTCGCAGCATTATCATCAACATGCAGGGTAACTACATCAGAAATATTTAACAACTCTTTTAAGGTTGCTACTTTAGTTGCATTACCTAAAGCCAGCTTATCTTCTACGTCGTAATAATAAACGTACATTCCCAGAGCTTCTGCTAAAACAGATAATTGTTTACCGATGTTTCCGTAACCAACAATTCCTAATTTTTTACCACGAACTTCACGCGAACCTTGCGCTGTTTTGTTCCATTGTCCGTTATGCAACTCGGTACTTCTTTGAAAAACACTACGCATTAGCATAATGATTTCTCCGATTGCTAACTCAACCACAGAGCGTGTATTGCTATAAGGTGCATTAAAAACTACGACTCCGTTTTCTTTGCAAGCTTCTAAATCGATTTGTTTTGTACCGATACAAAAAGCTGAAACAACCATTAATTTTTCGGCAGCTTCAATTACTCTTTTTGTGACCTGTGTTTTAGAACGAATTCCTAAAACATGCACATCTTTAAGTTTTGCAATTAACTCATCTTCTGATAAACTTTTAGAAACTGTTTCTACAGAAAAACCATCTCCAGATAACTTCGTAAATGCATCTGGATGTACGTTTTCTAATAATAAAATTTTAATTCTGTTCTTTGGATATGATATATTTCTTGGCAAATCGTTTAGGTATAAAAATTCGTCTAAATTAGGTGTAATATGATCGGCATTGGCAACTGTTTTTTCTCTAGATACATTTTCGGTGTATGCAAAAAAAGTATCAGCCACACCTGCTTTTTTTGTTACGGCATCACTATAACCATCGCCAATTACTTGTATTTCTCCTGGTAAATTTAAGTTTTGTAGGCACTCAATTTTTCCATCGTGTTTGGAAAGCGGATTCTCTGCATCAAACCCAATAATCAAATCGTTTTTATCAAATTTAAAAGTATTTGCAAAAACTCTTTCAGAAGGAATATTATATACTGCAACTATCGGATCTATAAACTCTTTAAATCCGGCAGAAATAACATATATATCATCAGAAAATTTCTCAAAAAACTCTTTATTACTTTCAATAGAACGCGAAACCTTTTGTTTTAATTCTTTTATTAAAATAGGTAAATCTGTTTTTTTAGCGTTCAGTAATTTAATACGTTTTTCTAAAGATTCAGGAAAGGAGATTTCTCCATCAATACCTTGGTTTGTAATTTCTATTATTTCATTAATAATATCCGTTTTTTTAGGATTACCTACTAAAGTGATTTCAGCTAAAACATCTAACGCCTCTACTCGCGAAAGTGTACTATCGAAATCGAAAACAAAACTTCTTTTTGGTGCCATTATGTTGAATTACTAGTAAGTAACCAAAAATACAAATGATATTAAAAAAGAAGCTGATTATGAAAGAAGATTTTTATTTTTTATCAACATTAATTTAAACGATTGATAAAAGCAACCACCAAACTATGGGAATTGATTCCACTATAAAGGCACTATAATATTTAGATTTTTTTTCTGATGACCTCATCAACAGTATTAAAATGGTCATAAAAATCAATAAAAAAACTGTTCTAAAACTAGCGTTTGGTGCTATCATAAACTCTAATAGCAGGCAAAAAACTAATAATATATATCCGAGTTTTTTTGTTTTTTCTATTCCTATTTTTTTGGGTATTGTTTGCAGTGAAACAGCATCATATTTTACATCTCTAATATCAAAAGGTAAAATTAAAACCATCACTAATAAAAAACGCTGTATAATAGTTATATAAAATTGATTTGATAAATCAACATTTGCATCATAAACTGGTAAAAACACCGTTGCTCCCGCCCACACAAAAGCAACTATTATAATTTTTAAATACCCAATACTTCTTAAATTTTTTTGAAATCCACTAAAAAAAGGAACTGCATACAAAAATGTTAAAAGTCCGAAAGGCACAAAAACAAGCAATGTTTTTACATTTAGTTTAATGGCATAAAAACACATCAACAAAAAACAAATCAAAGAAAATATTTGAATTATTTTTAAATGTGTCGTTAAACTTCTGTGGTGCAATTTGGCAACTCCTACATATTTAACAAAGTTATAGCCAGTAATTGTTCCGAAGAAAAGAAAAAAATCTAACGATTCATTATAAGTTAACCCAAAATATAATTCAGTAACCTTAACAAAAGCGCACACGGCTAAAGCCACATGAATACTAGCGTTTATATAAAAATCAAGCACTTGTTTTAAAACCCTCATTACACAAAAATAGTTTTTATGTTTATAACCCTTCAATTTAGTTAATAAAATATCAGTTTAAAAATAAAAACATACTATAAAAATTATACAATTTCATTATTTTTGAACCACTAAACACAAACAACACAGAATGAACACAAATTCATTTCAACTAAGACATATTGGTCCACGTGTAGCGGATCAAGAGCAAATGTTAAAAACAATCAAAGCAGATAGCTTAGATCAATTAATTTATGAAACTATTCCTGATGATATTCGTCTTGAAAGCGGATTAGATTTAGCGCCTGCAATGAGCGAATATGAGTATTTAAATCATATTAATGAGCTTGGTGCTAAAAATAAAGTTTTTAAAAGCTACATCGGTTTAGGATACCACGAAGCAATTGTACCGAGTGTTATTCAACGTAATATATTAGAAAACCCGGGTTGGTATACAGCTTACACGCCATACCAAGCAGAAATTGCTCAAGGACGTTTAGAAGCCTTATTAAATTACCAAACAATGGTTTGTGATTTAACAGGAATGGAATTAGCAAATGCTTCTTTATTAGACGAAGGAACTGCTGCTGCCGAAGCAATGGCTTTATTATTTGATGTACGTGAACGTGCACAGAAAAAAGCTGGCGTTAACAAATTCTTTATTTCTGAAGAGATTTTACCACAAACATTATCTGTTCTACAAACACGTGCAATTCCTATCGGAATTGAGTTAGTAATTGGAAATCATGAAGAGTTTGATTTTTCTTCAGCGTTTTTCGGAGCTATTATTCAATACCCAGGAAAACATGGTGAAGTATTTGATTATACTGCATTTGTTGCCAACTGTAACGAAAAAAACATAAAAGTAGCTGTTGCTGCGGACATTTTATCTTTAGCTAAATTAAAAGCTCCAGGTGAATTTGGCGCTGCAGTTGTGGTTGGAACCACACAGCGTTTCGGAATTCCTTTAGGTTACGGCGGACCTCATGCTGGCTATTTTGCTACGAAAGAAGCTTACAAACGTAGTCTTCCTGGTCGTGTAATTGGTATTACCAAAGATGTTGACGGTGGTCGTGCTTTACGTATGGCTCTACAAACTCGTGAGCAACATATAAAGCGCGAAAAAGCAACTTCAAACATTTGCACCGCCCAAGTTTTACTAGCTGTTATGGCTGGTATGTATGCTGTATATCATGGGAAAGAAGGAATACAATATATTGCTGATAAAGTACACGCTACAGCAAATACTTTAACTGCAGCCCTAGAAAGTTTAGGCTTTAAACAAAAAAACAAATCATATTTCGACACTATTTTAATTGAAGTTGAAGCTAATAAATTACGCCCTGTTGCCGAGGCAAACGGAATTAACTTTAACTATATTGACAACAATCATATTTCAATTTCCGTTAACGAAACTGTTAGCTTAAAAGAAATCAATGCCATTGTTGATTGTTTTGAACAAGCCTTCAATATTCAAGATATTACAGTAACTGAATTTATTTCTTCGGATATAATCACAGAAAATGTAAAAAGAAATACTTCATTTTTAGACAACGAAATATTTAATACGTATCAATCAGAAACTGAAATGATGCGTTATATTAAAAAACTAGAACGTAAAGATTTAGCTTTAAATCATTCTATGATTTCTTTAGGATCATGTACAATGAAGCTAAACGCAGCTTCTGAAATGCTACCTTTAAGCAATCCTCAATGGGGAAATATTCACCCTTTTGTACCATTAAATCAAGCAGAAGGATATCAAACAGTTTTAAAAAACCTTGAACATCAATTAAATGTAATTACAGGTTTTGCAGGTACTTCTTTACAACCAAACTCTGGTGCACAAGGAGAATTTGCTGGATTAATGGTTATTCGTGCTTATCACGAGTCTAATAACGATTCTAATAGAAACATTTGTTTAATTCCTGCTTCTGCTCACGGTACTAATCCTGCGTCAGCAGTAATGGCCGGCATGAAAGTAGTTGTTACCAAAACTGATGAAAGAGGTAATATCGACGTAGAAGATTTACGCGAAAAAGCAGAAAAACATAAAGATAATTTAGCCGCTTTAATGGTTACATACCCATCAACACATGGGGTTTACGAAAAAGCTATTAAAGAAATTACCAAAATTATTCACGATAACGGCGGACAAGTTTATATGGATGGTGCGAATATGAACGCTCAGGTAGGATTAACAAATCCTGCAACTATTGGTGCAGATGTTTGTCACTTAAACCTACACAAAACCTTCGCTATTCCACATGGTGGTGGTGGACCAGGAGTTGGTCCAATTTGTGTTGCTCCTCAATTAGTGCCATTTTTACCAACAAATCCTTTAGTTGCAACAGGAGGCGAAAAAGCAATTACAGCTATTTCTGCTGCCCCTTGGGGATCTGCTTTGGCTTGTTTAATTTCTTACGGATACATAACAATGCTTGGCGCTAATGGATTAACGGACTCTACTAAATTAGCTATTTTAAACGCAAACTACATTAAAGAACGTTTACACGGACATTACGAAACATTGTACTCTGGAGAAATGAACAGAGCTGCACATGAAATGATTATTGATTGTAGAGATTTTAAACAAAACGGAATTGAAGTTGTAGATATTGCGAAACGCTTAATGGATTACGGTTTTCATGCACCGACTGTTTCTTTTCCCGTAGGAGGAACTATGATGATTGAACCTACAGAATCTGAAAGCGTTGCAGAGTTAGATCGTTTTTGTGATGCAATGATTTCTATTAGAAAAGAAATTTCTAGCGCAACTAAAGATAACGCTAACAATCCTCTAAAAAATGCACCACATACACAATATATGTTAACTGCTGATGAGTGGATTTTACCGTATACTCGTAAGCAAGCTGCTTTTCCTTTAGATTATATTGCTGACAATAAATTTTGGCCTACTGTACGTAGAGTTGATGATGCTTTTGGAGATAGAAATTTAATTTGTTCTTGTAATCCTATTGAAGATTATATGGATTAATTAATACCCCATACTAAAACTAAAAAATCCCACTCCTTAAAAGAGTGGGGTTTTTATTTTTAAGCTACAGCAATAATATCACTGTACGAAACTTCTTTTGTATTCTTAAGAATAATTGATTTTTCACAAACAGTCCAAATTGAAGTCTCAACTTTCTTTAAACCAGTATCATCGGTAAAAAACACTTCAATTTTCTCTCTGTTTAAGTTTCTTGAAAAGAAAACTTTTCGTTGTCTTATAAACTCGTTTACTTGCTCTATTTGATGTTCAAGAATGTTAATCTTTGGAAACTCCAAAATTTTATTTTTCTTTTTATCTGCAAGTGCTGTTTTTTCTAAAAACATATTAATTGGGGATTTTGGGGATTATCGTAATACACAATACATTGTTAATAACATACAAAGATATGAATTTTATCAACAAGTGTTAATAACTATTTAAATAAATTGTTAATAACTTTTACCTTGTGATTATAATAATTAATAAACCTAACTAATTTTACTTAAATTTAAAAAGGGAGGTAAAATGCTAATACATTATACCTCCCTTTTTAAATACTATTATTTTTTCTACATCATACATTCATAAACTACAAACTTCTTATTATCTGCCATTATTTCAACCGCATTAAAAAGTTTCTCTAAATGTGTTTTATAATTCAAATGTTTATTTGCCACCAGAACAAAGCGTCCATCAGGCTTTAAACAACTTTTTATATCTTTAAAGAGCGACAAAGTTACCTCTATATTATTCTCATGTTCAAAATGAAATGGAGGATTAGATGCTATTAAATCAAAACTGCCTTTTTCTAAACCACTTAAATCATCAGCACATACAAACTTAGCTTCTTTATCTTTTAAATTAAGTCGCGAAGAGGCAATTGCTAAATTGAAGTCATCTACTAAAGTAATTTCAGCCTTTGTATTTTGATTCGCTATTTCAAAAGCTATAATTCCGTTACCAGAAGCCACATCTAACACTTTTAATTCGCTAGGATGCACTTTTAACTTATCTAATAAAAAACGAGTACCAACATCTACTTTACCTCCAGAAAACACTCCGTAATATTGCTGAAGTATTTCTTCGTTCCAATTAATTTTATTTATTAATTCTTTCTCTTCTGTTAATTTCTTAGGATTTTTTAAAATCAACAACCTTGCTTTTTTCCATGCTTTACTCTGTTCAACTTCTTCAAAATACAACTCTGCAATTTTAAGAAAAGAAACAGAAAAATATTTAGTCATAAATCCGCAAACAACTATTGTTTCATTATCAGAAGCTTTATGTATCTGCTTTAAAAACAACTCAAATAATTCAAGAGATTTCGGAACTTTTAAAAGCGCCAATTCCACCTTATCTAAATCATCTAAAGGTTCTTTGTAATTTACATCTAACGAAAATTTGTTTAGCTTTAAATTTTTAGCAATTGCTTTTTGCTGACTCGCGTATGTCCAAACGGTTATTAGCCTTACATCACTTAATAGCGTGTTAAAAACACCAAACCTATCATTATATAAATGAATGTTTACTGTTTTTTCATCCTTAATATAATCAAGCATTAATAACTCCGCATTACTCCATGAACGCAAGGCTTTATCTGTTGTTACCGGATAACGCTCTAATTGATATTCTTTCGAATTAAACTCCAATGTTGTCTTCAATACTTTTAATTTTATTAGCTCAATTTATGACCTGATATTTCTAATTACTTCTCTACTCCTGTAAATCGTAAATAACGTTTAGAGGTGTAATTTCTTCTTCCTTATTTCTTCTAAAAATATGTTTTGCTTTTATATCAGAAATTGATTCTTTACCCATCGCCGCAACCACCTCTTTTACTGCTGTTATTGTTTTGATATGATAATTTTTAACACGAACATTTTTGTCTTCAACAACCAAAGCTTCAACTAAATCCTCATCTTGCGTTGCTACACCAACAGGACAAGTATCTAAATTACACTCACGCGCCTGAATACAACCTAAACTAAGCATAAAACTACGTGCCATACCAATAACATCAGCACCTAAAGCTTTGTATTTAATAATATCAAAAGCATCAATTGCTTTACCACTTGCTATTATTTTTATCTGCTCTTTTAACTGGTACTTTTGCAATGTTTTATTTACAAAAACCAAACCTTCTAACAACGGAGTACCTATATAATTAGAAAATTCTAATGGTGCTGCCCCTGTACCTCCTTCTCCTCCATCGACGGATATAAAATCTGGATAATTACTAGCCAACGAAAATGCTTTTATCATTTCTTCTATCTCTTCATTATCACCCACACAAAATTTTATCCCAACAGGTTTTCCTTCGGATAAATCTCTTACTTTTTGAATAAAAACAATCATTTCTCCATAATTAGAAAAAGCTGAATGACCTGGAGGCGAATTCACATCTGTAAAAGGTATTACCGAACGTATTTTTGCAATTTCTTCAGTATTCTTTTTAGCAGGTAAAATACCTCCATGACCTGGTTTTGCTCCTTGTGAAAATTTAATTTCAATCATTTTAACTTCCGGGCGAATTGCATTTTCTTTAAAAATGGCAGCATCAAAAACACGCTTGCCATCTACGCTTTTCCCCGCTCCAAAATAACCTGTTCCTACCTGAAAGATTAAATCTCCTCCTTGTAAATGATAGGGTGATATTCCGCCTTCTCCTGTATTATGAGCAAAACCAGCCATCTTTGCTCCTTGATTTAAAGCTTTAATGGCATTTTTACTTAACGAACCAAAAGACATTGCTGATATATTAACAATAGAAGCATCGTATTTTTGAATACATTTATCAGAACCAATTAATACTCTTTCTCCTTTAATATGATGATGATCTTTTGGAAATAAGGAATGTTTTACAAATTCGTATCCTTTTTTATATACGTTATGCAGCGTACCAAAAGGCACTGTTTCTATCTCTTTTTTCGAACGTTGGTAAACAATACTTCTTTTTTCACGGTTAATTGGCACACCACTTAAATCATCTTCAATAAAATATTGTTGGATTTTCTCTCTTTCATCTTCAAAAAACCAACGTAAACGAGCTACAACAGGAAAAGCACGTAATAAAGAGTGTTTTTTCTGAAAAAATGCATCATACAAAGCAACTATACTTAATGCAGAGGCAATTGTTAGCAAAATAAAATTACCTACATCTGGTACAAAATAAACCAGCACACCGCATAAAACATTAATTACAATAACAATTGCTAAAATAGTATCTCTCATTTTTGAAAATTTTCTAGGCTAAAATACAAGATTTTCAGCATAAAAAAAGCCCTAACTGTAGTTAGAGCTTTTAAATATCTTAGATACTTGAAATTATTTTTTAAATTTCGAGTATTTATTTTTGAACTTATCAATACGTCCTGCAGTATCAATTAATTTAGACTTACCTGTGTAAAAAGGGTGAGAAGTTCTTGAAATTTCTAATTTGATTAATGGGTATTCAGCTCCTTCTACTTCTAAAGTTTCTTTAGTGTTAGCAGTTGAACGTGTTAAAAATACATCTCCGTTAGACATATCTTTAAAAGCTACCATTCTATAATTTTCTGGATGTATTCCTTTACGCATCTTAAATGACTTTTAAATATTGTTTTGTTTTTTTATCAAACGTTGTAAAAATGGTAAAGTTTTACACTAAAATTGTTTTAGCTGTTTGAGGATGCAAATTTAACCATATTTTTTAATTTTCAAACAAATAAATTGTTTTAATTTGTAGTGTAAACGAATAAATTAGAAATCAAACTATAAAATATGCGTATTTATACATACTTCACTTTAGCTTTATCAACATTATTTATTACTTCTTGTAGTAATTCTGGATACAAATTTAAGTTAAATACTTCTAAAAAAACCACTTTAGGGCAAAAGGCTGCTATTAAATTCGAACAACTTAAAGGTGAAAAGATCGATTCTGTTCACTTATTCGTTAATAATAAGCGTATAAATAAAAACGAAACAAGCTTAACAATTAATACAGCCGATTTTGGTGTTGGTAAACATGCGGTTACTGCATTGGCTTTTTATCCTAATAAATCTAAAAAAGTTAATAATTCTATTGAAATTTTAGCTAAAAACGCTCCTGCTGTTTATTCTTATACTATTATAAACACTTTTCCTCATGACAAAGATGCTTACACGCAAGGATTGGAGTATAAAGATGGGTTTTTATACGAAACTACAGGTCGTAAAGGGGAATCAACTTTAAGAAAGGTTGATTTAAAAACAGGTGATGTTCTTCAAAAAATTGATTTAGATAAAGAGTACTTTGGTGAAGGAATGACTATTTATAATAATAAAGTGTACTGGTTAACATGGCAAGCTCGTAAAGGTTTTATTTATAACCTAGATACTTTTAAGCAAATTGGTGAGTTTGATTACAACAAGAGTAACCAAGGTTGGGGGTTAACGCACAACGAAACTGAGTTAATAAAATCTGACGGAACAAATAAAATATGGTTTTTAAATACCGAAAATCAAACTGAAAAAAGAAGTATTCAAGTATACACCAACAAATATTCTGTAGACAACTTAAATGAAATAGAATTAATTAATGGCAAAATTTACGCCAATAAATGGCAGCAAAATTCTATTGTAATTATCAATCCAGAAACCGGTGTTGTTGAAGGTGTTGCTAATTTAAACGGACTAAGAGATATCGTTGCTAAAAATCAACAATTAGACCCAAATGATGATGTTTTAAACGGAATTGCATACGACAAAGAAAACAACCGTTTATTTGTTACAGGAAAGCATTGGGGGAAATTATTTGAAATTGAGTTGATTAAAAAATAATATCTTTACCTTTTAACCGTTATTAATCTGCCTTCTTTTATATATGAGATACTCCCTTCAAATTTTAGCTGTCTTTATTTTAATTGCTGTAAGCTCGTGTAGAAAAGATTTTAAAACTGTTCCTAATTTCGGGAAATTAGAATTCTCTAAAGACACCATATTTTTAGACACCGTTTTTTCGAATATAGGCTCGGCCACCTACAATTTAAAAGTATATAACCGAAGTAATAAATCGATTACAATTCCGGAAATTAAATTAGAGAACGGAAACAGTTCTAATTATCGTTTAAATGTTGATGGAATACCTGGTAAAAACTTTAATGATATTGATATTTTAGCGAATGATAGTATCTATGTTTTTGTAGAAACTACTATTGATTTTAACACTACAACAGATCCTTTATATACAGATAAATTATTATTTGATAACGGAAATAATCAACAAGATGTTGACTTAATTACTTTAGTGCAAGATGCCACTTTTATATTCCCATCAAAAAATAGTATGGGAATTGAAACCTTAACTATAGATGGAAAAGATTCTGAAATTCAAGGTCGTTTTTTAACAGATACTGAATTAACTTTTACTGATGAGAAACCATATGTTATTTACGGTTATGCTACTGTACCGTCAGAAAAAACATTAACAATTAATGCTGGTGCAAAAATTTACTTTCACAATAACTCAGGTTTAATAGTAGATAAAAAAGGAAGTTTAAAAGTAAACGGAACTCTTGACAGTAAAGTTATTTTTGAAAGCGACCGACTAGAACAACGATTTAACAATATACCGGGCCAATGGGGAACTATTTGGCTACGTGCAGGTAGTGCTGAAAATGAAATTAACCATGCCTTAATTAAAAACGGAACCATCGGTGTACTTGTTGATAGTATTAGCAATGTTGCTTCACCTACATTGTCTATAAAAAACACAGAAATTTATAACAATTCTAATTATGGAATCTTAGGAAGGGATACTAATATTAAAGGAGAAAACATCGTTATTGGTAACGCCGGACAATCTTCTTTAGCTTGTACTTTTGGGGGAACTTATAATTTTACTCATGCTACTTTTGCTAATTATTGGAGCAATAGTTTCCGTCAGCTACCTACAGTTTTAGTAAATAATTACACTAATTTTCTTAATAGTAATAATGATGAAGTAACAGCTACAAGAGATTTAATTGCTGCTACCTTCACCAACTGTATTATTGAAGGTAACAACAATATTGAATTTGTTTTAGATAAAAATGACGGTAGCGATTTTAATTATAATATTGAAAACTCTATGATTCAGTTTAATGATTTTAATGATTCGTTTGCTAGTAATACAGAGTTGAATTTTGATGATGCTACTCATTATAAAAATATTATTTTAAATGGAGAACCTAACTTTAAAAACACCTCTTTAAATCATTTTATAATTGGTGAAAATTCTGAAGCTATTAACAAAGCAAAAGCATCCGCTATTTCTGAAGATATTTTAGGAATTGATAGAACAACAAATCCTGATATTGGTGCATACCAACACATAACATTTTAATAAAAAGAGCGGTTTTAAAACCGCTCTTTTTATTTATTTCTTATAAACGATTCCGTTTTTCATTACAAAAATAACGTTTTCCATTGTTTTAATATTTTTAGTTGGATCTTCGTCTACAGCTATAATATCTGCGAAGAAACCTTTTTTAATTTGCCCTATTTCATTCTCCATCTTTAATATTTTAGCATTGGTAATAGTTGCTGCCTGAATCGTTTCTATCGCTGGCATACCTGCTTCTACCATATAACCAAATTCTTTACCATTGTTACCGTGTTTAAAAACTCCTGCATCGGTACCAAATGCAATTCCTACACCTTTCTTATATGCTTTTGCAAATGTTCCTTGAATTTTTGGACCAACAGCTAAAGCTTTCGGAACTACAATATCCGGATAAAATCCTTTTATTTTAGCTTTCTCTTCTACCTCTTTTCCTGCTGTAATTGTTGGCACTAAAAAAGCGTTGTGTTTTTTCATCAATTCCATCGTTTCATCACTCATATAAGTTCCGTGTTCAATAGTTTTTACACCGCCAATTATTGCACGCTGCATTCCCTCATCACCGTGAGCATGAGCAGCGACATGCATTCCGTAATCTTTAGCCATATCACATATTGCTTTTACCTCCTCAATTGTAAATTGTGGATTATCGCCAGATTTAGCCACACTTAAAACGCCACCTGTTGCTGTAATTTTAATACAATCTGCTCCATTTTTATAACGCTGACGTACCGCTTTTTTAGCGTCTTCAACCGAATTTACAACACCTTCTTTTGGCCCCGGATTACCAGTTAAAACTCTACTACTTCCGTTTGTAGGGTCTGCATGACCACCCGTTGTTGCCAATGATTTACCTGCTGTAAAAACTCTTGGCCCAGGTATTTTCCCAGCTTCTATTGCTTTTTTTATTGATATATTTACTCCAGTTCCACCCAAATCTCTTACCGTTGTAAATCCGTTTAACAAGGTTGATTTTGCAAAACCAACAGAATTATAAGCTACATCTGCTTCGTTTAAAGTATATTTGTTTAAGCGCGTTTTAGCATCAAATTCCATTTCAATATGTACATGCATATCTATCAAGCCAGCCATTACAACTTTATCTCTTAAATCTATTATTTTAGATGTTTTATCTCTTGGCATAATGTAGCCATTTTTAACATGTGTGATTTTATTGTCATTAACAACAATTGTTTTTTCTGTTTGAATTTCTCCAGAAGCTGTATCAATTAACTTTCCGCATAAAACATAAGTGTTCTGACTAAAAGAATAAGTTACAATCAATAAAAACAAAAGTAAAAAGCTATTTTTTTTCATGATAAAAATTTAGTTTGAACTATAAATGTATGAAAATTTTAAGTAGCTTGCTTGTTTAACTTATCCTATTAAATGAAAAATATTGTAATTACAGGAACCAGTAGAGGTATTGGTTTTGAACTAGCACAACAGTTTGCAAACGAAGGACATAAAGTACTTGCTTTATCAAGAAACACAAGTCCGTTAGAAAAAATAAATCATAAAAACATTACTACGATAGCTGTCGATTTATCTAATAATGACGATTTAAACAAAGCAACCTTATTCATTAAAAAAGAATGGAAAACTGTTGATGTTTTAATTAACAACGCAGGAAAACTAGTAAATAAGCCTTTTACAGATTTAACTACGGCTGATTTCCAGGAAGTTTATAAAGTAAATGTATTTGCTGTTGCCGAATTAACAAAGCTATTGATTCCATTTTTCAAAAAAGGAAGTCATGTAGTTACCGTTAGTTCTATGGGCGGAGTACAAGGAAGCATGAAATTTCCAGGTTTAGCTGCTTATAGCTCTGCTAAAGGAGCCGTAATTACTTTATCTGAACTATTAGCTGAAGAATACAAAGAACAACAAATAGCCTTTAATATATTGGCTTTAGGCGCTGTACAAACCGAAATGTTAGAAGAAGCTTTTCCTGGTTATGTTGCTCCATTATCAGCAAAAGAAATGGCAAGTTATATTTTTGATTTCGCTTTAACAGGAAACAAGTTTTACAACGGAAAAGTACTAGAAGTATCTAGTTCAACGCCATAAAAAACTTTCATTGTACAAAACACTTATAAAATATATCCCTGAAAAAGCAATTCCGTTAGTTGAGTATTTAATTAACGAGCATAAAATCAATCTTAAAATTGTAAATCAGCGACAATCCAAACATGGTGATTTTAGGACTTTTCCGAACGGACAAACACAGATTACTGTTAATAATAACCTGAACGAATTTCAGTTTTTACTGACTTTAATTCATGAAATTGCGCATCATGTTACGCATAAAAGGTTTGGGCGAGTACAACCTCATGGCAAACATTGGAAAACAGTTTTTCAGCATTTAATGTTGCCATTTTTACAACCAGATATTTATCCGAAGGAAATATTACCTTATTTGGCTAACTATCTTAAAAACCCGAAAGCAAGTACCGATACGGATGTTAATTTATCTTTAGCGCTACGTGGTGGTGAAGCTGAAAACGGAAAGAATTTTATCTTTCAAGTTCCTGTTAATAGTGTTTTTCAGTTTAAAAATACTTTATACAAAAGAGGAAATAAACGCAGAACTCGTTATGAATGTTTAAATTTAACGAACAAAAGAGTATATCTTTTTAATCAAAATGCAGAAGTAAAGTTAGTAGATTCAAACATATAAATAAAACGTCTATCTTTAAGGAATTATAACTAATTATTATGAATAAAAATTATTACGCAATAGTTATGGCCGGCGGTGTTGGTTCACGTTTTTGGCCAGTAAGCACGCAAGAATACCCGAAACAGTTTCATGATATGTTAGGAACTGGTGAATCGTTAATTCAGCGTACTTTTAATCGAATTAATGCTTTAATTCCGGCTGAGAATATTTTAATTGCCACAAACGAACGTTATGAAAGTTTGGTTTTAGAGCAATTACCAAAAACTACCAAAAAGCAACTTTTATTAGAGCCGGCAATGCGCAACACAGCTCCTTGTATTTTATATGCGGCTTTAAAAATTCATAGCCAAAATAAAGATGCTGTTATGTTAGTTGCACCTTCTGATCATTGGATTGAAGATGAAACTGAATTTTTAAATAACATCAAAACTTCGTTTGAAACATCCGCAAAAAACAGCTCTTTAATGACGCTAGGTATCCAACCAAATACACCAAATACTGGTTATGGATATATTCAGTTTGAAGAAAGTTCTTCGAATATAAAAAAGGTAAAAAAATTTACTGAAAAACCGAACTTAGCAACTGCAAAAGAATTTATAGCTAGTGGTGATTATTTATGGAATGCAGGAATTTTCATTTGGTCTACCAAAAGCATTTTAGCCGCTTTTAAAAAGCACTTACCAAATATGTTAACGGTTTTAGAAGGCACAAATACTATTTATAATACTGATTTAGAAGCTGACTTTATTAAAAACAATTACGAAAAATGTGAAGATATTTCTATTGATTACGGAATTATGGAACGCTCGAATAATGTACATATTTTACCGGTAGATTTTGGTTGGAATGATCTTGGTACTTGGGGATCTTTGTATAATAAATTAGAAAAAGACGATCAAAAAAATGCTGTTGTAGGTGCTGAAACCATTTTTAGAGATGCAAGCGGAAATATGATTCGTACCGAAAGCGGTAAAAAGGTTATTATTCAAGGTTTAAGTGATTTTATTGTGGTTGAAAAAGATGGAGTACTTTTAATTTGTCCGCGAAAAGACGAACAAGACATCAAGCAAATAAGCGCAGCCGCTACTAAGAAATTTTAATTCTAAACCAAGTATCACACTAATTAATGAAGCATTCTAACATTCTTAATATTGGTATTTTAGCACATGTAGATGCCGGAAAAACCACATTAACAGAACATTTGTTATATCATGTTGGTGCTATTAGAAAAATAGGAAGTGTAGATAAAGGATCTGCAGTTACCGATAATTTAACTTTAGAAAAAGAACGCGGAATTTCGATTAAAGCTGCTACGACTTCTTTTAATTGGAAAAACACGAAAATTAACTTAATTGACACTCCTGGCCACGTAGATTTTTCTAGTGAGGTTGCAAGAACTCTTTGTGTTGTTGATGCTGTTATTTTAGTAATTTCTGCTGTTGAGGGCGTGCAAGCACATACCTTAACAATAGTCGATGCTTTGCATAATTTAAAAATACCTACATTAATTTTCATCAATAAAATAGACAGACCAGGCGCAAACACAGAAGCCGTTTTACGACAAATAAAAAAAGAGCTCCAATATAAAACGGTAGCTATTTCTACGAGTTATGATGAAGGTTTAACTTCTGCGTATATAACCGAGGTTTTTAACAATAATAAAATTAGTAAGGAGCAAAAAGAAGCTATTACTGAAGAACTCATAGAAACTGATGAAAAGCTGCTTACTCAATATTTAAACGGAATTCATTTTTCTGATGAAGTCTATTTAAACACAATTGCAAAAAGTACTTCAAACAATATGATAGTTCCTGTTTTTACTGGAATTGCGAAAAACAACATTGGTGTTGAAATTTTATTAAACGGATTGGTAGATTTTATCAAACCTAAAAAGAGAAATATTTCTGAAGAAGTTGCCGCTTACGTATATAAATTAGAGCATAATAAAGTTCATGGCGCAATGGCACATGTAAAAGTTTTTTCGGGTGAATTATCTACCAAATCGGTTATTAATAATCATACACAAGGATTAGAAACTAAAATTAATCAGACTAAAGTATTTCATCATACAAAACATTTAGATACTAATATTACAGCAGGAGACATCGGTATAATTACTGGAGTTTTAGGTACAAAAGCAGGTGATATTTTAGGAAATCCTTCAGAGATTCCAACCTTACCTGAATTAAACATTCCCGTTTTAAGCGTACAAGTAATTGCCATTAACGACAAAGATTATAATGCCCTTGCTCAAGCATTACAGTTTATCGATAAAGAAGATCCGAGTTTACAATTTAAATGGCATAAACCCGAAAAAGAATTGATTCTTTTATTAATGGGAGATATGCAAATAGAAGTACTCACCTACTTATTACAAGAACGCTTTAATATTGCTGTAAATTTTACAGATCCACAAATAGTTTATAAAGAAACCATTACTAAAGTTGCCGAAGGTTATATTCGTTATTGGATGCCGAAACCTTGTTGGGCAATTATGACTTTTTTAATTGAACCAGCAGCGTTAAACTCTGGCATTACGTATCAATCAATTGTTTCTAAAAATGATGTTCATAATAAATATCAAAATGAAATAGCAAAAACAATTCCAAAAGCCTTAGAACAAGGTCTTTTAGGCTGGAATGTTACCGATGTAAAAATCACTTTAATTAAAGGAGAAGATCATAATGTGCACTCTAGAGCTGGAGATTTTAATTTAGCCACTCCAATGGGAATAATGAAAGGTTTAGAAAATGGCGGAACTCATTTGCTGGAACCTTTATTACGCTTTGAAATAAAAACCAATGAAGAGTTATTAGGTAAATTAATTTCTGAACTTACTCATAGAAGAGCAACTATAAACACACCTACTTTTGAGCAAGATTTGGTAATATTATCGGGTACGATTCCTGTTGCTACGTCTTTAGATCTTAGCATAAAACTAAATAGTATTTGCAGCGGTAGACTTCGTTTAAGAACCGTTTTTCATGAATATGCTGTTTGTCCTGAAGGAGAAGGAAAAACAAAGAAGTTTAAAGGTGTAAATCCGTTAGATGAAGCGCAATGGATTTTACATCGCCGTGGTGCTTACAAGGCCGATGAACGTGTTATTTAGTATTTTCTCCAGCTTTTACATGATCAATTATAAACTGCTTAAACTTTTCTTCTTCTGATAAAAAAGCACTTTTTATAGTTATATAACACATGTTTTTAAGTTTACCTTGTAAACGCATATAATCTTTTTCCGTTGTTAAGATTATCTTGTTTTCAGACGCTAAATCATTAAATAATTTTTCGATTTTTAAAATATCTTGCGCATTAAAATCATAATGATCTGCATATTCTAAATGCTTATAATTGATATTTTCTTTTGATAAAAAACTTAATAACGAACTAGGCTTTGCAATTCCTGTAACTAACAAAACATCTTTATGCTTTAAATCAGCAATGGTAAGTTCAGATTCTGCTCCTTTTAAGTTTTCATCGTAAGAAATACTGGTAAAAAATAACTGTTGATTTATACTAGGATTAATTTTTTTTCTGATTTTTTCTTTAGCTGCTTCTGATAAATTCTCAGGACATTTCGTAACAATTATTATCGCTGCACGATTTGCTCCTCTTCTACTCTCTCTTAAATTTCCGGTAGGTAAAATAAAATCATCCACATATAAATCGTCATATTTCGTTAACAAAATATAACTGCTTCCTTTTACTTTTCTATGCTGATAAGCATCATCTAATAAAACAACTTGGGGCGAAACATCACTTTTTAATAATTGTTGAATTCCGTTTGTTCTATCAGCATCAACAGCTATGGTTACTTCATTTTTAAACTTTTTATAAAACTGTAAAGGCTCATCACCAACATCAGCTGCAGCATGTTTGGAATTTACAATCTGAAAACCTGTTGTTTTACGCTTGTAACCTCTACTTAAAACTGCAACCTTATGTGTATCTTTTAGTAAACGAATTAAATATTCTATTTGTGGCGTTTTTCCTGTTCCACCAACGCTTAAGTTTCCGACTACAATAAGAGGAATATCAAAAGAGGTAGATTTTAATACACCTAACTCAAAAAACCAATTACGAATCGTTGTAACAACGTCGTATAAAACAGCAAACGGAAATAATAAAAATCGAAGTAATTTCATTACATCAAAAGTAAAAATTATTTCGTTATTACGAACAAAGTGAAGTAATCTTTCAAGGTAAATTAGATTACTTCGTCATTCTTCCTCGTAATGACAAGTTTTAGTAACTTAGCGGTATCCATTAAATCAAGAAAATGCAAATAAAAGACGTTACTGACCATATTGAAAAACTAGCACCACTTTCGTATGCTGAAGATTTTGACAATGTAGGTTTACTAATTGGAAGTTATAACACAAAAGTAACTGGAGTTTTAGTTACGCTTGACACTTTAGAAGAAACCGTTGATGAGGCTATTGCCAACAACTGCAACTTAATTGTAAGCTTTCACCCGATTGTTTTTAGTGGATTGAAAAAAATAAATGGAAATAATTATGTAGAGCGTGTTGTTTTAAAAGCAATTCAAAACAACATTGCCATTTATGCTACACATACTGCTTTAGATAACGTTAATAATGGAGTTTCAGCTAAAATGTGTGAAGTTTTAGGCTTACAAAATTGTAAAACATTAATTCCTAAAAAAGGAATTATAAAGAAACTTACTACCTATGTTCCGATTGCTGAAGCTGAAAAATTACGCACCAAACTTTTTAATGCCGGAGCAGGAAGTATTGGTAATTATGAAAATTGCTCTTTTAATGTAGAAGGCAAAGGAAGTTATAAAGGCGGAGAAAACTCAAACCCAACCGTTGGCGAAAAAGGTACATTCATGTTTGAAGAAGAAACCTGTATTTCGGTAACTTTTGATAGTTATTTAGAAGGTAAAATATTAAAAGCTTTGTTCGATTTTCATTTGTATGAAGAAGTAGCTTACGAAATTATTACTTTAGAAAACAGTAACCAACATATAGGTATGGGAATGCTTGGTGAATTAGCAAACCCTATGAATGAAAAGGAATTTCTAACTTTTGTTAAGAAAACTTTTAAAACTGATTGCGTTAGACATTCTGAATTGTTAGATAAACCAATTAAAAAAGTTGCTGTTTTAGGCGGATCAGGAAGCTTTGCCATAAAAAATGCCATGAGATTGAAAGCAGATGCTTATATTAGTGCTGATTTTAAATATCATGAGTTTTTTAAAGCTGAAAAAAGAATATTACTTGCTGATGTTGGACATTATGAAAGTGAACAGTTTACAAAAAACCTTTTGAGTGATTATCTTCGTAAAAAATTTAGTACTTTTGCGATTATTTTAAGTGAAAAAAGTACAAATCCAATACACTATATATAACAGATGGCAAAAAAAGAAGTAACGGTAGAAGAAAAGTTAAGAGCGTTATATGATTTACAGTTAATCGATTCTAGAATTGACGAAATCAGAAATGTTCGTGGTGAATTACCTTTAGAAGTTGAAGATTTAGAAGATGAAGTTGCCGGATTAAACACAAGACTTTCTAAGTTAAAAGAAGAAGCTACAAGTATAGATACTGATGTTAGCAATAAAAAATTAGCTATTACAGAATCTAAAGCTTTAATAGAAAAGTATGCAGAACAACAAAAAAATGTTCGTAACAATCGTGAGTTTGATTCTTTAACAAAAGAAGTTGAATTTCAAGAATTAGAAATTGAATTGTCTGAAAAGAGAATTAAAGAATACAAGGTTAAAATAGCTCAGAAGAACGAAGTTATTGAAAAAACTAAAGAGAAATTAAAAAAGCAAGAAAATCATTTAACTCACAAGAAAAATGAATTAGATGCTATTTTAAAAGAAACAGAGAAAGAAGAACAATTATTAAAAGATAAATCTATAGAATATGCAAAATCTATAGATGACCATTTATTAACTGCCTATAACAGAATTCGTACAAAAGTAAGAAATGGTTTAGCCGTAGTTGCCATTGAACGTGGTGCTGCAGGAGGTTCTTTCTTTACAATACCACCTCAGGTACAGTTAGAAATTGCTAATCGTAAGAAAATTACAATCGATGAGCATAGTGGTCGTATCTTAGTAGATGCTGCTTTAGCGCAAGAAGAAAAAGAAAAAATTGACAACTTATTTGTTTAATATTTTACTTTTAAATATAAAAAAAAGCTCTCGAAAACGAGGGCTTTTTTTTATGCGTAATAATAACAGTTTAATATTTTAACTATCGTGAATTGCTATATGCGCAATCGCATCTCCCTGATTTACGATTGGAGAATGGTTTAAGCAAATAATATAACCCGATACAGATGCTTTTATTTTTCTTTCAAAAAAACCATATGGATCGGTTATCAAACCAATAACGGCTCCTTTTTCTACAGGATCTCCATTACGTAATAATGACCTATACATACCAGAAGCACTAGCTCTTATCCATTTTGAATCGCTAAAAACAACTTGCTCGTCATCTTTATCAAAAGGCTTATATGTGGCTGGAAATTTTTTAACACCTAAATGATCTAAAACATTTAAAATTCCTGTAACCCCAACATGCGTTACTTTATTATTTATATCTAAAGACTTTCCTCCTTCATACAATAATACTTTTTTTCCTATTGCAACAGCCGACGCTCTAAAAGACTTATCACGCTCAGAAGAGTATTTAACAAACTTAGCTCCGAAAATCTTAGCTAAATTAAAAGTATCCGTATCATCTTCAGAAATTCTTACCTGCGGATAATTAAATCTATCATCACCACCTGTATGAAAATCAATACAATAATCTGCATACTCAACTACCTCATTCATAAAAGAATACGCAAAATTACTTGCTAAAGAACCTTTTTTAGTACCAGGAAAACTTCTATTTAAATCTTTACCGTCAGGAAATTCTCTTGTCTTAATGATAAACCCAAATACGTTTACCACAGGAACGCATATAATCATCCCTGCATCTGGCACATTGTATTTATTAGCAACTATTTGTCTAACAATCTCAATTCCATTCACCTCATTACCATGAATACCTGCACTTACTAATACGCAAGGTCCATCTTTTTTGGCTCTACTTACAATAACAGCAACTTCTATTTTTGTTCTTGTATGTAATCGCGCAATATCCATTTTTATTTGATACGACTTACCAGGTAAAATTTTCTCTCCTAGTATTGTAATTTCTTTAGACATTTCTTTCTATATAACGAATAATGTTTTTAGCGATATCTAATTTAGTTGCTTGCTCTATACCTTCTAAACCAGGCGAAGAATTTACTTCCATGATCATTGGTCCTGAATTAGATTGTAGCATATCTACCCCACAAACACTTAAACCTAATTTCTTTGCAGCTTTTAACGCAGCGTTTTCTTCTTCTTCTGTTAATTCAAATAATTCGGCAGTTCCTCCTCTATGTAAATTAGATCTAAACTCACCTTCTTTACCTTGTCTTTTCATTGCTCCAACTACATTTCCATCAACTACAAAAACACGTAAATCTGCTCCTTTAGCCTCTGCTATAAATTCCTGAACAATAACACGTGCTTGCAAACCATTAAAGGCTTCTAATACCGATTCTGCCGCACTTTTTGTTTCTGCCAAAACAACACCTACACCTTGCGTACCTTCAAGTAATTTAATAATACAAGGAGCTCCCCCTACTTTATTTATTACGGCACTAACATTTTTAGAGTTATTTGTAAAGGTAGTTTTAGGCATATTTAAACCAGCCTTAGATAGTACTTGCATACTTTGCAACTTATCTCTAGAACACACCAAAGCTTGAGAGTTTAATGTAGAAAAAACATTCATCATCTCGAATTGGCGAACAACTGCAGTACCATAAAAAGTAATTGATGCTCCAATTCTTGGAATTACTGCATCTATGTTTTCTAAAAGTTTACCTTTATAATATATTTGCGGCTTTTTTTTCTCAATTAACAAATCACATTTTCCATGATCTATCACCAACATTTCATGTCCGCGTGCTTCTCCTGCAGCGACTAATCTTTTTGTTGAATATAACTCTGGATTCCTTGATAATACTGCAATTCTTAATTTTTGCATTTTCATTAAATTATTTAATTTTCAGACAACAAACATAGAGCATTTTATATTTTATATAGTAAAAAAAATAAAAATAAATTTTAAAGCTAAATCATTATAAAAAACCTAAATAAATAAGGGTTTAATAATTCATTTACAAAATTCTAATATTCATTGAGTATTTATATTTTCTTAATATAAGAAATTAAATTATTGGTAAAAAATTATCGCTATATTATATAAAAAAACTCGAATCATAAGATTCGAGTTTTATAGTAATTATTAAAAAAGTTAAATTAATAATCTAACTTTTTTACATATGATAATTTAGATTTCCAAATAGCTAATTGGTCTTTAAATTCCTGAATTCCTTTGCGAACATTTAAAACCAAAGGGTTGTCATCTTTAGCATTCGATATAAAACTTAAGTTATTCTCTAACTGCTGCATATCGCGAACAGATTCATCTATTTTTTTACGAATAAAGTACTGCTCGTTATCTAATTTCTTATAATCTTCTTGCAACAAGTAAGTATCTACAACATTTTTAAACTTCATCATTTCGATATCAGCTTTACTCATATTTAGGTTTCCTAAATGAGCGTCTATAGCCTTGTTAAATTTCTCATCTAAATGACGAGCGTTTCTTGGCAAAGAACCTAAATTTCTCCAATTAACAATACTTTCTTTAATAGCTTCTAGCGTTAAATCTTCGGATGTTTTAAGGTTCTCTAAAAATTCTTTTTTAGTTTCTACAACAACTAACTGCTCTTTATTTTGTTCGTCTTTTTGAGCATGTAATCTATCGAAGTAGAAATTACATGCATTTTTAAAACGTTTCCATATATCATCAGAAAACTTTCTTGGCACATGACCAACCTTTTTCCAATCAGACTGAATACGCTTCATTGTATTGGTCGTTTCTTCCCAATCGTCACTATCTTTTATACTTTCAGCAAGCTCTATTAAGGCTATTTTTCTTTTTAAATTCTCATTTTGAGTACTTTTCTCTGCTTTATAAAAAACGTTTTTAGCGCTGTTAAACTTTTTGGTTGCGTTTTTAAATTGTTGCCAAACAGCTTCACTTTTATTATAAGGCAATTTACCTATGTCGAAATATTTTTTTCTTAATTTTTCTAACTCTACAATACTTTTCTGCCAATCGTTATGTGATTTATTCTTAGAAGTATCAAATGCATCTATCTCTGCTATAACTACTAATTTAGCATCAATCATTTCTTGATACTTAGATTTTAACTCTTTAAAGTATAAGTGTCGTTTGTCGTGTATGTTTTTGGTAGCTTCACTAAATTTACCCCAAACATCTTCTCTATGTTCTTTTCCTACAGGGCCTATTTCTTCTTTCCACAAACGGTGTAAGTCTTGTAAATCTTTAAATGCAACATTTACATCTGCTACCTCGTTTAATTCTTCTGCTCGCGTAATTAACTTTAATTTCTCTTCTAAATTATGTTTAAAGTCAAGCTCTCTAAAGTCTTTATTTAAGTTTAATAAATCATAAAAACGCTCTACATGATGATGGTAAACCTTCCAAGTATCATTATATTTTGTTTTGGGTACAGGTCCAATCGTTTTCCAGCTTTTTTGAATTTTTTGAAAATCGTTGTACATCGTTTTTGCATCGGCAGTTACAATCAACGTTTTTAACTCATCTATTAAAACATTCCTTTTAGTAAGGTTTTCTTTTAATTGATTTTCTAATTGTGAATAATAAGCATCTCGTTTTGTTTTATACTCTCCTAGTAACTTATTGTATTCTGCTTTTACAGGACTTGAGAACTGAAAATCGATTGAATTTCCACCCTCAGCCAGGAAAACTTCTTTTTTCTCTGCTAATAATGCACCAAACTTAGCATTAAATGCATTTTTAAGCGAATCGATATTCGATTTTAACTGCTGTACTTGATAGTTAGCTAATAACTTTTTTAATTCTTCAACCAATGAATCTAACTCCATAGAAGTATATTCTAACATTGGTATTTCGTGCTTTTCATCTGCTTTTTCAGCATCGTTAGCCACTTCATTCTCTACTTCGTTTACTGCATTTTCAGTTTCTGCTTTTACTACAGTATTTTCTTCAGTAATTGGTTGTTGTAATTTTTCTTCGTTATTTTCTAACATATCTACAATGTTTAAGTTCCTAATAATTAATTTTATAAATATACGGATTCTAATAGAATACCAAATTTTATTTTCAAGTAGTTATCGTTAGTTATCATTCCATATTTTCCAAGCTTTTTCTGCTTGCTGCTCTAACATTTCCAATCCGTTTTTTATTACGGAACCATTCTCTTTTCCTTTTCTTAAAAAAGTTGTTTCGGATGGATTATATATTAAATCAAACAATAAATGTTCTTTTGATATAAATTGATAAGGAATATCTGGGCAATCACTAATATTAGGATGTGTTCCTAAAGGTGTACAATTAATTATTAAGTGATGAGATTTAATCATTTTCTTTGTTACATCTTGATATGCAATTTGCCTATTCCCTTGCGGATTTCTTGAAACAAATTTATATTTAATGTTTAATTTCTTAAGCACATAAGCAACCGCCATAGACGCACCACCTGTACCTAAAATTAAAGCTTTTTTATGATGATTTTTTAATAACGGTTTTAAAGACTTTTTAAATCCATAAACATCCGTATTAAAACCTTTTAACTTTCCTTTTTTAGATATTTTTATAGTGTTAACTGCGCCTACTTTTTGCGCTTTTCTATCTATTTTATCTAAATAATTAAAAACATCTAACTTATAAGGAATCGTTACATTCATTCCTTTTAATTGTTTTTTATGTGCTTTTATTTTTAAAGGCAGTTCTTTTATTTCTTGAATATCAAAGTTTACATACTCATTACTATCAAGCCCTAACTCTTTAAATTTATTTGTAAAATATCCTTTCGAAAATGAATATGAAATGTTTTTACCCACTAAAGCATAAACATTGCTATTTTCTTTTTCTTCCATAAAAATCTATAATTAAAATTAAGGCAATACCAAAAATGATATAGCCTATTGAAATCCACGTTTCTACTATCGAAAAATCTGGCATAAATCGCTCGTAGTTTTCAACAACTCTATTTCCTTGCTGATCTAATAAAAAATCGTCGTTATTTACTTTGTATATTGTTTTTTTCCATGGCCATACAATACCTAAAGATCCGGTAATAAAACCTATAATAACTGCTGTTACTATTTGATTCCACCTTTTTAAAACATAGCCTAATATATGCGACATAGAAACTAACCCAAATGCAGAACCTGCTGTAAAAACACTTATAATTTTTAAATATCTAATTTTTGTTTGATCTTTTAAAACTTCAAAATCTCCCGACAAAATATTTGTAACAACACTTCCTAGAACATTTACACTGTCAACCAATAGTAATACATAATTACCTAATAAAATTAGAATAAATGAGCCCGAAAGGCCTGGCAATGTCATTCCAGAAACACCTATAATTCCGCATATAAAAACAAACCAAAGATTGTCATTTTCTTTTGCAGGTGTCATAAAACTAATAAACACGCCTATTGATACTCCTATTACTAATGCTACTAAGTTTTTTAGTCGCCAATCTTTAAAATCTTTTGAAATATAATAAATAGACCCTATAATCATTCCAAAAAACCACGCCCATACATATAACTCGTAATTTTTTAAAAAATAATCTAAAACTAAGGAAATACTAAAGTAACTAAACATGCTACCTAACATTACCGAAACTAAAAACTGTAAATTGATATACGCTGCAAAACTTTTAAATCTCCCTTTAAAAAGCAACATAAAGGCCTTGCCATTTATTCTTTGAAAAGAAAAAATAAGCTCTTTATAAAACCCCATTACAAAAGCTACCATACCACCAGAAACTCCCGGTACTTTATTGGCACTTCCCATAATTAACCCTTTAAAAAAAAGGTTTATTTTTTGTAATAGTGTACGTTGTATATACATTCTATGCTATTAGAGCTCTAAGATACTTATTTTCTATTGCTCTTTTACAGCAAGTTTTTCTAGTAGTAAGATTAATGCAAAACCGATGATGATTAATATTGATGCATACATTAATTGCGGATTTCCATCATATGCAAAAGGTGAAACTGATAACTCATTAAAAGGCACTTGCTCTCCGTGAGAATTTGTTCTAAATGTTAATGCTTTTTTCCAAGGCCAAATTTTATTTAACGAACCTATTATAAACCCCGTTAAAACAGCTAGTGTATAATTTTTATAATTTGCAAATAAGTATTTTAAAACTCTAGAAAAAGATAACAATCCTATAATTGCTCCTGCTCCAATAGCTGCTATCGTTGTAAAATCACGATTATTTACTGCGGCTAACACAGGCTTATAAGCTCCTAAAAGCACTAATATAAACGAACCTGAAATACCTGGCAAAATCATAGCACAAATAGCTATTGCACCTGCAAAAAACATAAAAAGAGTTGATGAATTTTCGGATATCATCGGATTTAAAGTTGTTATATAATATGCTACAACGGCACCTAAAGCAACCAAAAAAAAGGCTATAATATTCCATTTTGTAATTTGTTTTGCAATATAAATTACACTTGCTAAAACCAATCCGAAGAAAAAAGACCACAATAAAATTGGATGGCTTGTTAATAACCAAGAAATTACTTTTGCTAAAGAAATAACGCTAATAAACATCCCAACAAATAGCGATGCTAAAAAATTACCATTTAATTGTTTCCAAGCAGCTTTTAAACCATCATTTTTTAATGTCTTAAATAGGCCTAAATTAATATTACTTATCGATCTTAACAATTCCTCGTAAATTCCTGAAATAAAAGCAATGGTTCCTCCAGAAACTCCAGGAACAACATCTGCTGCTCCCATGGCAATTCCTTTTAACATGATTACCAAGTAATCTTTTTTGGTTCTGTTCATATAAATATGGTTATTCTTTCTCTTCTTTTGCCTTAAAGCGTATTAATTTTTTCTTTTGGGGTTGTAAACTGTCTTTTTTTACGGTTTTTTTCTTTAAACCTAATTTTTTGCCTAAATCTGATAAATTATTAAAGTTTACTTGATATGAAAGACCAATACCTTGTGTATAGCCTTCTTCTTCTGTAGAATATTGCACTTCGTTTTGTCGGTTAAAAACAGTTCCTCTTAAATTACCTTCTTCATTTAATAAAACTTCCACCTTTACCTCACCTACAACACTTGTTTGTGTATTTGCTCCCACCGGAACCCCTACTTTACCATTAACAAGAACACGATCGCTTAATTGCGTTGAGATAGATACATCTACCTGATCATCTGATCGCAAACTATTAACATCACCTCTATCTCCTTGGGTATAACCTAATCCTAATTGAAACTTATTTCCTTTACTATTTAACATATCTGTTAAAATACTTGAGGCTATTTCTGATGCCGTACCTGTTAATCCTGATGCTGCGCTATTACCTATTGTTTCTTCATTATAAAAAGTACCAAAGGCTAACAAAAATGTAAAGTGTTGCATTTTTGTATTTAAATCATTTCCGTTTAAAATAAATTCTAACTCTGATGCTACTGTTGAATTTGCGTTCGGAATTTTAATATCAAACTCTTGCTTTGAACTAAATAAACCTCCTGTTATTTTAGTATATAAATCAATAGGTATTTTTCGATTCGAGTTAATATTATCTAACAATTGTGACGGATTTGCTTTGGTCTTATAAATTGCAGTTAAATCTAACTCTGCATCATACGGACTTCCGTTCCAAGCAATCGTTCCTCCCTTTTGAACCGTAAAAGGTTTTGTTATTCCGGCATATTTAAAATTATATAATCCTTTATCTATTTCAAAGTCTCCATACATTTTAAATTTACCAAGCGTATTAATATCAATTCTTAAATTTCCTTCTCCACTCCCTTTTAACTCACTTCCCGAAACTTTATCTATCACTACCTGAGCAATAGCATCTTTGGTTACTGCTAGATTTATTTTTAAATCGAGTCCTTTTATATCCTTTATTGTCTTATTTATATTTTCATCTTCGGGCTTACCTGTTTTAAAACGGATTAACCTATAATTATCTATTGTTTTTACGTTGTTTAAAGGAATTACAAACACAGTTCCTTTGTTTGTTTTACCTTCTACAATAATATCTAAATTACTAGTAAGTCCTCTAATTTCTGCACTTCCATCTAAAAATCCTGTACCATAATAAGAAGACTCCTCAGTTTCTGAGGTATCTAATATTAATAAATTTCGAGTTTTTATATCTAGTTTTAAATACCAATCTTTAAAATTTTGATGCGCAATATATCCTGATAAAGTTCCTTTCGTCTTGTGTTTTGTATCTTCTAATAAGAAATTATTTAGTGTAAACTGCTGCTTATCTAAAGTAATGCTTGTTTTACCTTTAAAGTCGAAATCGATATTTAAATACGGAAAAGTTAAACCAGCATCTTTAAATTTTAATACTCCCTGAAAATCAGGGTTATTTAAAAACCCTTTGGCTGTAAAATCTCCAGTAACTTTTCCTCGTAACTTACTTAAAACTTCTTTTCCTAAAGGACTAAAAGCAGCTAATTCGTATTCTTTTAAAGACACATCCAAATCAATTGTTGATCTCTTTTTTGATAAATCAATCTCCCCTTTTGCCGAAATATTCTTAGCATTTTCACTAACTAAAGAAAGATTTACGTTGTATTTTTCGTAAGAATTGTTTCCAGTAACATCTAGCGCTAAATCACCTTGCGAAAACTCATTTATTTTAAAATTATCTATGGTTAAATTTCCTTTTGGTGCTATTTTATCTCCTTCTTGCTTAAAATCTATAACTCCGCTTAAATCACCATCTAAACGCAAACTATCAACCAAGGGCAAAAAACTCCCTAATTTAACCTTATCAAAAGTAGCTTCTAAATCTTTATATGTACTGTCTCTAACAACTCCCTTAAATTCAATTTTTTGTGCTGCGGATTGAAATACAAATGGACTAATCTTAAAATTATTCTTCTTTAAATCGAACGCTACTTTATGATTTCTATCTTCTTTTTCATTTATAACCCAATCAAATCCTTTGTAATTAAGAGTAGATTTTTGAATTCCCATAACCGATTTTTGCAATTCATTAATGGTATAATAAAAATCTAAATTGAAACTTTCAGAATACTCCTTGCCACCTTTAAAAACAGATTTAAAATACAAAGTATCATTTTCTGTTCTGTTTAAAAGATTCAGTTTTTCTATATTATAATGTTTTGTGTTAATTTTACTTGCCGTTAACTGCGTATTATATAATGGATTTTTATTATCCATTCTTAACACTATATTTTCTATAACATTCTTATAAACATCAACTTCGGGTGAAGTAAAAATTAGTTTTAATGCATTCTTATCTGAATTTATTTTTCCTTTTAACCTTGTGTTTTTACCTATAGATATGTTTGGTAAAAAGATATCTATAATTTGATTATAAATAGTAAAATCGAAATCTAAAAACTGATTTGGTGCTACTTTATTAGGTTGGTAATTTGTATAAACACTTCCCAAAGCATTTTGAGTTATCGGAATTAGTTCTTCAAACGTAAATTTCCCTTTTAATGCTCCTCTTACAATATCTTCAGAGTTTACCTCTATTGTTTTAATACTATCTTTTACCGATGAGTTTATTTCGAATATTTTAAAAGGATATTGTTGTTTTTGATTTGTATAAATTAAGTTTTCGAAAGTTGCTTTTCCTACAATATCATCAAAAGTATTTCCTGATATATTTAAATTGATAATACCCTTTAACTCAGAAATACTATCGCGAGTAAATAAATTTGTTCTTTTTAGATCTATCTTATCAATATTCGCAATAAAATCAAACTTATTTATTTCTGATGAAAAATCCGCTAATCCTTCAAATCTCAAATTAAAATTATCATCTTTAGAACTTAGCAAACCATCAAATTTCTTGTTCTGAAATTGTCCGTTAACGTTTAAGTTTTTGTAATTATAATCATTAAATTCTAAGCTACTAACTTTACCTATAATAATAGTATTTATATTATTTACATTAAAACCACTTCCATTAACATCTGCCTTTAATGATACTTTTCCTAATACAGCATCATTTGCAAAAACTCCTAAATCTAAATTTTTAAATTCTACTTCACCAATATAAGTAGCGTCTTCAATTTTATCTATATTGGTTAACTGAAGGTCAGAAGTTATCGATCCTATTTCTGAATTTACAGAAAGTGTCGCATCCATTTGTTCGGGCGTAATTCTAATAAGCCCCTTTAATTTAAAGTCGCCTAATCTTTCAAATTCTGGCGGTAAGGATTTACCTAATAAGTTAGGCAATACATTTTTTAATTGAGAATAATTTGCGGTAACATTGTCTAAATCTGCATCAAAAACAAATCCTCTACTTGTTTTAACTGCATTAACAAAACCCATGTCTCCAATAACTTTCATTCCGTTTTTAGAATAAAGTCTAATATTGTTCGCACTAAAGTTATTTAATACACCATTAATATTTCCTTGAAAGTACAAAATATCATTACCGTTTAACTCGTCATATAATTTATTTAAATCTTTAACAGCAAGAGCACTTTTAACAAAATTTGCTTTAATTTTTACTTTATCATTAAAGTTCACAAAATCTTTACGGTCGTAGGTAAATTTTATGTCTCCTTGTATTTTTGAATTATGGCTAGTTTCTAATACTGTTTTATCTAAATTCATATACGATCTTGTGTATATAAAATCAGTTGTTAAGTTAGATACCTTAATGCCTCTATTTTCTGTAAAACTCATTCCCCTCATATTCAAAGAAATGTCAGGCCCAATAATAGAAAAATCTAATATGTTTCCGTAAGCGTTATAAGCGGCAAATTTAAGTGGATTTCTTTCGTTTTCATCTAGTAGTTTAAACGTTAAGTTCTCTAAAGTAATTTTATTACTTTTTAATACAAAAGGATTAGATAAGCTATCTTTAGGTTTACCATCATCAAAACTGTCGATAAAGATAGACATGTTATCGTCGTCTTCTCCTTTGTATTTTTTCATATTAAAATAAGCACCACTTAAAGAAGCTTCGCCTAAATCAACATTATTCTCTACTATTCGTTTAACATTTTGTAGAGAAGTGCTTAAATTTTCAACAAAAATTAGGGTATCTTTATGATGGTCTCTAATTTCAATTCCTTTTAGCTGAACACTCCCCAACCATGATAAATCTACCTTCTTAACAACAATATTAGTATTGTACTCTTTGTTAAGCCAGTTCGTTGCTTGTTTCGCTAGTTCGCTTTGAACAATTGGTAGTGATAATAAAATAATAAGCAAGACTAATAAAAGCACAAAGTACTTTAAAAATCTCCACAATATTTCGCCTACTTTTTTAATGAGAATGTTATTTATAAATGACTAACAAATGTACTCAGCTAACTGCAAAAATGTTGCCTTATTTTAAAGAAATATTAATTTTAACGAAATTCTAACGCAATATCGATATTTTTGCATTTTAATACAACATACATTGAGTACAAAAAACAGCTATATCTTAGGTATTGAAAGCTCTTGTGACGACACAAGTGCTTCGGTAATTTATAACGGAAAAGTAATAAGTAATGTGGTTGCCAATCAGGAAATACATGCTAAATATGGCGGTGTTGTTCCCGAACTTGCATCAAGAGCGCATCAGCAAAATATTGTTCCGGTAGTACAACAAGCTATCGAACAAGCTAATATTACCAAACACGATTTAAATGCTATTGCTTTTACACGTGGTCCTGGCTTAATGGGATCGTTATTGGTAGGTACTTCATTTGCTAAATCCTTTGCCTTAGGTTTAAATATTCCGCTAATAGATATAAACCATATGCAGGCGCATATTTTGGCTCATTTTATTAAAGATGAGGGTAGTAAAATACCGCCTTTTCCTTTTGTGTGCTTAACCATAAGTGGCGGACATACCCAGATTGTAAAAATCACCAATCATTTTGAGATGGAAATTTTAGGTGAAACTATTGATGATGCTGTGGGGGAAGCCTTTGATAAATCAGCAAAAATACTAGGCTTACCTTATCCTGGTGGTCCTTTAATTGACAAATATGCGCAGTTAGGTAATCCGAAAGCATATCAATTTACAAAGCCTAAAGTGGGCGATTTACAATTTAGTTTTAGCGGATTAAAAACAGGGATTTTACGTTTTATTCAGAAAAATGTAAAAGAGAATTCAAATTTCATTGAAGAAAACCTACACGATATCTGTGCTTCTATTCAACATACAATTGTTGAAATATTAATGGATAAATTAAAAAACACCGTTAAACAAACAGATATTAAACACATTGCTATTGCTGGTGGAGTTTCTGCTAATTCAGAAATCAGAAAACGTTTAGAGCTTGCCGAAAAACATTGGGGATGGACAACCTACATTCCAAAATTTGAATACACTACCGATAATGCTGCCATGATTGCCATTGCCGGTTATTTAAAATATTTAAATAACGATTTTTCTGATATTTCAGTTACCGCCAAAGCACGTTTAAAAGTTACCGAATAACTATTTTAATATCTTATTTATTTATACAAAACACCGTTAAAATTATTTAACGGTGTTTTTTGTTTAAGAGCTTGTTTAAAAAGAAACTGTCAATTCGAGTGATTTTTTTTCCTTCAAAAAATTGTATCGAGAACTTTTTTAACATCAAAATAAAACGATTCAAATTCTCGATACAATTTTAATTCCTTTTAGTCATTAAAATCACTCGAATTGACAAAATTGTAGCAAATCAGGATGAGAAACTGAAATAAATTCAGCTTGACGGATTCAATTGACTATTTCCTTTCTATAAAAATTTAAACTCTAAATATAAAATTTAGTACAAATTTCTAGCCCTGATTGCAGCATTTGTTTGAGCTCTTTTTTTGATTTTTATTCAAAAAAAAGCGAGTGCGGAAAGCGGGAAATTGCTTCAAAAAATAATTCTATAAGTCGATTTCTTTTAACGCTTTAATGTTATTACGCTCTAAAAAAGCATCAATAGTTTCGAAATGCTCAATAACACGTTGATCTTTAAATTCGAATACTTTTTCTGACAAACCTTGCAGGAAATCACGATCGTGAGATACTAAAATTAAGGTTCCGTCGAAATGCAATAACGCTTCTTTTATCACATCTTTAGATCGTAAATCTAAGTGATTGGTAGGCTCATCTAAAATTAACACATTTACCGGTTCTAGCAATAATTTAACCATTGCCAAACGTGTTTTCTCTCCACCAGAAAGCACTTTTACTTTCTTTTCAATATCATCACCTGCAAACATAAAACGACCTAAAATATTTTTTATTTGCGTTCGCACATCACCTTCTGCAACCTCATCTACTGTTTGAAAAACTGTTAATTCAGGATCTAATAATGATGCCTGATTCTGTGCAAAATATCCAACCTTAGCATTATGTCCTAATCCGCATTCACCTTCAAAATCTATTTCACCCATAATTGCTTTAATCATGGTTGATTTCCCTTCTCCGTTTCGTCCAACAAACGATACTTTTTCACCACGAGAAATTGAAAAACTAGCCTCTTCAAAAACGGTTAAATCACCGTATTTTTTGGTTAAGTTTTCTACTTTTACAGGATAATCTCCCGAACGTGGCGATGGCGGAAAACGTAGTTTTAACGAAGTGGTATCTACCTCATCAATTTCTATTGGAACAATTTTTTCTAACATACGTACTCGCGATGCAACTTGATTGGTTTTAGAATACGTTCCTTTAAAACGCTCTATAAAACCTTTTATATCATCAATTGTTTTTTGTTGTTCTTGGTATGCTTTTATTTGGTGCGAACGACGTTCTTTTCTAAGCTCTAAATAATGTGAGTAATTGGCTTTATAATCGTGAATCGTCCCCATGGTAACCTCAATAGTTCGGTTGGTAATATTATCGATAAATGCTTTATCGTGCGAAATTACCACAACAGCTTTGGCTTTGTTTAATAAGAAATTTTCTAACCAAATTACCGATTCTATATCTACGTGGTTCGTTGGTTCATCTAACAAGATTAAATCGGGTTTTTGTAATAAAATCTTCGCCAACTCAATACGCATACGCCAACCTCCACTAAATTCGCTTGTTAAACGGTCAAAATCTTCTTGTTTAAATCCTAATCCTTTCAGCGCCTTTTCTACCTCAGCTTCGTAATTTACCTCTTCTAACGCATAATAACTTTCGCCTAAATCGGTAACACGCTCAATAATTTTCATGTATTCTTCCGATTCGTAATCGGTACGTGTTTCTAACTGCTTATTTAATGATTCCATTTCAGCTTTCATCTTAAAAACAGCATCAAAAGCTTTAGAAGCTTCTTCACGAACCGTACAATTATCTTCCATTAATAAATGCTGTGGCAAGTATGCAACTACTGTATCTTTCGGGCTCCTAACTCCGCCTTTACTAGCTTTAGAAACTCCTGCCATAATTTTCATCATAGTTGATTTTCCGGCACCGTTTTTACCCATTAAAGCAATTTTATCATTTTCGTTTATAACAAACGAAACATCTTTGAATAAGGTTTTTCCACTAAACTCAACCGTTAATTGATCTACAGTAATCATGCGTATATATTTTGAATCGCGAAATTAGCAAAAACTGTGCATAACTTATTAAAAACTTTAAGGAATCCTAGTTATTGATTTTGCTATATTTACAAGAAAAAATTTCTAACACTTTATTCTATAGAGTTTTACAATAAAGACAAATGAAATAAAGCACCTTATATACGGATATTAGTAACCGTAATTTATTCAAAAAAAAAGAATAGTAACGAGTAATAAAATATATTTATATTTTATTAAAATTATAAGTCAAGATAAATTAAAATGGGTAAAAAAGCAACAACCGCAAAAGAACAAATGGTATTTCTCAAAGAAAGAGGAATGATTTTCGATTGCGGAGAAGAAAAAGCTGAAGAAATACTGCTAGATATCGGTTATTATAGACTTGGATTTTATTGGTTTCCTTTTGAAATAGACAAGGACCATAATCTTGAAGAAGGCACCTTATTTTCGAATATAATTAATCTTTATTACTTAGACGTAGATTTAAGAAATGTTTTACTTAAATATTTAAAGCGTATAGAGGTTAACTTTAGAACTAAAATTATTTATTATACTTCTAATAAACATAAAGAAGACCCTATATGGTATTCCAATCCCAAAATAATGGCTCGTTGGTTTATAAACAAATTAGATACAAAACTATACACAGATAAATTTAAAGATGAGAATAAGCTAATAAAACTTCACCATATAAAACACAGGAATGATATATATGCACCTACTTGGAAAACTTTTGAGTTTTTGACATTTGGAGCAATCGTTACTGTTTTTAAGGCATTAAAAAGCGAGGAACTTAAAAAAGAAATTTCAAAGCTTTATGGATTAAATAACCTTAATACCTTTATAAACTTCATTCATACTATAAAATTTATTCGAAATATTTGTGCTCACGCAGGAGTTTTATATGATTTGAATTTCCCTCAAGGTATATACAAAATCCCTAGAACTAAATTTAACGATAACAATAATCAATCGTTAGATGCTGGAATAAAAACAATATCCTTTATTTTAAAAAATATATCTGAAGAAAGACATAATAATATGAACAATGAAATAAATAAATTATTCAAAGAATACGATAATAACAAGACGATTAAATTAATAATTACAGATAAAATTGGTTATAAGATGTAAATATTGTATGTTTGCAATATAAAGTGCCTAGCTATTCATTACGCTTTAGTGTTGCACTATAAAAAATTATACAGAACCTAGACATTGTGCTCTAGGTTTTTTTTTGCATTAATTTAACTTCTGCGTTTTTAAAGTTTATAATATCAAGAATAAAAAGGACAATTATAAATACACCTGAAGTGATTAAAAAATACGTTTGGTAACACCATATATAATTAGTGGCTAGTTACGAACTTTAGTGCTTAAAGCACATAAATAAACATTACAACAAAAAAACATGAAAAAATTGCAATGGAGCAAAGAATTCTTTGATACTTCAACCAAACTAACAGAAGCTAATAAAAATATAGCTGTTTTAAATGCTGAATGGTTTTCTGACACTGCGAACTTAGAACTGAATGACGAAAAATTTAAGTTTGAAAAACAGGGGGTTTTCAGTAGTGATTTTTTGATTAAAAATATTACAGAAAAAAAAGTAATAGGAAGTATTAAATACCATTCATTTAAAACTAGAGCAACCGTAAAAATCGAAGAAAAAGAATTTATTTGGGCTCAAAAAGATTTTTGGAGTCGTCAATGGATTTTAACTGATAATAACCAAACAATAGCTACTTATAAAAGTGATTACTTTTCTGGCGGAAAAATTGAAACAACAAGTGATGATTATTTATTAATTTCAACAGGCTTATTTATCACAAATTATTATGTAAAAATGATGCTTGCTTTTTTTATGATTATAATGATTCCTATTTTTATAAATCGATAATACAACTCATAAACAACAACTTAACTTCTTGTTTCATAAAAAAAAGAGATATCGCTAAATATCTCTTTTTTTGTTTTTATAAAATTATAAAGTTTGCTAATCAAGTTCACTTTCGCAAACCGCCATTATTAGTTACTCTTTTAATTTTCATATTTAATTTGTGACTTAGATAAAATCTAACTCGCTTACGTTTATAATTGCTACATCGCTTCACCAATTACGGTTTCACCTTCTATAATCTCGAAAACCCTATTATTTGGTGCGTCATCATTTAAAGCTAATACCAGAGTTTCGGCAACATCTGCTCTACTAATCTCTCCTTGCTTATGTAGCTTTTCTTTTAACATTATTTTTCCTTTCCCATCACCATTCGTTAATGCTCCGGGTCTTACAATTGCAAAATTCAACCCACTTTTAATAAGATGGTCATCTGCCTTTTGCTTCGCTTTCATATACGCTTGTAAATCTCCTGCCGCTTCTGGGCTATCAGCTCCCATAGAACTTAACATAACGAACTTATTAATATTAGCCATTTTAGCCGCTGATATTAATCGCTTAGCGCCTTCCTGATCTACTTCAATCACGTTTTTCCCTCCAGATCCCGCTGCAAAAATTACTTTATCTATATCCTTAACCGTATGTGTAATATCTTTTGTTAAATCACCCAATACAGTATCTATATTTTCCGATTTAAATTGCGCAACTTGTTCTTCTTTTCTTACCATGGCAATCGGATTAAAGTTTTGCGATGATTTTAAAAGTTGTACTATTTTTTTTCCTGTGGTACCATTTGCACCTGCTACTAATATATTTTTCATAATTTATTTACTATTTATAAATAAAGCATAAATAACGCCTGGTATCCAGCCTACAAGTGTTAAAAGAAGACTTATTAAAAATTCTGTTCCTAGTCCGTGTTTTAAAAACACTGCTAATGGTGGTAAAAGAAAACTTAATAGTATGGTTAATATCAACATGATTTATGTTTTATTGGTTCGATACAAAATTATAACACTACTAGGCTTCAACTTAACTTGAATCATTTTAACATTAGCGCATTTAATAAAAGCGTTAACCGATTATGATTGATCGATCATATAAGTCGGATTAAAATAAGAACCAAGCTTAAAAACTATTAAAAAACAGCAATATTTAAAAACCAAAACGATTATACAAGAAAAACCATACACTGCTATTATCAATATAAATGATATTCTACAACCACTTAAAAATCTTTATTATTCAGCAATACTTATAAACAAAAAAAACTAAAACACTTTATTACAACACTTTAAAAACAACCATAAATAAAACAATGTTTTGGTTATAACGATTTAGTAACAAGTAAAAATCACAATATATTTGGCAAAATCCTACTTTATGTATAAATTTGTATCGTTCACGATTAAAACTCAAGCAATATGAATAACACAAAAACGAATACAGTAAAAAACATTTTTAGAATTCTGTTGGGTTCCTTTATGCTTTATGCAGGAATTGGGCATTTAACTTTTTTAAGAACAGAATTTCTTGCACAAGTGCCTACTTGGTTATCAACAGATGAAGGTTTAATGGATATTGTTGTGCTTGCATCTGGTGTAGTAGAAATTGCTTTTGGAATTCTTATGATACTAGGTGGAAAACTAAAAATTAAAACAGGACTTGCATTGGCGATCTTTTTTGTGTTGATTTTTCCAGGAAACATCAATCAATATGTAAATCAAATAGACTCTTTTGGACTAAATACAGATAGTAAAAGGTTAATTAGATTGTTTTTTCAACCTATATTAATTCTTTGGGCATTATGGTCAACAGGTGCATTGTCTTTTTTAAAAAACAGACTAAAAAAATAATGCTATTTTAAACAAACAATTTAAGCGCTAAAAAATATTAAACTGTATAAAACCTATACAAATGGAAAAAAATCACGAGCAACTTAAATTAGAAAATCAAATTTGTTTTCCGCTATATTCTCTTTCTAGGTTACTAATTCAACAATATAAACCTTTACTAGAGCAGTTAGATATTACCTATCCTCAATATTTAGTTTTATTGGTGCTTTGGGAAGAAAATGAAATTCCTGTAAAAAAAATTTGTGAAAAATTACTTTTAGAAACCAACACCCTTACACCGCTTCTAAAAAGAATGGAAACAAATGGCTTTATAAAACGAACTCGTTCTAAAAAAGACGAAAGAATGGTCATTATTTCATTAACACAAAAAGGAAATGACTCGTATAAGAAAGCAATCGGAATACCAAAAAAACTCGTTGATAAGTTAGATTGTTTTTCGATAGATAAAAAGGATATGGAAACTATGAAAAATATTTTGGATAAAATTATTACTACGGATAAAAACAACTAAAAAAAGTATCTAAATCCATATACAATTAATGCCTTGTGCTAACTTAAGCTTAAAATCCATGCAGATTTCCATTAGATTTGTATGTGCTAAAATTAAGTACTTATAACACGCAACAAACGCCTAAGTAAACATTAAATGAAGCTACTATTATACATATTACTTTTAACTATTTCTTTTGATTCATATGCTCAAGAGCCAGAAAAAAATGAACTTTTCACATTTAGATCTAGAGAAAATGGGAAAATAGGCTACATGAATAAGAATAATAAAATTGTTATTAAACCACAATATGCTACTGGTACTTACTTCGAAAATAATGACTACGCAGCAGTTTCTATCAAAAATGGCAAAACATATAAATTTGCTGTAATTGATTTAAAAGGGAATTATATTATACCTTTTAAAGAAGGCTATGAATTGATTAGTTTAAATACCGAAATTGAAAATTGGATATTAGTTGTAAAAAACGGCAAATGGGGATATATCAACTATAAAAAAGAAATTTTAATACCTTTAGATTATGATAATCTTGGTCATTTTTATGGCAATTTAGCTTTTGCTCAAAAAAATGGTAAATATGGTTTTATAGACTCTAATAATAACACAATTATAGACTTTCAATTTGATTGGACTATCAATTTCGGAAGAATTCAGCCTGATGGATTGAGGTATGTTAAAGTACAAAAGGAAAGTAAAATAGGTTACATAAATAACAAAGGAGAATTAATCGCTCCATATTTATATGACAGTGCCAAACCATTTTTTAAAGGTGTTGCTGTGGTTAAAAAAGGTAAAAAGTATGGCTGCATAAACACAAAAGGTAAGGTTATAGTTCCGTTTAACTTTGAGTTTATTACTAATTATAAAAAATTTATAATAGCACAAAAAGAGTTTTCATCAGAAAATGAATACTATTACAACAGGCAAGGAGAATTTATCAGAATTGCCACAAAGAAGAAAAAATAAACATTTACCAACCCACTATTTACCAAATTAGATACTAAATCGAACAACAAAGCATACACAACCACCAATGAATTGGATACTATTAATAATTGCCGGGCTATTTGAAGTGGCTTTTGCTGCTTGCCTAGGTAAAGCAAAAGAAGCAACAGGCACTCAAGCAACCTACTGGTACATAGCATTCTTAATTTGTTTAGCAATAAGCATGTTGCTACTTGTAAAAGTCACGCAACAACTACCAATAGGAACTGCATATGCGGTTTGGACAGGTATTGGCGCTGTAGGAACAGTTTTAATCGGAATTATTATTTTTAAAGAACCAGCCACATTTTGGCGACTATTTTTTATCATGACATTAATTGCCTCAATTATAGGTTTAAAAGTAGTTTCACATTAATCAGCATTATCAAAACATATACTGCTAATAGGCGCTCTAATAATCTAAACAATGGTTTTAGCCGTTTATAAAACCCTATAATTAAGACAAACCTAAATAACTAACTCTTTTACGCTGCTTACACAAACACACTATCTTATTAAAAGCCGTTACTTCTTTTTAAATTTCTTGTTAACCATTTTTTGTTTCCAAGATGTACCAAAAAAATCAAAAATAGTAAGAGAATACATCCCAAGTAAAACTCCCCAAGAAAGTAATACCCACAAAAATACAGACCATAAATCCGAATCGTTTAATGCAAGAATAAACGGAACCAATAAACTTAATAAAGCAATCCCTAAAAGCTTATAAAACCCTTTTAGGTTTTCAATATAATCCTCCTCTTTTCTAAGCTGATCTACTTCCTCCTTCTTATCTGAAGTAGCAATATCAATTTCAAAAACTGCTGCCAAAGATTTTAAGGATTCTAAACCCGCATTTTCTCCTTTTTCAATTCTCTGGATGGTTCTTACACTTAACCCACTCATTTCTGATAACTGCTCTTGAGACCAATGACGTGCTAATCTCATTTTCTTAAGGTCTCTTAAATTATTCGTATTTATATTCACTATTCAGCTTATTCGTTAGTAAGCAAAGATAAAGTATTAAGCAGTTCTTATCTTACAACCAACATGTCACCATCACGACAGCAACGCGACACTAAGCAGATGCCCATTATAAACCACTTAAATCAAAGCATATAAAACCCCTATAAATTAGTGCAAAATTTAACAACCATTCCCTTTATTTTGCTACATTTACAAGAAAACGCTAACTATTTTAAAATATATCCTTTTAAAAATAAAGATAAGAGGAATAAGGTATCTTGTATAAAGAGTTGTACAATATTAATAAAGATCAATCAAAATGGACATTAAAAAAATAATCAACACCTCTAGTTTAACAGAAAAATCTAAACTTCAAATCATCACAATATATGATAAAATAACAAAGGCTTTTCTTAAATATGAAAAAGAAGAATTAGGAGAAATTATAAAAGAGGAAAATTTACTAGCTCAGGTTGAAAGTTTCATTCAAAGTATTGCAGATAATACATTAGGAAAGTTTTTAGTTTCTGAGTTATTTCCAAAAAAGATTCAGAATACTGAAGAAATTACATCCTTAAGTATACGAATTAGTCGATATGAAGGATGGCTTAATCTATATAAATTTGAGAGCGAAGAGAATTATGATGATATAGGAGATGTTACGGTGGATTGTTTGGAGCAAATTGGTTGCTCTGAAGCTTTGAATGAAGCTGGTGAAAATGGGAATTACTTAATTGAAGATCTATTGGATGATATTGATAAATTATTGGAGATATGTTTAAAAGAATATCTTTCATTAGAAAAATTGATAGGATGGGAAATCAAACAACCAATTCCTATATATTATAGTTCAAATTATGAGGAACAGTGGGATGATGCTCATGAAGGAGTTTTACTCACAACGCTACAATAAAAACGGTGTACAACAATGGCTATAAGTAATTGCTGGTTCTCGCCTACTTACAAAAGTCCTCGCGGATTTTCTATTCAGTTTGTATTTGCTAAATTAGTTGCTCAAACACGCAACGAAATCATACACAAAACTGTTTGTAACGATTAAAGAGTGCTAAATTCATATCATTTAAAATACATATTACAATTCACCTATTTTAGTTTAAATTAGTTGATATAAAACACAACTATACCGATGGAAAATAATTTACCTTCTAAAAATTCTACTAACCAGCTAACCTTTAAGCAAAAGACAAGTGTGGTTATTAAATATGTTGTAATTACCGTAGGTTTAATTTTATTAATTCAAACTACATTTAGAGTATTTCTTTTAGTATTAGCAGGAACCTTAATTGCCCTAGTTTTTAGAGGTATTAGTGATTTTATTCAGAAAAAAACAAATTGGAAAGATGGTATTTGTGTAGCTATTTCAATTATTACCATATTGATTTTGTTTTCAGGTTTATTCTGGCTCATTGGTGCTAAGGTACAGTCACAAACGGCTGAACTTATGGAAACTTTACCTCAAACCATAGATACTGCAAAATCTAAACTACAAGATACTTCTATTGGAAAAACCATAATTGAAGAATTATCTTCTGAAAAAACAATTAAAAAAGCTCAGGATTTTGCTGGAGGCTTTTTTAAATCTTCTTTTGGTGTATTTGGAGATTTATATGTGGTTTTATTTATTGGAATCTTCTTTACCGTTTCTCCAAAAATATATACTAAAGGCATTGTACAACTTATGCCTATTAGAAAACAAAATAAAGCAAAAGACGTTTTAAATAAATTAGGAGTGCAATTACGTAATTGGTTAAAAGGCAAATTATTGTCCATGCTTATTGTTTTTGTATTAACCGCCATAGGATTAGCAGTTATTGGCATACCACTTTGGTTGGTTTTAGCCTTTTTAGCAGGTTTAATAAGCTTTATTCCCAATTTCGGACCAATTATAGCCTTAATTCCTGCAGTTTTATTAGCCTTATCCCAAAGTCCAGAAAAAGCCTTAATTGTAATAGGTCTTTATATGCTTATACAGTTTATTGAAAGTAATTTTATTACTATACTTATCCAGAAAAAACTTATAAATATGCCGCCTGCCTTAATAATTATTTCACAATTGGTTATGGGTATTTTAACTGGCGGTTGGGGTTTAGTTTTAGCAACTCCAATTACCGTTATTGTCATTGTTTTAGTCCAGCAATTATATATTAAGCCGAGAAATGCTAAGGTAGAATAGTACTTATTAATGTTTTGTTTAGTTGCAATATTATAAAAATATAATTCTTTTACTTCCTAAGCGTACACATTAAAATCTTCAACTTTGGTTACTTTTTTAAAATATGAATTATAGCTTTTAAATAAGCGTTTTCAACTAATTCAAAACTTAACATTCTCAGTTTTCTCAACTAACTTCCTTTAACTGCTGATATAAAAATTAAAACGATTTCATATCATCTTTACGTTAGCATACATTAAAAAAATATGGCAAGAGAATTTCATCTAGGGCACTTTTTAAAAGAACATCATTTAGAGAAATCTGTTCTTCTTTTAAAGGAACAATTAAAACAGACAAGTCCATTATATAGTATTCTGAGCTTTTAATATCTTACAACCAAAATGTCACCCCACCACAGCAACGCGACACTAAACAGATGCTCATTATAAACCACTTAAACCACACCAGGTATTACTTGCATAAAACCTTCTATAAATTAGCGCAAACTCTAACAAGCACTCCTATTTATTTTGCTATATTTACAAGAAAATCGCTAATTATTTTAAAATACACACTTTTAAAAATATAGATAAAAGGAGTAAAGTATCTTATATAAGGAGTTGCAAATAATAGCAGAAATTACTCAGACGGAAACAATTCTGAATTAAAATCATCAAATTTATTGTGGAATAATTCTAATTTAAATTACGTTTTTTCTGTCAACACTGGAAAAATAACATTCCCAAGTTTAGAGCAAATTTACGGAATTCTTACTCAAACGGAATTTTAAGCGTTAGCTACAACAGAACTGAACGCAAAAAATCACTCTAACGGAATTTAGCAACTTTACGGAATTGAAAATCTTTGCGGAATTGTTTACTGAAACGCTGAATTTTGAAAATATAAAAAAACCTAAAACGGAACTATAAATCGAAATAAAAACTACAATTTGCAACAATGTGCATAATTTATTGCTACAGTTTTTCCTGCGGAAAAACCTCGCAAGCGTAAAAGTCTGTGCTTTATTTATTATTTTTTCGCTAAATTTACGCAACAAACTATAAGCACAAAACCGTTAGCACCAATTATGAGCATATCATTAAAAACACATAAATTAATTTGGGGAAGGTCAGGGAATATGTGTGCTTTTCCTGATTGTAAAAAAGAATTAGTAATTGACGAAACTTCGACAGATGACCCTTCTGTTATTGGTCAAGAAGCTCACATAGTTGCAAAAAAAATTAAAGGCCCTAGAGGAAATCATCTTCTCGAAGAAGAAAAAAGAGATAAGTATGATAACTTAATCTTACTTTGTAGTGTCCATCATAAAATTATTGATGACCAAGAAGTTGAATATACCGTTGAAAAGTTACACGAGTATAAAAAAACACACGAACTTTGGGTAAAGAAAAACCTATCTACAGATAGACAAAAAACTAGAGATGATGAATTATACGCAACATATATTCAAAAATTCATAGAATTATCAAACTTAGATACTTGGACAAATTGGACTTCTTATATGCTTGGAATGTGGGAAACTTTTCCCAAAGAAGAATTTGACACTTTAAAACAAGTACCTGACTACATAGTTTCAAGAGTTTGGCCTCAAAGATATTTACCTTTAGAATCATCTCTAATAAATTTTAAAAACATACTAAATGATTTAGTCAGACTATACTCAGAATTTCCTGATGAAAACCCAAATGGATATTCTATAAAGAAATTTTACAAAAACTATCAAAGAGAACAATTCTATAATAATGAAAGTGCTTATTGTCAAGAAACAGAAATTAAAGCTCTTGAACATTATGAATATCATCTAGGATTAATCATAGATTTGGTATTAGAACTTACTCGCGCATTAAATTACATTTGTGACCAAATAAGAACATATCTATTTGAAGGGTTTAGAATTGAAGAAGGTGTAATTCTTATCAACAGAAGTGATATGTTCAGTTATCAAAAATCTAGAATTGAATATCGAGGTGAACAACGAACTGAAATGCCATATGGAGGTTTAAAAAAATTTATGCTTGAAAGGAGTAAAAGAGATTACTATGTTGGCGAAGGTATAAATGAATATTATTTTAGAAAGAGAATATGGGAAATGTAAAAACTGGTGCTAACAATGTATAAAAAACATAGGGCATTAGTGCTAAACCCAAAGGTCTGTGTTTATTTATAAATTCGCCAAATATAAAATTTGGCATTTTCAACAAAAAAGATAAAAGCAAAATATTATATTTGGCTTAGTACTAAACCGAAACGTATCGCTTATCACCTGCCCTACGTTTCTTATACTGAACGTTAGTAACAAGGCAAAAAAACAACATAGATTGAAAATACTTCACATATTTGGAAATGGGTTTGATTTAAACCTTGGCTTAAAAACAAGTTATAAAGATTTTTACGATTATTATAAATCTATAGAATCATCGAACAATAGCATAAATAACTTAAAAACGAACATTTCAAACAATTATAAAAATTGGTCTGATTTGGAACTTGCATTAGGTCAATATACAGAGGAATTTAAGACAGTAGATGATTTTGACGAAGTCTTCGAAGATATTGGAGAACAACTTGCTGAATACTTAATTAAAGAAGAAAGTAAATTTGAACTAGCCGAAATTAATAAAGCAAAATTTTTTGAAAATCTTGTCAAGCCAGAAGTTTTTCTTCCTGTTGCTGACAACAATAAAATAAGAACTTATAAATCTAATTTTACTAATAACACTTGGAATGTTGACATTGTTACATTTAATTACACAAGAATTATTGAAAAAATCGTCGAAAATAACAAAAACATTCAAATTGGACATCATATAGCTAATCCAGGAAAAGTTACTCTTCGAAGAGTTGAACATATTCACGGATATGTTGATGATAGAATGGTTTTAGGAGTTAATGATATTTCACAACTAAAAAACAAAGCATTTCATCAAAATGTAGACGTACTTGAAGCCATTGTTAAACAAGAATGTAATCTAGCTTATGGACATACAATAGATAATCATTTTAAAACAAAAATAAAACAAGCAGATTTTATTTCGATATTTGGAACTTCACTTGGAGACACAGATAATTTATGGTGGGAATTAATAGGTGAACGTATTAAAGAAAAAAATATTCCAATTATAATTTTCACAAGAGGAGAAGAAGTAATTGCACCAAGAATAGGTTACAAAAATAATCGAACAAAAAGAGATATGCGAAATTACTTTTTAAAGAAAACTAAATTAACTAAAGAAGAGATTGAAAAAGTAAAAGACAATATATTTATAGCTTTAGACACTTCAATGTTTAAGGAAATAATAAAAAAATAAGCCCAGTTGCTAACACCGTATAAAATTAATTACTAATTCTAGCCTACTTACGAATCTATATAAACAAAAATAAAAAAGCTAAAAGGTAAATATCGCCCAACACTCAGATAAAAAAATCTTCCTTAAAAACACCTCATCAATATACCAAGCTCATATTACTATTAAATAGTACCATGAGCTTTTATACTTTAAAAAAAAGCCTTACCAATCAAATTTCACACAAATTGCGTACACCACACTGCCAAGCAAACAATAAGTTAATTCCGCATAACATAACAATTCGTTCATAACAAAAACCCCGGTGTATATATCCTAAAACAGCAACAACACAAAACCTTAATACCTATAAAACAACCAAATAACTATGAATAGCAAAAAACTATTTGTACCTTAACATCAAAATATTGCGTAAAAACACAATAAAGACGTAAAAAAATGCAACAAGAGCCATCAAAAATGCAATAAGAACGGTAAAAAACGCAATAAGAGTCTTCAAAAACGCAATAAGGGCAAGTAAAAACACATTAAGAGCCTTCAAAAACGCAATAAAAACAAGAAAAAACACAACAAAAACGGTAAAAAACAGAAAAAGACACATAAAATACTGGCGAGTAGCGCTAAGAGAAACGCAAATAGTATAGTAACCTTAAAAAAAGCAAAATGGGAAAAAAAAGAACATTAACTGAAGCAGAAACTTTAGAGCAATATCGTGTAGCATTCGAAAATGTAGAAAAACAAACAGAAATAGCCACTACAATGGCAGAGTTTGGCTACGAAGATGCACTTTTAAACGAAGGAAAAACCTTATTAACAAATGCGCGAGAAGCCTACGATGCCAACAAAACAGAAGATGACGAAACTACCATTGCCTACAACAACTTTTCTACCATTAAAGGCCAGCTAGAAACCGAATACTCCTTACATCGAAAAAAAGGAAAAGTAGTTTTTAGAAAAGATGAAAACCTATTAACAAAACTAGGCCTAACAGGCAGCTTACCTACCATATATATAAAATGGTTAGAAACCGTTAAGAAATTTTATGCCGTAGCTGCCGGAAATACCGAAATAGAAACAGCTTTAGCACGCCTAAAAGTTACACCTACCGAATTGCAAGAAACACGTACCTTAATAACCGTTTTAGAAACTGCAAGAGCCGATTATTTAAAAGAAAAAGGAGAAAGTCAAGATGCCACCAAACTAAAAGACGCTGCTGTTGGCGCTATAAGCGACTGGATGAGTGAATTTTATGCAATTGCTAAAATTGCTTTAGATGATAACCCACAACTTCTAGAATCATTAGGTAAATTTGTAAGAAGTTAAAAGCATATAAAACAAGCCTCTTAACTACTTTACACGAACCTAATTAAAAAGATAGTTATCTTGCAAGTTGATATAAAAAAACCAAGGATTAAATGTTACACATGTATGCGGCCTAACAGCACCTGCCTATGTAAACATCTTAATCCTTTTCATACCAATACCCGTTTTATTATTCTGATGCACCCCAAGGAGTACAGAAAAGAAAAAAGCGGAACCGGTCATATAACAAACCTTCAACTTAAAAACTCAGAGGTAATTGTTGGCATAGATTTTACCAATAATAGCCGCGTAAACCAAATACTTGCCAATAAAAAAAACAATGCTTTCTTGCTGTACCCTGGTAAAGACAGCTTTAATATCTCTACTAGAAAAAGTGTCGAAATAAATTCCTTTATGGGCAATAATCCATACATTTTTATTCTTGATGGCACCTGGCCTTGCGCTCGTAAAATGCTTAAACTAAGTACCAACTTGCAACAACTAAAAAGAGTGAGTTTCGATAATAACATTAAATCAAAATTTATAATTAAGCAGCAGCCAGCAGCGCTTTGTCTTAGCACAATTGAGTCTGTTTACACCGTAATAAATCTACTTAACAAGGGTAATTTAGAAAAATGTGATACAAAGAACTTCTTGCTTCCTTTCGAAAAAATGATAGACCATCAACTCGAATATGCACTAAATCCTAATAATAAAAACGATGGTGTTACCACAAATAAAGAGATGATTACCAAAAACATCTACAAGAAAAATACCGAAAGAAATGTTATTTTCGAAAAAGAGCAACTGTAAGGACGACAACGAATAGCAAAATTTAAAAATTGATAAAATATGCAAGTAATTTTAGGCGCTAACGGAATAATTGGTGAGGAATTGGCAAAAGAATTAAGAACCAATTATACCAACAACATAAAACTAGTGGGACGAAACCCTAAAAAAGTGCATCCGAACGATATTTTATACAAAGGGAATTTACTCAACTCAGAGGATGTAAATAAAGCTTTGGTAAATGCTGATATTGCCTACATGACCGTTGGCCTACCCTATAAATCTGATGTTTGGTTAAGCAATTGGCCCAAAATAATGCAGAATGTAATTAATGCTTGCAAGGCCAACAATTGTAAACTCGTTTATTTTGATAATACATATGCCTATCCGCAAGACACAAAAGTTCAGAAAGAAGACACCCAGTTAAATTCTGAAGGCAAAAAAGGCATTGCTAAAAAAATTACGGCACAACTTTTACTAAAAGCAATAGCAAAAAAAGAAATTGAAGCGGTTATATGCCGAGCTCCTGAGTTTTATGGTCCTGGTAAAACAAAAGGAATAACAAACACTCTTGTTTTCGAAAAACTAAAAGCCAACAAAAAACCTAAAGTATTACTAAACGACAAGGTATTACGGACTTTAATTTACACACCAGATGCTAGTAAAGCAATGGCACTAATAGCCAACCACCCCGAAACTTATGGTCAAACTTGGCACTTACCTTGCGATGATAACCGACTTACTTATAAAGAAATTATCAGCGAAATCTCCAAGCAATTAGGGCGTACTATTAAATATGATGTCTTAAATTCGTTTGTATTAAAAATAGCCTCTTTTTTTAGTAGTAATAGTAAAGAAACACAAGAATTACTGCCTCGTTACACCATCAATAATATCTTTGATTCTTCTAAGTTTAAGAATAAGTTCCCCGATTTTAAAGTAACTTCTTATCAAGAAGGCATTAAAACGATCATTAAGGATTATCAAATTAAATAAAACATCAAACAAAATTATCAATTAATTTACTATCAATACGATTAGTCCTTAAATTTGTTATTTATAAAGAGCGTCTTAAAACTTGCGCTACTAAACCCGAAATAAAATAAAATGGTAGAATTTTTAACTACAATCTTTTTTGTTTTTGCAGTAATTGACCCAATTGGTTCAATACCTGTTTACCTCGAAGCGACTAAAGAATTTGATTTACATCATAAAAAGAAGATTGCTATTAGAGCAGCTGTAATAGCTTTTCTGATACTTTTATTTTTTATTATAATCGGACAACTTATTTTAGAAGGTATGTCTGTATCACTTGATGCTTTTCAAATTTCAGGTGGTGTAATTCTATTTTTGTTTGCTTTAACAATGATATTCGGTGATGGAAAACCTGAGCTAGAAAAAAACAGAATTACAGACTATAAACACGTTACCATATTTCCTATTGCAATTCCCTCTATAGCCTCTCCAGGGGCAATTATGGCTGTTGTTTTAATGACCGATAATCATATTTACTCAATTCAACAACAAGCTATCACCACGGTAATAGTTTTACTTGTAATCGGAATTACTTGTCTTATCCTTTTAGGAGCAAATCATTTACAAAAACGAATAGGTGATTACGGTATTACGGTAATTAGTAAAATTATGGGCCTTATTTTAGCTTCTTATGCAGTACAAAGTATATTAACTGGTATAAGCAGCTATTTTGGATAAAACATAAAAAAACTATAATAAAAACCTTGCTTAAAAGCTCTTATAACTTTTTTACTTGGTTTTAATAATCAAGTCATGTAGTAAATAACCTCTCGTGCAAACATAAAACAATTTAAATACAGTAAAAATGAAAGTTACCGCCGAAAAAAATGAGAAAGTTGCAAGTATGATCTTTGCTTCTATTTACCCGCTTTACTGGAATAGGTTAGAAAAAAATGGTAGAACAAAAGAAGAGTTTCATCAAGTACTCGAATGGTTTACAGGCTTTAACGAAAACAAACTACAAACGCTTATTGAAGAAAAAGTAACATTTAAAACCTTTTTTAAGCAAGCTACAATTCACCCAAACGCATATATGATTAAAGGAGTAGTTTGTGGATACCGAATTGAAGAAATAGCCGAAGAATTTGAACTATACAAACAATGCCGTCAAATGGAAAAACTGATTGATGAATTGGCTAAAGGACGTAAAATGGAGAAAATTTTACGAAAAGAAAAAAAATAAAACCTTACTACCAAAGCAACAATCTATCTTAGTTTAGCAAGAATAATTGTACCCGCAGCAATGCCTTATTTAAACGCCAAATTGCGTTAAATGGTGTTCTAAATGCTTGTAAAAAGAATTATTCCATTCTTGTTTTGTTAACTTACCAAAAGAGTGCGATTCTTTACCCTCAAAATACGCACCTCCTAATTCTTGAGTTTTAATTATAAAAGCTATCAAGCGTTTTCTTTCTGTTGTAAACTCACGTTCATCTGTAATGATAAATTGCGGAGCTGTTCTTCCGTTTTTAGTAAAAGGAGTTTCACTTACCACTGCCTTTTTTACAAACACCTTAAGCAACATTCTAACAACACCATTGGGTTTTGGATGTTTATCTGTATACACCATTTCGTAAGTAACACAACAATGTGCTAGCATTTCGGCAACACTCATTTTACCCCAACTTGGTTGACTTGTTGGAGTTAATTGTTCTATTCTATTAATTACCTCGTTAGTAACTTCTTTGTTAAAAATATTCTTCATTTTTATGCTTTTTTAGCTAGTAAAATAATATCTGAAATATGTGTGTAAATTACAATTAAACAATCTGATATACTACCTAAAACATAGAGTACCTGTACTTCATTGTACTTACACAATCTTTTAAAGGTTACTTATAAACAACTATCACTTTCAGTATACATTTATGCTACTAGAATTTATTTTAGATTAAACAATATGATTAAAAATATTAATTACTTTATCCGTTATAAACTTTTAATATACATCCTAATTCCATTCAAATAACTAGATAAGGTTTCAACAATTCATTTATTAATGCATTATCTTAAACAGTAATTCTTTTAAAATATCTGCATGAGATTGATTGGCTCCTACTCCCTTACTTTTTACATCTGCCTCTCTTAACAAAGCTATTACTTGTGATACTTTTCGCATTGGATAATTTTTTGCAGCCGAACTATAATCATCAACAAAAAACGGATTCACACCTAAATTCTTTGCTACAGAACCTTTTGATTTATCTTTTAACCCGTGATACATTAATAGTTGTGTAAAAAAACTATTTAACAACGAAATAGTCATTACTAACGGATTACTTTTAGGATTTTGCGCAAAATAATTAATAATTCTATTTGCCTTTACCACATCTCGTTGACCGATAGCCTTTCGAAGCTCGAAATTATTAAAATCTTTAGAGATACCGATATTTTCTTCAATATGCTTATCGGTTATAATGGTGTCTTTTGGTAAAACAGAAGTTAATTTATCTAATTCGTTTGCTATTTTACTTAAATCAACTCCCAAAAACTCTACTAACATCTGAGATGCTTTGGGCTCAATATTGTATTTCTTACCGCCTAAAACTCTACGAATCCAGTCAGCAACCTGATTTTCATATAATTTCTTACTCTCGTAAATCAATCCATTTTTAGCAATCGCTTTATAGGCCTTTTTACGTTTATCTAACTTTTTGTATTTATAATTAAAAACCAAAACCGTAGTTGGTTGCGGATTTGCTGCATAAGCCTCAATCTTATCAATGGTACGACTTAAATCTTGTGCTTCTTTTACAATAATCACCTGGCGATCTGCCATCATCGGATATCGTTTTGCTGACGAAACGATTTCATCAATAGAAACATCACGACCATACATTACTACTTGATTAAATCCTTTTTCAGACTCGTCAAGTACATTTTTTTCAATATAATCAGAAATTTTATCGATATAATAAGGCTCCTCACCCATTAAGAAATAAACAGGCTTAATGTTTCCTCCTTTTATATCTGCTATAATATTTTTAATTTCGTTCATAACTTTAAGTAAGGTATTACTTGGAAGAAAATAATACAATCTTTAACTTAAGATTGCCTCGCTTTGCTCGCAATGAGTTTCTATTTTTACATATATTTGAAACATGCAAAAACTGAATCTCCCTAACTATACATTCAAGCTCAAAAGTAACGAAAATAAGACGCTTATTTTTGATAAATGGAGAAAAAAATACTTGGTATTAACTCCAGAAGAATGGGTACGTCAACATTTTGTGCAGTTTTTAATTGATGAAAAAAAATACCCTGTTTCTTTAATTGCTCTTGAAAAACAACTAACCATAAACAACTTAAAAAAACGTACTGATATTGTTATTTTCTCTTCGGATGGAACGCCAAATATTATTGTAGAATGCAAGGCTCCGAAAATTAAAATAGCACAAGATACTTTCGATCAAATTGCACGCTATAACTTAAAGTTAAATGCTAATTACTTAGTTGTTACCAACGGATTACAGCATTATTTTTGCAAACTCGATAAAGAAAATGAAACCTATATATTTTTAGAAGATATTCCTGATTATAAATAAGTGGCTACTTTGAGAAGCCTCACCGATTAGTTATCAATACAAAGCTCTAAAAAAGAGTTTTACTCGAACTAACAAAACATTATAAAAAACAAACTGTCACTTCGAGTATTTTGAAGAATGAAAAATGTATCGAGAAGTCTAGTTAATTAGTTATCAATACAAAGCTCTAAAAAAGAGCTTCACTCGAACTGACAACACATTAATTATAAACAAACTGTCACTTCGAGTATTTTGAAGAATGAAAAATGTATCGAGAAATCTAGTTAATTAGTTATCAATATAAAGCTCTAAAAAAGAGTTTTACTCGAACTGACAAAACATTATAAAAAAACAAACTGTCACTTCGAGTATTTTGAAGAATGAAAAAGAGCATTGAGAAGTCTTACTTATTAATTCTCTATAAAAAACTCTAAAAAATAATTTCACTCGAACTGACAAAACATTGTAAAAAACAAACTGTCACTTCGAGTATTTTGAAGAATGAAAAATGTATCGAGAAGTCTTACTTATTAATTCTCTATAAAAAACTCTAAAAATAATTTCACTCGTTCTTACAATAAACAAATACATAAACTTTAAATTAGCTCTCTTGAAAACAGTAATCGTTATATTAAATTGGAATGGTAAAAAATTGTTAGAACAGTTTTTATCATCGGTCGTAAATTTTAGCTCGCAAGAAGCCGATGTTTATGTCGCCGACAATGCTTCTACTGATGATTCTATTGAATTTATCAAGCAAAACTACCCTACTGTAAAAATTGTAAAAAACAGTATTAACGGCGGTTATGCTAAAGGATACAACGATGCTTTACAACATATTGATGCTGATATTTATTGTTTAGTAAATTCGGATATTGAAGTTACTAAAAACTGGTTAACACCTATTTTAGCTACTTTTAAAACAGCGCAAAACACAGCCATAATTCAGCCTAAGATTTTAGATTTTAAAGATAAATCGAAATTTGAGTATGCGGGTGCTGGTGGAGGATTTATAGATTTATACGGCTATCCGTATTGTCGCGGACGTATTTTTAATCATTTAGAAACTGATAACGGACAATTTAACGACACTACTGATATTTTTTGGGCATCGGGAGCTTGTTTATTTATCCGCTCAGAAGTATATCACCAACTACAAGGTTTTGATGAAGATTATTTTGCGCATCAGGAAGAAATTGATTTATGTTGGCGTGCTAAAAACGAAGGTTTTGATATAAAATATGTGGGAGATTCAACTGTATATCATGTTGGCGGAGCAACATTGGAAGCTATCAACCCTAAAAAAACATATTTAAACTTTAGGAACAGCCTACTAAACGTTGTTAAGAACGTACCTAGAAAATGGTTTCTATTCGTTATTTTTTCTCGTTTGATTTTAGACGGAATCGCTGGTCTAAAATTCTTAGCAGAGTTAAAACCAAAACACACACTTGCTATTTTAAAAGCACATATTAGTTTTTACGCAAACTTCTTTAAATTTTTAGGAAAAAGAAAAAAACTACAAAAGAAAGTGGATTACAACAAACATACTTCTGTTGTTTGGCAATGTTATGCGCTAGGAAAAACTGCTTTTAAAGAATTGAAATAGCTCTTTTTTATTGATTTTTTTAGTAGCTTCTCTTTTTTGAGTTCATTATTAAACTTACTTAATAAACCGTTGTGATTCACTGGATGTGATTCCGAAATAAATTCGGAATGATGTAAAAAGTAAAATACTAAACGCAAAAGTATGTTCAACATTCTTTTGCTTATTATTTAGCAATTCTTACGCTATTGAATTCGTCAAACTGAACTTGTTTCAGGTTCACATAATAAGAACGTTCAGTATTGAAATAAATTCGGAACAACGTTTACGATACTCGGAAATTTATAAAAAAACTTAGCCCCGATTGCAGCATTTGTTTGAGCTCCTCGCAGAGAGCGAGTGCGAAAAGCGAGAAATAGCTTCAAATACCATTAATATATGTAATTCAAAAAGTTATTTATAGAATATCTAAACTTCCTTTTCCTTCACGAATTACTTCTGGTAAATCGCTTGTTAAATCGATAACTGTAGATGCGTAATTATCTCCGAAACCGCCATCTACCACAACATCAACTATGTTTTGCCACTTCTCGAAAATCAATTCAGGATCGGTAGTATATTCTATAACTTCGTCTTCATCGTGAATAGACGTTGAAACGACCGGGTTTCCTAAAGCTTCTACAATAGCTATCGCAATTGCATTATCTGGCACACGAATACCTACAGTTTTACGCTTTTTAAACACTTTTGGTAAAGAGTTACTTCCTGGTAAAATAAAAGTGTATGGACCAGGCAACGCTCTTTTTAAAATCTTATAAGTAGCTGTATCTATTTGTTTTACATAGTCTGATAAATGACTTAGATTATTACAAACAAACGAGAAGTTAGACTTCTCTAACTTCACGCCTTTTATCTTTGCTATTTTTTCTAATGCTTTTGTATTGGTAATATCACAGCCTAATCCATAAACAGTATCTGTCGGATAAATTACCAAACCGCCATTTTGTAACACTTTTACAATTTTAGCTATTTCTTTCGGGTTCGGGTTGTCGTTATAAAGTTTTATGAATTGTGCCATATCTTAAAATTTATCAAAATCGAAATCGTCTATATTTTCAAAATCATTAAAGTCATCACCAAATTCGTTATCTAAACTATCTGAAAGTTTATCTGCCTTAAATTCTTTTTCTGGTGCTTCGTCAGGAATTTCACCTACTGTTAAGATTATTTTAGATTCGGTAATTAGTTCGTCAGATTGCTCTACAACTTCCACATAAAACGTCCACATTTGTAAAAAATCATACACATATATAAGTTTATCATTCAAGCTTGGCAATGTTTCTTTTAAAACACACGTTGCCATTGATGTTTCTTCGCCTGCTTCTGCCATGTCGAATAACGGAATTTCTTCTCCTTGGTTCCAATCTTCATCGGTACGATAAAAAGAAGCCATTTCTTGTCCGTTAAAACCAAACGATTTAGCGATATCGAAATGTAAATCTTCTAATGATTTTATTTCATTAACCACTAATGTTCTAATTACATCTTTTTTGGTGTCTAATATTACACGTACTTTATACATTCTATCATTTTTAGTCGCCGCAAAAATACGTATTTTTGACTGAAAATTATAGCAAAATGAATAAGCAACAATCTCTCGATATACTTAACAGCTACAATAAAGATACTTTAATGGAAACTCTTAAAATTGAGTTCATTAATGTTGGTGCTGATTTTTTAACTGCAAAAATGCCTGTAAATTCAAAAGTACATCAGCCTTATGGAATTTTACACGGCGGTGCAACAGCTGCTTTAGCAGAAACTGTTGGTAGTTCTGCTTCTGCCTTTTTCTTAAATGATAAAAGTAAAATCGTTAAAGGGATCGAATTGAGTATTAATCATCTAAAGAGTAAAAGAGAAGGAGAAGTTTTTGCTACCGCGAAAGCGATTCACCAAGGAAGAACAACACATTTATGGGAGGTTAAAATTGTTGATGAAGAAGATAATTTGATTTCTTTATGCAAAATAACCAACATTGTTTTAGATAAGAAGTAAATGAAATTATTTAAGAAAATTTTTAAAATCACGGCGCTATTTTTCTTTTTAGCGCTTGTAATTATATATTACTTATTCTCTAGTTTCTCCGCGCCAAAACCTGACAAAAAAATAATTGGCAAGTTTATTAATAGTAGTATAAAACCTACAATAACACACGAAACCTTCGCTTCTTATAAATTCAGAAAGCTAACCATACAAAAAGATACTACATTGCCTACATTGGTTTTTGTTCATGGAACCATTGGTTCATCTACCGATTTTATTGAGTATATGACTGATAGTTTGCTGTTAACTAAAACGAATATGGTTTCTTATGACAGAATTGGTTACAATTATAAAGATTCGAACTCGGTACAAGAAAGCATTGCTTTTGAGCGTGATATGCTACACGATATTATTAAAAACTTACATCCTAAAAAAACAATTTTAGTCGGCTATTCTTATGGCGGACCAATTGCTTTAGCTGTAAAAAAAGAGGTAAAGAAAGTTATTTTACTAGCTCCTGCAGTTTATAGTAAAGTAGAACCGATGCCTTGGGCTATTAATTTTTACAAATGGAAAATAACGCGCTGGTTGATTCCTGCAATTTGGAAAGAGGCTTCTAAAGAGAAAATATCACATAAAAAAGATTTACAGTATTTTGAAAACAACTGGAAATCATCTCCTAATAAAATTTTAAGTATTCATGGAACCAATGATTGGATTGTTCCTTTTGAAAACTCTTTATTCTTACAAAATCAATTTCCTAAAGAGCAGTTCGAATTAACTACTATTGATAATGCTGGCCATGGATTAATATGGAGCAACTTTAAAGAAATTAAACAACAATTACTAAATCAATTAGATTGACTATATTTTTAAGCATAGAAAAAGCTCTCGAAAGCAAGCTCCCTTTTGTCGTTTATCGAAAACCGAATGCTACATTATTAAAAGGATGGTTTCAAAAAAACGATAATTTATATACTTCGAAAGAGTATACCGAAAGTGGATTTATATTTGCGCCTTTTGATGATAAAAATGCTGCTATTTTACTCCCTAAAGAACATTCTCTTTTTCACGAAGAAGAAGCCTTATTTAAGATTGATTTAATTGATGAAAATAATTTTGCTCATGATTATTCTTCAGAAAAATCACATATTCATTTAGTTGAAAAAGGAGTGAAAGCAATTGATGAAAATCAATTTAAAAAAGTTGTTTTATCTAGAAAAGAAGAAGTAAAAGCTACAGATTTTAACGCTATTAAAACATTTAAAAAGCTTCTTTCGAACTATCCAAACGCATTCACTTATATATGGTTTCATCCGAAAGTTGGAATGTGGTTAGGTGCAACGCCAGAAACTTTAGTACAAATTAAAGACAACAATTTTAAAACAATGTCTTTGGCAGGAACACAAGTTTTTAATGGCACAACCAATGTTTCTTGGCATCCAAAAGAAATTGAAGAGCAACAATTTGTAACCGATTATATAACAGATAAACTTATAAGTATTTGTAATAAAACAGCAAAAGGAACTGTAGAAACTATAAAAGCAGGGAATTTATTACACTTAAGAACTTTAATTTCTGGAGAAATGAATTCGGAAAATTCGACTTTAATAAAAAAACTACACCCTACTCCGGCTGTTTGCGGATTACCTTTAGAAACCTCTAAAACCTTTATTTTAAAAAACGAAAACTATAACCGAAGTTATTACACTGGTTTTTTAGGCGAATTGAATTTAAAAATTGATAAAAAAAACACTTCTGAGCTTTTTGTAAACCTTAGATGTATGGAAATTAAAGGCAACTCAGCATTTATTTTTGTTGGTGGCGGAATCACCAAAGAAAGTAACCCAAAAAGTGAATGGCAAGAAACTATTGCCAAAACAAAAACAATGAAAAAAGTTTTATAACTGTAAAAATAAAAAACACTAACCTTTAACAGTTAGTGCTTTTATGTGTAAATTGAATTTGAATTGATTTTTTTAGCGCTAACTTAAATACGAAATACGTTTTGTATTTAAGTTTTTGCTTCAGTTATCTTCTGTTTAAATATCATCGAAAGAAACGTCTGTAAAACTTTCTGCTGAAGCTACCTCCTGCTCTTCTCCTGTTGTTTCTTCTTCTTTTTTGTAATCTTTTTGGTGACGTTCACTTATTACTTCAGATCCTTTTTCGTTTACAATAAAGTCTGTTGCTTTATTTAGCATTTCTTTAAAGTCATAAAAATCTTCTTTGTATAAGTAAATTTTATGTTTTTGATAATGAAAAGAACCATCATCATGGGTGAATTTTTTACTCTCTGTTACTGTTAAGTAATAGTCATCTGCTTTTGTAGATCTTACGTCAAAAAAATAGGTTCTTCTTCCTGCTCTTAAAACTTGTGAAAAAATTTCTTCTTGCTCTACTCTCTCTCTCTCACTCATAATTCGTTTCTTAAATAATAATTGTTTACTTAAAATTGCTCAACAAATCTAACAAAATAATTGACTTGGCAATACGAAACCTTACATTTCTTTTTCTAAAAGTTGCTGTTCGTACAGCTCTTTATAATAACCTACTGTTTCTATTAATTGATTATGAACACCTTGCTGAATAATCTTACCTTCATCTAAAATAATAATTTTATCAGCATTTTTTGCTGATGAAACCCTATGACTAATAATAATTGTGGTTTTGTCGTTCGATACTTTTTCTAGATTTGATAGAATTTGTTCTTCAGTTTCTGTATCGACAGCAGATAAACAGTCATCGAAAATTAAAATTTTAGGATTTTTTATAATAGCTCTAGCGATTGATGTTCGCTGTTTTTGTCCTCCCGATAAAGTAACGCCTCTTTCTCCTAAAATTGTGTTATAACCTTCTTTAAAATCGACAATATTATCATGAATCACCGCATTTTTTGCTGCTGCTATAATCTCTTCTTCTGTAGCGTCTTCTTTTCCGAACTTTATATTATTCTGAATCGTATCAGAAAACAAAAACGGATCTTGTGGCACAAAACCAATTTGCCTTCTTACATCATATAAATTGCACTCCTTAATATTTATCCCGTCAATTAAAACCGCTCCCTCACTTACATCATACAAACGAGAAATTAAATTAATTATTGTTGTTTTACCACTTCCTGTTTTACCTAAAATAGCTAAGGTTTCTCCTTTTTTAATTACCAGACTCACTTTATTTAAAGCCGTAATATTAGTATCTTCATACGTTAAAGACACATCTTTAAATTCAATTTCTCCTGCAACCTCAGTCGTTACATCTGTAGTATTTACAATTTCAGGAATCTCTTCTAAAAATTCATTAATTCTTTGTTGCGAAGCTTCAGCTTGCTGCACCATAGAAGTTACCCAACCAACTACTGCTACAGGCCAAGTAAGAATATTTACATACATTACAAATGCCCCAATTGCTCCTAGTTGAATTTCGCCTGCAATGTATTGTTTACCTCCTATATACAGTACTATAATATTACTAAGACCTATTAACAAGATCATTAATGGAAAAAATAAAGCTTGAATTTTATATAGTTCTATGTTTTTTTCTTTACTCTGGTCGGCTATTTCATCAAAGGACGCAATTACCTCTTCTTCTATCGCGTAGGATTTCACCACATTAATTCCCGAGAAAAACTCTTGATTAAATGTTGTTAATTTTGATAAGTATTGCTGAACAATTGTACTACGTTTATTTATTTGCCTACTTAACACAAAAATAGAAACCGATAAAATAGGAAACGGAATCATGGTATATAACGTAAGTTTTGGAGAAATGGCATACATCTGAGAAAACCCAATTGCTAGAGATACCAGCATGTTTAAAGAATACATAATTGCAGGTCCAAAATACATACGAACCTTAGATACATCTTCACTAATACGATTCATTAAATCGCCGGTTCTATTCTTTTTATAAAAATTGTTAGATAAGCGTTGGTATTGCTGATAAATCTCATTCTTAAGATCAAACTCAATCATTCTCGACATCACAATGATTGTTTGTCGCATTAAGAAAGTAAAAAAACCACCCAATAAAGTTACACCTACTATCAATAATATATTATTAAGTAAAACTGTTTTTACTTGTGATAAGTCTGTAACCTTACCTAACTGGTAGTCTTCAACAATATTTAAAGAATCCCCAACAAAATCAGGGATTTTAAGTGTTAAAATTTTTGCTAATACTGTTATTAATACTCCTAATAATAATCTCCATTTGTATTTAATAAAGTACTTATTAAGATATTGTAATGATTTCAATTTAAAAATGTTTTTTTGTTAAAAATTAAGGTTTAAAAAGCTTTCTTGTTAAAGATAACACAATTTAGGTTTCTTTTTTTGCTTATGTTTTAACGATTTCTTATTTTTGCCCTCGAATTTTTGAGATTATTAAAACAACCTCAAATTAAAAAACAATACAAATGACATCAGAAATCATTGATACTAAAGACCTTAAGAATGACCCAGTATTTGGTCAGTTATCTTTTGACAATCACGAACAAATCGTTTTTTGCAATGACGAAGATACAGGTTTAAAAGCAATAATTGGTATTCATAACACAACTTTAGGACCTGCTTTAGGTGGTACTAGAATGTGGCAATATAATAATGAATGGGAGGCTCTTAACGATGTATTACGTTTGTCTCGCGGAATGACTTACAAATCTGCTATTACAGGATTAAATCTTGGTGGTGGTAAAGCTGTAATTATTGGGGATGCAAAAACTCAAAAAAATGACGCTTTAATGCGTAAGTTCGGAGAATATGTAAACTCTTTAAGTGGACGTTATATTACTGCCGAAGATATTGGTATGGAAACTCGCGACATGGATGTTATTCGCGAAGTAACGCCACACGTAACTGGTGTTTCTGAAGCTATCGGAGGATCTGGAAATCCATCTCCTGTAACTGCCTACGGTGTTTACATGGGTATGAAAGCTGCTGCTAAATATCGTTTTGGAACAGACAATTTAGAAGGTAAAAAAGTTTTAGTTCAAGGTGTTGGTCATGTTGGCGAAACTTTAGTAAAACATATTACTGATGAAGGAGCAAAGGTTATCTTAAATGATATAAACGAAGCTCGTTTAGAAGAACTAAGTAAAAAATACGGTGCAAACGTAGTTTTAGGAAATGATATTTACGGATTAGATGTTGATATTTATGCTCCATGTGCATTAGGTGCCACTGTAAACGACGAAAGTATTGCACAGTTAAAAGCGAAGGTTATTGCAGGTGCTGCAAATAATCAATTAGCAAATGAGTTAAAACACGGTAAATTATTAAGAGAAAAAGGAATTGCTTACGCACCTGATTTCTTAATTAACGCTGGTGGAATTATAAATGTATATGCAGAAGTTGTAGGTTACGACAAGGCTGAAAGCTTAAAAAGAACTGAAAACATCTACAATACTACCTTAGATATTTTTAACTTAGCTGATAAAGAAAGTATCACAACACACCAAGCTGCTTTTAATATTGCACAAGCAAGAATTGATGCTCGTAAAAAAGAGCAAAATAGCTAGATAAAAAACAAAAAAGTTTTACTTTTGCAGAGCGTTAGAAATAGTTTCTATCGCTCTTTTTTTTAAAGTTCTTTAAAATGATTAACAGAAGACATATTCGAGTTAAGGTAATGCAGTCGGTTTATGCAATGCAGCAATCGCAAAGTGATAATATTGTAAAGGAAGAAAAATTCTTGCAAAACAGTATTCAGAAAATGTATGATTTATATGTTCTTAACCTTCAGTTATTAGTTGAAGTTCAGAAATTAGCTCATAAAAGAATAGAACTTTCTAAAAAGAAGATTCTTGTTACCAAAGAAGACTTAAACCCAAACACCAAGTTTATTAACAACAAACTTATCAACTTACTTAACGAAAGTGTAAGTTTAGAAGGCTATGTTGAACTTAACAACCTTAATTATTGGGAGTTTGACAATGAATATGTACGTATTATTTTAGATGAATTACTAGAAAGTGATTTATATAAAAAATATATGATCACTACTGATGATTCATACGCTACAGACAAAAAATTTATTATCGAATTTTTTAAAGAAATAATTGCGCCAAATGAAAAATTAGCAGATTATTTTGAAGATAAAATGATTTCTTGGGTAGATGATATTCCTTTTGTAAATACCTGGATTGTAAAGTCATTAAACAAACAAAAAGCTCAGAATCCTTTTATTTTAGGAAGCTTATATAAAGATAGTGAAGACAAGCAGTTTGTATCTAACTTATTTACTAAAACGGTATTACATCAACATAAATATCAAGAAGATATTATAGATAAAACTCCGAATTGGGAAGTAGATAGAATTGCGGATATCGATATGATTATTATTAAAATGTCTATTACCGAATTTTTACATTTCCCATCAATACCTACAAGAGTTAGTATAAACGAGTACATAGAACTTGCTAAAGATTATTCTACCAATAAAAGTGGTTATTTTATTAATGGTGTTTTAGATAAATTATCTAAAGACTACCTTGCCTCTGAGAAGATGGTTAAAATTGGTAGGGGATTATTATAAAAATTATTATTTTTACAAATCAATTAAAATATATTAAAATGAAGAAAATAGCAGTAGCAATTGCATTTGTTCTTTCAACAGGAATGTTAGTTTCTTGTGGGCAAGAAAATGCATCATCTAAAGTAAAAAAAGAAAACGTAGAAAACGCTGAAAAAAGAGATGTTTCTATTAACGCAGGAGCAGCTTCTATATCTTTTGACAAGCAAGAATATAATTTCGGAACTGTTACCGAAGGAGAAGTAGTAAAAACTTCTTTTACAGTAACCAACACTGGTAAAGGAGATTTAGTAATTACTAATGCACAAGCAAGTTGTGGTTGTACAGTACCTGTTTGGCCTAAAGAAGCTATTGCTCCTGGAGATACCGGTGAGATACAAGTTAGTTTTAACACAAATGGTAAACCTAACAGACAGTCTAAATCTATAACACTAACGACCAACACAACAAAGGGTAGAGAAGTTTTAAAGATTTCAGGTATGGTAACTCCTAAAAATAAAGCGATATAATGTTTGCATCTATTTTTTTACAAGCAAGTACACAAGAAAGTATTATGAACATGCTTCCTTTTGTTGCCATGATTGGTGTTTTTTATTTTTTGATTATTCGTCCGCAGATGAAGCGTCAAAAAAATGAAAAGAAATTTCAATCAACAGTTCAAAAGGGAAGTAAAGTAATTACAAGTAGTGGTATTCATGGTAAAATTGTTGAAATTAATGATAATGACAACACTATTACTATTGAAACTGGTGCTGGAAAAATTAAATTTGAACGCTCTGCCATTTCAATGGAATTAAGCAAAAAATACAATACTGAAGTTAAAAAGTAATTAATGTATTTATTATAAAAAAGAGCGCTAATTAGCGCTCTTTTTTGTTTTTTATGTAGATTGCATAATATTTATAAACTTTGAAAAACATTTTTAACATCCCTAAAACTTTTTTCGGTTTTTTATTAGCCTCTATACTCTTTTGGTTATTAATAAATCTATCAAAAGAATACACTGTTGAGATAGCTATTGACACGGTGTATACTAATTTATCTATCGAAAAAACAATTATTGAAACTCCTATTAAAAAAATCCCATTACTTATAAAAGGAAGTGGTTTTAAATTGATTTCTACTAGTTTTTCAAATGATCAAGTAGTATTAAATTTAGAAAAAGCGAATAGAAAAAAAGATGTTGATTATTATTTTTATGCAGAAAAATTGCAATCAGAGGTACAAAGCCAATTAAAATCTGGTATTGAATTAATTAGTATTCAAAAAGATACAATTCCTCTAAAAATAGGAACATTGCATTCTAAAGAAGTTCCTTTAATCACCAATTTAGATATAAATTTTAAACTTGGCCATGACTTATCATCTCCCGTAATCGTAAAACCTAATACCGTTTTAATTTCTGGAGAAGAGTCTTTATTAAAGAATATATCTTTTTTAGAGTTAGAACCGATAAATTTAGACAATGTTGCAAAAAACATTAAAATTAACGCCTCTATAAATACTCCGCCAAATATTAAACCTAATATTACATCTGCTGAAATAAGTGTTTTTGTCGATAAATTTACGGAAGGTGAAATAGAGATTCCTGTTTCAATAAAAAACGCTCCTAAAGAAATAAATATTTTCCCTAAAAAAGTAAAAATAATCTACAAAGTAGGCTTAAAAAACTTTAATAAAGTAGATGCTAATTTATTTAAAATAGAATGTGATTATAATCAGGTAAAAAACAATAAAGCTACCTATTTAACGCCAAAATTAACAGAACTTCCAGATTCGATCTCTGTTGTTAGAATAGTTCCTAAAAAAATAGACTTTTTAATACATAACTAATGGTAATAGGTATAACAGGCGGTATTGGCAGCGGAAAATCAACTGTTGTAAAAATGTTTTCTAAATTTAAAAACATTGCTATTTATATTGCGGATGATGAAGCTAAAAAATTAATGAACTCTTCTATTGAGATTAAAACGCAATTAATTGCTGAGTTCGGTAAAGATGTATACTTAAACAACAACCTTAACAGACCTTATTTAGCTAATATTGTCTTTAAAGATAAGCAGAAATTAAGTGTTTTAAATACCATCGTGCATCCTATCGTTAACCAACATTTACAAGATTTCATCCTTAAAAACAATCACAAAGATTATATTTTATATGAAAATGCCATTTTATTTGAAAATGGAAGCAATACTTTTTGTGATAAAATAATTACTGTAACGGCTCCGGAAAAAATTAGAATTCAACGTGTTTTAGAAAGGGATAATACGACAATAGACGCTGTAAAAAGTAGGATTAAAAATCAATGGAATCAATCAAAAAAAACATTGCAATCTCATTATGTAATTGAAAATCTTACTTTTATCAAAACAGAAGAGCAAACATTAAATATTCATAATAATTTAACAAAAATCACTAGGTAACTTACATTTTTTAAATATTTTTTGTTAAAATTATCTTAATTTTTCAGTAACTTTGTTAATCTAAGTTAAAAGCAAACATTCCTTCATTTTATTGATTTATTTTTGAATAATGGGTAAGAAAATCTTCATTCTCATTGTTGTATTAATGAGTATTTCTTTAATAGGTATTATCGCTGTTCAAGTATATTGGATTAAGGATTCTATAAAGAGTAAGCAACAACAATTTGACAATAATATTAAAATTGCATTAGCAAAAACATCTGAAAGGATTAAGGATAGAGAGTACGCTGAATTTGTTCAGAACAACCAAGAATTTCTTAACGATAGAAAGTTTGTTTCTGAAGCTGAAATAGACACCTATTTATTTCAACAGATAGACACAACCAACAAAAGAAAATTTACGTTTGGCACAACACTTTTAGCTGAAAGCATAAAAATGCCAAGTGATTTTGTTAACAACGATTCTATTGTTGTTAAACGTTATACCGGTAAACAAGATTTTTATTCTTCGCAAGTAATTAAATCAACTAATAAAGATTTTAATTCTTTTATTGAAGAAAATAGTTTTTCGACCGTAAAAACATATCCGAAGTTTAATAGAAGATTAACTGAAGATATGCTTCTACAACGAAATAAAATTTACCCAATTAACGAACGCATAAGTAATCAAGAACTAAACAATACTATAAGAGAAGAATTGGTAAAAATGAATATTAATCAAGATTTTAAATACTGTGTCTATGAGGAAGGCTTGGCTACACAATTAAAATCTGGTTACTTTAATATTCAACCAAATGATGCTTATCATACTTTATTTGCAGATGATAATGGCAATAGTGAATACAAGTTATATGTAAAATTTCCTGATGAACGTAAAAATTTATTATCAGGAATGATGAAAATCTTAGGATTATCATTATTATTTATCGGTATAATTATTGCAGCTTTTTCAACATCATTATATCAATTAGTACGTCAAAAAAAGATTTCTGAAATAAAGACAGATTTCATAAATAATATGACACATGAGTTTAAAACGCCTATTGCAACTATAAACTTAGCTTTAGATGCGATTAAAAACCCAAAAATCATATCTGACGAAATAAAAGTAAAGCGCTATGTGCAAATGATACGTGAAGAAAACAAACGTATGCACGGTCAGGTAGAAAATGTTTTACGAATTTCTAGGTTAGAGAAAAATCAGATAGAAATTAGTAAGGATGCTACTGATATGCACGACACTATAGAGGAAGCTATTGAACATATTCAGTTGCTAGTAGATGATAAAAAAGGAAGTGTAACATCTCATTTTAAAGCAATATCAACAGAAGTGCTTGGTAATCAATTTCATCTAACTAATATTATAGTAAATATGTTAGAAAACGCCATAAAATACTCTGATGAAAGCCCTAAAATTGATATTTATACAGAGAGTACAAATAAATACTTTATCTTTAAGATAAAAGATGAAGGTATTGGAATGAGTAGAAATGCTCAGAAATATGTTTTCGATAAATTTTATAGAGAGCATAAAGGAAATATACATAACGTTAAAGGTCATGGTTTAGGATTGGCTTATGTTAAGGAAATTATAGACAGTCATCAAGGTACTGTTCATGTTGAAAGTGAAAAAGGTAAAGGAAGCTTATTTACAGTGAAAATACCGTTAATATAAAATCAAAAAAATGGGAAGCAAAAAAATACTTTTAGTAGAAGATGATCCGAATTTCGGAACAGTTCTTAAAGATTATTTAGCATTAAATGACTACAACGTTACACATGCTAAAGATGGGATAGATGGGTTAATCATGTTTAAAAACGGAGAATATGATTTATGTATTTTAGATGTTATGATGCCTCGTAAAGATGGTTTTTCATTAGCGCAAGACATTCGTGTTACCAATAAAGAAATTCCGATTATATTTTTAACCGCTAAAACATTAAAAGAAGATGTTTTAAGAGGTTACCAAGTAGGAGCTGACGATTATTTAAATAAACCTTTCGATTCTGAAGTTTTATTACATAAAATAAAAGCTATTTTACAACGTAAAGAAAACGAAAAATCTAGTGATACAGATGAGTTTGAGTTTAAAATTGGTGGATTCGATTTTAATTCTAAACTACGTCATCTTTCACTTAATGGTGGCGAAGCTCAAAAACTTTCACCAAAAGAAAGCAAGCTTTTAAGAATGTTGGCTGTTCATAAAAATGATTTGATGCCACGTGAATTAGCGTTAACAAAAATTTGGAGAGATGATAATTATTTCACTTCTCGTAGTATGGATGTTTATATTGCTAAACTCCGTAAATACCTAAAAGGCGATGAAAATGTTGAAATACTTAACATTCATGGTGAAGGATTTAGATTATTAGAAAAAATATAAGCACAAAATCATAAACTATTAATAAAGACTTCCTTTTCCCAGGAAGTCTTTTCTTTTTTATAAATTGTAACATTAATTTTAGTTAGTCGTCGAATACACATAATCAACAAAACCGAAAAACTTGGAAACAATTTTATCAATAAAAAACCTCGATAAAAAATACGGAAAAGTCCACGCGGTAAACAACCTTTCTTTTGATATTAAAAAAGGAAATGTTTACGGAATCTTAGGGCCTAACGGAAGTGGAAAATCAACTACTTTAGGTATTATTTTAAATGTAGTTAACGAAAACTCTGGTAGTTTTAGTTGGTTTGATGGAAAGCTATCTACTCATGAAGCTTTAAAAAAAGTAGGTGCCATTATTGAACGCCCTAATTTTTACCCATACATGACAGCTGTTCAGAACTTACAATTAATTTGTAAAATCAAAGGAGTTTCAGCCGATAAAATTGATGAAAAATTAAAAGTAGTTAACCTCTTCGAAAGAAAAGACAGTAAATTTAAAACCTACTCTTTAGGTATGAAACAGCGTTTAGCAATTGCTTCTGCTTTGTTAAATGATCCTGAAATATTAATTTTAGATGAACCTACTAATGGATTAGACCCACAAGGAATTCATGAAATTCGTCAAATAATTAAAGATATTGCCAAAAACGGAACTACAATTTTACTTGCATCTCACCTACTCGACGAAGTTGAAAAGGTTTGTACACATGTTCTTATTATAAGGAACGGAGTAAAACTGTATAGTGGTAGCGTTGACAATATGGTTGTTTCAAACGGAGTTATAGAAGTTAAAACAGATGATGATATAGATAAACTAGTAAATGTTTTAAAAAACTATTACGAAATAGCAACAGTTGATGTTGAAGGTGATTTAGTAACTGCTCGTTTAGAAAATGAAATTTCTGCTTCGCAATTAAACAAACACTTATACGAAAACGGAGTAATTGTTTCCCACTTAGTTAAGCGAAAACTAAGCTTAGAACAACAATTTTTAGATTTAACAAATAACTAATTCAACAAACATGCAACGTCTTTTATATATAGAATTCCATAAACTTAAATACAGTAGAGCTAGTAAAGTTCTATCAATCATATATTTTGCTTTATTAACTTCAATCGCCTTAATTGCAGCTATTAAATTTGATATTGGTCCAATTAAATTTCATTTAGCAGATCAAGGCATTTTTAACTTTCCTTACATATGGCATTTTAATACTTATATGGCAGCCACTTTTAAATTCTTTTTACTACTTGTAATTGTTTCTATGATGGCTAATGAATACAGTTATAAAACATTAAAACAAAACTTAATTGATGGTTTAAGCAAAAAAGAATTCATTCTTTCAAAATTCTACACCGTTATAGCATTTGCTTTTATCTCAACTATTTTTGTTTTCGTTACCTCGTTAATATTAGGCGCTATTTACTCTGACTTCAATGAGTTATCTATTATTTTTTCTGACTTAAACTACCTTCTTGCTTTTTTTATTAAACTAGTTGGTTTCTTTTCTTTTGGCCTATTCTTAGGTATATTAATTAAACGATCAGCATTTGCTGTTGCAGCAATGGTGGTATGGTTAATTATAGAAAGTATTTTTAAAGGTTATTTATATTGGACTTTTAAAGACCTAAAAACAAGTACTGAGGAAGCGGTTAATTCAGTAATGCAATTTTTCCCTTTAGAAGCTATGGCTAACCTGATAAAAGAACCATTTACGAGGTTAGGAGCTGTTAAATCGGTTGCCAATCAAATAGGTGAAAACTTTACTAAAGACTACTCTGTAAATTACATTAACATTGTTATAGTTTTAATTTGGACGCTTATTTTTATCTATGCTTCATTTTTATTGTTAAAAAAACGAGATTTATAGAGGGTATTCAGTAGTTTAGCTGTTCTATTTTCAGTAAGAAAACACCTAAGAATGAAAAAACTACTATTCTCTATATTTTTTTTAATTACGATTTCTGCTTTTAGTCAAAAAGAAGCCAATTTTTGGTATTTTGGTGCCAATGCTGCTTTAGATTTTAACTCAGGTTCTCCAATACCTGTAGCTAATAGCGAACTTAATACAGTAGAAGGATGCTCGTCTTTTTCAAATTCAAAAGGTGAATTACTTTTTTATGTTGGTGCCCCAAATCCGGATGCAAGAAATTTAACTATATGGAATAAAGATAATAACCCAATGCCTTTTTCTGACACTCTTTCTGGCGGACAAACACTAAAAGGAGATTCATCTAGTTCACAATCAGCTCTTACTATTCCTGCTCCAAAAAAAGATGATGTTTATTATCTTTTCACTGTAGGATCTACAATAGGAAGTGTTGGTGAAAATGGTTTTTGGTATTATACTGTTGACATGACAAAAAATGGTGGACTTGGTGATATTACAGATGGTCCAACGGAACTTCATACAAGTATTTTAAAAGATCAGTGGAGCGAAAAAGTGACAGCTGTAAGAGCAGATGCATGTAATACGTATTGGGTAATTTCTTTTGCTACTAACAACACTTTTTTCGCCTATAAAGTTGATGAAAATGGTGTAGATATTAACAATCCTGTTGTTTCAAATATCAACGGTTTATTTGCTAATGACCCAAGAGGTTATTTAAAAGTATCTCCAGACGGCACCAAGCTCGTTTTGGCTAATATGAGAGAAGGAGCTTTTTTATTCGATTTTGATGATGTTACAGGTAAAGTATCTAATTTTAACAATGAAGCAACTCCACAATCATTAAACACTAACTTTGAAAATGCATACGGAGTTGAATTTTCAACTTCTAGTAGAAGGCTATATCTTTCTACAGGTGAATTTAATGGTGCTAACGAAAATCTTTTTCAGTACGATATAACACAACCAACATTAACAGATGTTAATACTTCTAGATATACAGTTCACACATATTTCAACACAAGAGGTGCACTTCAACTAGGCCCTGATAGTAAAATATATTGGACTAGTGATAAAAGCACAAAGATAAGTGTTGTAAACAATCCTGAAGAGCTAGGAGCTGCTTGTAACTATTCTCATCAATCGGTTGATTTAGGTGGAGCTTTTGCTACACAAGGTTTACCTCCTTTTTTATCTTCATTATTACTTCCTATCGAAATTACAGATGCTGCAACAGGTAAAATTCTTAATAATCAAACAGAGCAAAACTGTGTTGGTGAAGACTTAAGTGTTTCTCCTGAAGATGTTGTTGCTCAGGCCGGATCTGTAATAACATATGAGTGGTTTTACAATACTAACACAACTCCGATATTTACAACAAAAGACCTTAACCTGACTAATTTAGCAGTATCAAATGCAGGTGATTACAAATTAAAAGTATCACTTACCGATGTTTGTGGCGATACAACAATATTAGAAGGTATTTTTAAACTAGAAGTTTACGAAGCTACTTCTGCTGCACAACCAACTAATGTTTTCTTTTGTGATATTGATAATGATGGCTTTAATACTTTCGATTTACAAAATGACGTAACTCCCGAAGTTTTAAATGGTCAGGACCCAGCTGTTTTTGAAGTAAAATATTTTTTATCTGAAACTGATGCTGACGCTAATATAAATGAACTTACAAATCCGTATACAAATCCAACTGCATTTAACAATCAAACTATTTATGCAAGAATGCACAATATAACTGCACCAAATGCGTGTTATGATATAAAAAAATTCACTTTAGCTGTCACAGGAAACCCCACTCCACAAACCCCTACAAATTATGAACAATGTGATGACACTTCAATAGGAACGGATACTGATGGGTTTATTTCTACCTTTTTATTAAACACAAAAGATGCTGAAATTCTAGGATCTCTAGATCCTGCCGTTTACGAAATATCGTATCATACAACTTTATTTGGTGCTCAAACCGATAAAAATACTGATGTAATAGATAAAAACAGTCCATACAGAAATACTTCAGCTAACTCTCAGCTAATTTATGTTCGAATTGAAAACATCAATAATACTGCTTGTAATGACACTTCTAAGTCGTTTAATTTAATTGTTGATCCACTTCCTGTTATTGCAAATAATATTGTAACCTTAAGACAGTGCGATACAGATGCCGATTTAATAACTACAGTGAATTTAACTTTAGCTGAAAAAAGTATTTCTACAAACTATACAAACGAAACTTATAAATACTACCCTACTGAAAACGATGCTATAAATAATACTGCCGAAATAATAAACCAAACAGCTCATCCTGTTACTAATGGTGATACTCTTTGGGTACGAACAATTTCCAATAAAACTTGTTATAGAATTTCAAGGATAGAAATTGTTGTTGGTTTTGCCTCAGATGTTGCTTATACTGAAGAATTTGCTGTTTGTGATGATTTTTTAGATGTTGATGGTAATGACACTATTAACAATAATGATACAGATGGAATTACCTATTTCGACCTTAGCTCTGTTGAAACTGATATTAAAGCTACTTTTCCAGTAGCAAACAGACCTAATTTAGATGTGTTAATTTTTGAAACTATTGCAGATAGAGATGCAATAACTAACAATATAATAAATACATCAAACTACCGTAATACAAATGTTCCTGCACTAACATCGCAATCTTTGTATGTAAAAATAATCGACAAAACAAATAATGATTGCCAAGGCTTAGGGAGCTTTACAATTTTAGCACAACAACCTCCTGTTAACAATAAAGTTTTAGATTTTAATCTTTGTGATGATTTTGATAGTGGTTCTTTTAACGATGGTCAAAATAATGACATAAATTTAAGGGATCGTGTTAATGATATTTTAGGAGGCTCGCAATCAACTACAGACTTTACCGTTACCTTTCACACCTCAGCAGCAGATGCTAACTCAGGGAATTCACCTATACTAAACGATACTGCCTATACAAATCAAACAAGAGATCTAGAAACCGTTTATGTACGTGTTGTGAACGATATTACTGGTTGTTTTAACGGTCACACCTCTTTTGATATTATTATAAATCCACTACCAACTATTACCAACACAATTCCAGATCTAGAAATTTGTGATATTGCTACAGCAAGTGATGGTGACTCTAGAAACAGACTTGCGCAAGACATTAATTTATCAGAAAGAGATATCGATGTTCTTAACGGTAGAGATGCTAGTTTATTCGACATTACATATCATAGAACTCGTGATAATGCTATTGATGGGGTTTTACCTCTTAACAAAAAAAATTATACGAACGACCCAACTTTTACCAATTTTCCTGCAGATTTATCAGGCGATGATCCTGCTACCGAAATTATTTACATTAGCATTTTAAATACAACGACAAATTGTAGATATGGTATTGCTACTTTACAATTAGTAATATATCCAGAACCTAATATCCCTTTAAGCACAGCCACAAACTATATAGATTGTGATAATGAAACCGATACAAATTCTGATGATGCAAACGGAGTTAACGGAGATATTACGCTAAAAAATAAAATCCCTGAAATATTAACAAACTATACCGCTAGTGAGTACAGTAATTTCACTGTTACATTTCATGAAAACTTAGCAGATGTGCAATCTGGGGCTAATGCTTTAAATGATAACAAATATCAAAATACAGTAAACAATCAAACAATATATGTTAGAGTTGTAAATAATAATACCTCATGTGTTCATGATGATTTAACATTTAATATTATAATAAATCCATTACCAGATTTTACTGTTGATACGCCTGTAATTGTTTGTTTAAACAATCCTCAAACAAGGTTAGAACCTATAAATCCTGCTGCAACATATAATTATGAGTGGACGCTGAAAGGAAGTACTACTATTCTTAGCACTGATGCTTTTTACGACGCAACAGTAGGCGGAACTTATATTATATCTGCCACGATGCAAGATGGTACTGGCTGTAAAAGAAACAGAGAAGTCATCGTAAACGAATCTATAAGTCCAACTTTAACAAGCGATGATCTTGTTATTATTGATGACACAAATAATAGTGGATTAGATAATTACTCAATTAAAATAATTACCGAGAATCAAAATTTAGGTATCGGTGATTACGAGTTTGCTATTATTGATGAAAATAATAGTATAACCGGTTTTCAAGACGAGCCTTTATTTAATAATATATTAGGTGGTTTTTATACTGTTTTGGTTAGAGATAAAAATGGGTGTCAGCCAGATGCTGAGTTAGAAATAGCTGTCGTTGAATATCCAAAATTCTTAACTCCAAACGGAGACGGACAAAATGATACTTGGAAAATAAAAGGAGCTAGTTCTAGTTTTTATCCTTCTAGTAATATTACTATTTTTGATAGACACGGTAAAGTAGTTGCTGTTATTTCTATAGATGATAACGGTTGGGACGGAACTTACAACGGCAAATTATTACCATCTAACGATTATTGGTTTAAAACTCAGCTTGTAGATAGAAACGGAAAAAGTTACCAACACCAAGGACACTTTTCTTTATTGAGAAGATAATTAACTAATAAACAGATGTTTTTTTGTAAGTTAGCTAACCGTACTAAAATTATCATTTGCTATGAATAAGTTTTTTACCTTTTTATTGTTATTTTCTTACCTGTTTTGCTTCTCTCAACGAGAAGCTGATAATTGGTATTTTGGAGATAAGGCTGGCTTGCATTTTAACGAGGGTAAATTAGATATTTTAAACAATAGTGAAATGAATACCCATGAGGGCTCTTCATCTATTTCAGACAAAAATGGTAATTTAGTTTTATATACAAACGGACAAACAGTTTGGAATAAGAATCATCAAATAATGATTAATGGTGAAAACTTAATTGGCGAACCAGAAAATGCACAACCCGCTATAATAGTTCCTAAACCTAATAGCGATACTACCTTTTATATTTTTACGACTAGAACTACAGAGTTAAATTCACCTTTACAATACCCAGGTATTTATTTCTCTGAAATAGAAATATCTAGCAGATATCCTTTAGGAAGAGTAAAATATAAAAACATGAGATTAACCCACTCTACTAGTAGTGAAATTACAGCTGTACACCACAAAAACGGAAAAGATATTTGGGTGATAACTTATGGAAGTGAGTCGTATGAAGGTATGAATCATCTTTTTCACGCGTATAAAGTAACAAAAGATGGCGTAGAAAGAGCCCCTGTAAAAACTGAACTTAATACAGGAACAGAAAAAATAATAGGTGAAATGAAAGTCTCCCCTGATGGTAGTAAATTAGCTCTAATTACAAGTTTTTTTATTTATACTTTTAATTTTAATAATACTACAGGAAACTTGTCGTTACACAAAAAATTTACCCTGCAAACAGGTTTTACTTCAGGATATACTGCTTATGGTTTAAGTTTTTCTCCTGATTCTAAAATTTTATACTATCCTTCTATTAGGTATATAGACGGCAATCGAAGTTATAAAATTATGCAATATGATTTTAATAACGATATCTCAGGGTATTTAGGAGATGAAGTATACACTGATACTAATTCACCTATTAGAAGCGCTGCATCTATAGAGTTAGCTTCAGATGGCAAAATTTATGTTGCACAAATAACAATAGTAAACACGGTTGACGAAGAAGGTTATTATAATGGTTTTTACATAATACCCAATAAAACTATTGGTGTTATTAACGAACCAAATAAACTTGGTGAAGATTGTGATTATCAGCATGACGCAATAAATCTAGGAGACGGATTTTCATACAGGGGCTTACCTAATTTTATTCAATCTTATTTTAGAAATAGAATTGTTTCTGAAAATGGATGTATCAGTGATATTTTTGATTTTAGCCTAGACGCATACAGTACTATAACTTCTGCTACCTGGGATTTTGGTGACGGCACTACCTCTTCAGGGCTATCAACTAACCATAAATATACAACACCAGGTAAATACCTTGTAACCGCTTTGGTTACAATGAATGGTACAGTAACCCCTTTCTATAAGGAAGTTATTGTTTACCCATTACCTGAAGTCATTGCTAATCAAGAACTAATCCAATGCGATGCTAATAATGACGGTATCGATTATTTCGATTTAAATGACATTAACAATAAAGTTGTTATAAATACCTCTAGAACAGAATTTGTTTTTTATAAAAATATTTTAGATGCCGAAAATGACGAAAATAAAATTTCAAACCCTGAAAGCTTTTTAAATGAAAGTAATCCTCAAGAACTTTTTGTTAAAGTAATATCTAACAAAGGCTGTTTTAACATTACTAACTTTTTTATTGAATCTAAGTTTGTAAAACTTGATTCTATACCTAATTATTATACTTGTGATAGCAGCGATAAAATAAATAATGATTCTAAAGGAGCTTTTAATTTAAAAAAGAAAAAAGAAGAAATTAAAACTCAATATAATTTAATTAATAAAGAAGAAGTTAGATTTTACCCTTCTTTAATTGAAGCTCAAACCACTTCTAATTTAATTGACATAAGAAAACCTTTTATTTCTTCTTCTACAACAATTTATGTGAGAATAGATACAGATTTGGGATGCGGTGGAATAGAGCCTGTTGAAATTATCGTTAATACAGTACCTATAATTAAAATAAAGGATACTTACACCTTATGCTTCAATCCAAGCTCACAACCACCTATAATATTAGATGGTGGTGTTTCAAATGATCGATTTGAATGGAGAGATCAATCAGGCAATATAATCGCTAGTCAAAGAGAATTTACACTCACAAAAATTGGAGATTTTTCTCTTACTGTTTATAAAGATCAAAACGGTATTGAATGTGCTAACTATCAAGAGTTTTCAGTTATTAACCTAGATCCTCCAATTTTTAACCAAATAGTAGTGGATACTGAAAATGAAAACAACACTATTTTTGTTAATCTTAACGGAAATAGTAGTTATGAATTTTCTCTTGATAATGTAACTTTCTTTAACAACGGATTAAATCACACTTTTAACAATGTTGAACCTGGTGTAAGAACTATTTATGTTAGAGATATTAATAATTGCGAACCTCCTATACAAACAAATGTTGGTGTGATTGGTTTCCCTAAGTTTTTCACACCTAATAATGACGATATAAATGATGTTTGGATTATAAGAGGAGCTACTCCTGAGTTCTTTAAAAAAATTAATATTTCAATTTTTGATCGTTTCGGTAAAATAGTATATACTTTTAATAATCAAAATGCTGACAAAGGTTGGGATGGTACTTTTAACAGCAAAAATCTTCCATCAAATGACTATTGGTTTCATGCAAAACTAACAGATTTAAATGATAAAAAAATAGACAAAAAGGGCCACTTCTCTCTCCGAAAGCAGTAATTATATAAAACACTTTTTATAACAAAACAAAATCCTAATAAATTTCATTAGGGCCTTATATATGTAAAATTTAGTACATAATCAGTTATTTACCTGACAGTCAAACCTAATTCTTTATGTAAATTTGTATAACAAAATAGTAAAGAATGAAAAAAATAGTTTCCCTTTTTTTCTTCTCCTCAACACATCCTTAGCTTTTACTCAACAAGAAGCCAACATATGGTACTTTGGCCGAAATGCTGGTATTGATTTTAGCTCAGGCAATCCTATTGCGCTTACAAATGGGCAATTAAACACTTTTGAAGGATGCTCTTCTATTGCTGATGAAAACGGAAATCTTCTTTTTTATTCTGACGGAGCAACTGTTTGGAATAGAAATCATACAATAATGCCAAACGGAATTGGACTTTTAGGAAATAGCTTAAGCTCTCAATCTGCTTTAATTGTACTAAACCCAACAATACCAAGTATATTTTACCTTTTTACTGTTGATGCTCAAGAAAATAATCTTAACGGAGTAAACTACTCTATTATAAATATGAGTTTAAATGGGGGGAATGGAGATATCACCACAAAAAATATCCCTTTAATCAATTCTGCTACAGAAAAAATAACCGCTGTTATTGGCAAAACTTGTGATAGTTTTTGAGTAATTACTGCCGATACACAACGTTTTTATACTTATGAAGTAACTTCTGCCGGAGTTAACAACACGCCTATTCAATCAAATATGAATACAACTTTAGGCACATTATCTAGTAGAGGTTATTTAAAAATATCGCCCGACGGAACAAAATTAGCAATGGCAGCTGCTAAATCTGGTTCTTTTTTGTATGATTTTAATACCACTACAGGTATCGTTAGCAATGAGCGGAGTTTAGACTTAGATTTTAGTGATGGTTACGGAGTAGAATTTTCAATTTCAGGAAACAAACTTTATATTTCTACAGGAACATCTTCTAACGGTGGGCAAGCAAATCTGTATCAATTTGATGTTTCTAATACTGATATAAATACAATTAACAATTCAAGAGGTAATGCTTTTTACACCTATTCTGGCTCTAGGGCAGCTTTACAAATTGGACCCAACGGAAAAATTTATCATGCTGTAAATAGACAAAATTATTTAGGTGTAATCAACTCGCCTGAAAGTAATAAAAATGCTATAAATTATGTGCATAATGGTGTTAGTTTAAACGGAAGAGAATCCTCTCAAGGCCTTCCTCCTTTCATACAGTCGTACTTTTTACCTACAACTATTTTAAATGCAGACAATGGTGCAATAATTAGTAATGGAAAACAGTTTTTTTGTGCTGGTAGAAATTATCGTTTAAAGGCTGGTAGAATAGAACCTAGCGCAACATATAGTTGGGAGAAAGATGGAAATATTATCGGAACCGATTCTATATTAACAACAAATGACATTAATTTTGGTGACGGAATTTACAACCTCACAATCGAATTAAATAATGCGTGTAACACAACTTTAACTGCGAGCACTGATATTGAATTTGTGCCACAACCAACAATTCAAAATATTCCCATATTTAATCGATGTGATAGTGATACCGATCCTTATGATGGAAGAACAAATTTCGATTTAACAACCCAAGAAGCGCAATTAACAAACAATGCTACGAATGTTAATGTCGATTTTTTTGCGCAGTCCGATATCAACTTTTTAAATCCTTTACCTAAAACAAATTATATAAACCAAACAAATCCAGAAACACTTGTTGTTCGTGTGAGTTTCAATCCGGCAAACAATTCTAATTGTTTTGCTTTAGGCGATATTACCTTAAGCGTTACAAATTCAACAACATCAAACACTAACTTAACCGATGTTTATATCTGTGAAACTGATTTAAATGCCAATAATCCTGATGCTACAAATAGCCAAGGTTCTGGGGAAGGTTTTTATGATTTCTCTTTAAAAATAACCGAGATAACAACACTTAATCCTACAATTACAACAACCACACATTCAATTGATTTTTATAGAACTCTTAACGATGCAAATGCGCAATTAAATGCGATAGTTGCACCTTACGAAGATGATTTATTTACAAACGATTCAGACATTTTTGTACGAATTACACCAATACCTGCTAGCTCTTGTTTTTCGATTACTAGTTTTAAGTTAGTTGTGAATTCGTTACCAAATCCACAAGGAAATTCAATTCCCATTCCTCTTTGTATTAATATTCCAAAAGACACTTTACCAATTGCAACGGTAACTTTAGATGCATCAACAGGTACTGTTTCCGATACGTATCAATGGTATAAAAACGGACTACTAATTACCAATGCAACAAACGCTGTTTATTTAGCTTCCGAAGAAGGAATATATAAAGTTGAAGCCTATTCAACAAATACACTTTTAGAAAATTATTGCGTGGGATATAACACATTTACCGTAACTACATCAAGCAAAGCTTTTATTGTTAATATTAATACGACGGATGATACTTTAAATGATAATAGCATTACAATTACGGTAACAGGCGAAGGAGATTATGAATATGCTTTAAATGATTCTAATAATTTTATTGATGGAATAACTAATTTTAGTCATACATTTTCGAATTTAGAAGTTGGAATCTATACCATACAGATAAGAGATAAAAATGGTTGCGGAACAACTTATTCTGATGAAATACCTATTATATTCTTTCAGAAACATTGTACGCCTAACGAAGACGGAATTTATGATACTTGGAAAATATTAGGTGTTGATAATGATTTTTTTCAGTCGGTTACCGTAAATATTTATGATCGTTACGGCAAAAGAATTGCGGTAATACCCAGTAAAGATCACCGAGGTTGGGGAGGAATTTATAATGGCAAAAAACTACCTTCTACAGATTATTGGTACGATGCTATGCTACTTGATAAAAATGGAAAAATCCGTAGAAAAAAAAGTCATTTTTCGTTGTTAAGAAAATAATAGTTACCGCGTAAATTACTTCTAAATCATCAATAGTATATCAATAAAACTATCCGTATTTTTGTTGTATGGACTTTGAATTACACTCAGATTTTAAACCTACAGGCGATCAGCCTACAGCAATAAAACAATTAGTAAACGGATTAAATACCAACGAGAAACACCAAACATTATTGGGTGTTACTGGTTCTGGTAAAACCTTTACGGTTGCCAATGTTGTTGCCGAAGTAAACCGACCTACCTTGGTATTGGCACACAACAAAACTTTGGCAGCTCAATTATATTCTGAGTTTAAGCAATTTTTTCCGAACAATGCTGTAGAGTATTTTGTTTCTTATTATGATTACTATCAACCAGAAGCCTATATTCCTGTTACAGGTACTTTTATCGAAAAAGATTTATCTATAAATGATGAAATAGAACGCTTGCGAATTAGCACTTCCTCTTCCCTACTTTCTGGTCGTAGAGATATTATTGTAATTGCATCTGTTTCTTGTTTGTATGGTATCGGAAATCCGAATGAGTTTAAGAAAAATGTAATTCCGATTGAAGTAGATCAGCAAATTTCGCGCACAAAATTCTTACATCAATTGGTTACCAGTTTGTATTCTAGAACTGAAATAGAGATAAAAAGCGGAACTTTTAAAGTAAAAGGTGATGTTGTTACTATTTATCCGTCGTACGGTGATAGCGGTTATCGTGTGCATTTTTTTGGTGATGAAATTGAAGAAATTGAAACTTTTAATATAGAGAACAATCAAGTAATTGAAAAACTAACCGAACTAACCATTTACCCTGCAAACTTATTTGTTACCTCGCCTGATGTATTGCAAAATGCGATTCATAAAATACAGGAAGACATGGTAAAACAGGTAGATTATTTTAAAGAAATAGGTAAACATCTAGAAGCTAAACGATTGTTAGAACGTACCGAATTCGATTTAGAAATGATTCGTGAATTAGGTTACTGCTCGGGTATCGAAAACTATTCTCGTTATTTAGATGGTAGAGATCCTGGTACGCGCCCGTTCTGTTTATTAGACTATTTTCCTGAGGATTATTTAATGGTTATTGATGAAAGCCACGTTACCATTCCGCAAACACACGCCATGTATGGTGGTGATAGAAGTAGAAAGGAAAACTTGGTAGAATATGGATTCCGTTTACCTGCTGCGATGGATAACCGTCCGTTAAAGTTTGACGAATTTGAATTGTTACAAAATCAAGTTATTTACGTTTCTGCAACTCCTGCTGATTATGAATTACAAAAAACCGAAGGTGTTTTTGTAGAGCAAGTAATTCGCCCTACCGGATTATTAGATCCTGTAATAGAAGTGCGTCCAAGTTTGAATCAGATTGATGATTTAATTGAAGAGATTCAAATTCGTGTAGAAAAAGATGAACGTACTTTGGTTACCACTTTAACCAAAAGAATGGCTGAAGAATTGGCTAAATATTTAACCAGAATACAGGTTCGTTGTCGTTATATACATTCGGATGTTGATACCTTAGAGCGTGTACAAATAATGCAAGATTTACGTAAAGGAATATTTGATGTTTTAATTGGTGTAAACTTACTTCGTGAGGGATTAGATTTACCCGAAGTATCATTAGTTGCTATTTTAGATGCTGATAAAGAAGGTTTTTTACGTAGCCACAGATCTATTACACAAACTGTTGGTAGAGCAGCAAGAAATGTAAACGGACTCGCAATTTTATATGCCGATAAAGTTACCAATAGTATGCAACGCACCATGGATGAAACCGATCGTAGGCGTGAAAAACAGATTAATTACAATACTAAAAACGGAATTACACCAACGCAAATTAATAAGAAATTAGACAATACGCTTTCTAAAGATACCACAGCAACATATCAGTATGATAACGCAATACAAAAAGCTGCAGAACAAGATTTACAATATTTACCTAAAGAAGAAATAGAGAAACGTATTCGTGCCAAACGTAAACAAATGGAAGAAGCTGCCAAAGGTTTAGATTTTATGGTTGCCGCGCAATTACGTGATGAAATTGCTGTTTTAAGGAAAAATTTGTAGAAATATTTGGGTTGATTATTAAAGTTAAAACAAGTAACTTCGTTATTGATTGATATCCTTCCTGGAAATAATGGGTATCTAAACATTATGAAAAACATCGTGCTTTTATTTATATTTTTATTATTAAACACTAATTGTTTTTCACAACAATTGGACACATTGCAATTTAAAAGCTACTACAAAATTTCATTGGCAGGAAAACCTCAAAAGGTTGAACTTATTAAACTAAATGACAATAGCTTTAAAGGATATATTGTAACCGAGCTCGATTACTCAAATAGAAAAGTAAGGTTTACAAAAAATAGAACATGGAGGTCAATTAAAAAATTTATATATAACGTAACTGAATTTCTAAGAAAAAAAGAAATTGAGAGAGAAATAGTCGATACTGCCTATATAAATTCAAAATTAGCAGAAAAGTTATTTTTAAAAATAAAAGAAAAAAATATCAATGAGATTAAAGATTGCAGGATAGAGAACAATTGCACAACTTTTTTAGATAGTGATTACACTAGCTTTAAAATTAAAGATCACGGTATTTATAGAACATATGGATTTGAAGAATTACACCCAGCTAAAAAGGAAAAACATTTAGAAGCTGAACCTAAAAATAGAATTGAAGCTCAAGAGATTTTAACATATCTTGACAAAGAATTAAGCCTTGATAAAAAATTTTATAGTACAATTAAAAGATTACCTGAAGGTTCGTACTCATATTTTAGTGGTTATTCTACAATATCAATGAACAGTCCGAAAAAAAAACAACCCTAAATAACGAATAAAAATAATAAGCATATGAGTGCTTACCCCAATAGACAAAGCACTTTTTCAAAGTCGCCAAGTTTTTAAATTTGACTTGTTTTCATCCAAATAGTAGCCGCCTTTTTTTCGCATTACTATTCCTATACAAACCCGACAACGAAACCTAAAAATAACAAACAGAAAAAACCTTATTTTAAAAAGTGAGAGTTTTCATATATAGTTAACTTAAAACTAATTCTTCAATTTTTTCCCTAGTGATTAAGAACTATAATCCTAGAAGAACTTCGCTATTAAATTAATCTTCACTTCCCCAAGGAGCACTTGGAGTCTCTATTTCTTTTGTTAAATCGAACTTTACAGAAAACAATCTATCAGTTCCTATTCTACGCAAATTATAGGTAAAACTTGTTTTATCAATCGTAACCCACCAAACGTTATTAGAAGCATGCGGGATTAAATTAGCTGTATATTTATCCGCAGGAAAAAATTGAATATTTTCTAATCCCATATTTGGATTAGAGCCACCATATTGTGTAATTTTATCTTCCGAGCCATCCTTATGTCGATGATCGTGTTTTAATTGTATGAATTTATCGGTATTCATGGTAAAAACCCACGTACGAGATTTATCATCCCCAACAAAAAAAGGAATTCTAATTGTATTGTTTTCACAAGAACGAACATGCATTACTAATTTCTCTCCTGTAAATCCATCGCCTTCTTTTGCTCCTGCTATTATTTTTCCTTCAAATGCTTTTCCACAATGAGTTTGTAAAGTATTCCAAAACAATTCGGAATTTGTTTTTTTTTGTGCTAGTAATTGAAAAGGAAGTAAAATAAGGATTAATAATTTTCTCATTATGTAGTATTTATATTGCAACAAGATAAAACAAAAAACCCTCACTTTAAAAGTGAGGGTTTTCCTACATATTTAACTAAAAACTAATTGTTAGGCTCCTAAAACTTCTGCAACTTTATCTGCAGCTTCCTGAAACTCAGTAGCAGAAATAATTTCCATTCCGCTATTGTCAATTAATTCTTTTGCTTCTTTAGCATTTGTTCCTTGTAAACGACAAATAATAGGTACATTAATTCTGTCTCCCATACTTTTGTAAGCATCTACAACTCCCTGAGCAACACGATCACAACGAACGATTCCTCCAAAAATGTTTACTAAAATTGCTTTTACGTTGGTATCTTTTAAGATAATTCCGAAAGCTTTTTCAACACGTTCAGCATCAGCAGTACCACCAACATCTAAAAAGTTAGCTGGCTCACCACCTGCTTGCTTAATTAAATCCATAGTTCCCATTGCTAAACCAGCTCCGTTTACCATACATCCAACATTACCATCTAAATCTACATAGTTTAAACCTGCAGCCTTCGCTTCTACTTCAATAGGATTTTCTTCACGAATATCACGCATTGCAGCATAATCTTTATGACGGTATAAAGCGTTTTCATCTAAAGTAACTTTAGCATCAACAGCCATTATTTTATCATCAGATGTTTTTAACACTGGGTTAATTTCGAACATTGCCGAATCTGATTTTACATACGCAGTATATAAAGCAGTAACAAATTTTGTCATTTCTTTTAATGCAGCACCGCTTAAACCTAAGTTAAAAGCAATTTTACGTGCTTGAAAAGGCATTAATCCTAAAGCAGGATCAATTTCTTCTGTAAAAATTAAGTGTGGTGTTTCTTCAGCAACAGTTTCAATATCCATACCACCTTCTGTAGAATACATAACCATGTTTCTACCAGTTGCACGGTTTAATAAAACTGACATATAATATTCATCTGGTTCACTTGCACCAGGGTAATATACATCTTCACAGATTAAAACTTGGTTTACTAATTTACCTTCAGCCGAAGTTTGAGGAGTGATTAACATCATTCCTAAAATATCATTAGAAATACTTTTTACCTCATCTAAGTTTTTAGCCAACTTAACTCCACCACCTTTTCCACGACCACCTGCGTGTACTTGTGCCTTAATTACGTGCCAACCTGTACCTGTTTCTTCTGTTAATTTCTTTGCCGCTTCAACAGCTTCTTCTGGTGTATTTGCAACAACTCCGCGTTGAATACGAACCCCAAAACTGTTTAATATTTCTTTACCTTGATATTCGTGTAAGTTCATTAGATATGAATTTTTAAAGTCGAACAAAAATACAAATTCAATTTATAATACATTACTATTTATTATAATTATTATAACTTTTATTTTCACATTTCTTTAACATTTTAACTGTAACAGTTCTTTTTTTAACATGTCTTTAGAGTAATTAACATGATTTTATGATTTACAGGCGTAATTCATAAATATTTTCGCAAATTATTTTACGCTACAAACTAACTATGTATAAAAGTACCACCTTACTATTTGCTATTTTGTTTTTTTCTAAAGGAGTTAAAGCTCAAGAGATTAATCAGAATAGAAAAAAAATGAACGCTACGCGCGTGTCTTCTCCCCCAAAGATTGACGGAATTATAAATGAAGCTTTATGGACCAACGTTCCTGTTGCAAAAGATTTTATAATGCTGCGCCCTACAAATGGCGAAAAAGAACCTAACACACATAAAACAGAAGTTAAATTAATATACGATAATCAGGCTATTTATGTGAGTGCTAAAATGTACACACCAGATACTTCCTTAATACCTGCTGAATTTAACAGTAGAGACAATATAGGTAATTCTGATTATTTTATGTTGATGATCAATCCAAATGATGACGGACAAAACCCTACCATGTTTATTGTAACCGCATCTGGTGTTCAGGTAGATTCCAAAGTTTCTAGCGGTAATGAAGATTATAATTGGAATGCCGTATGGAAAAGCGCTATTAAAATAAATGCTGATCACTGGGCAGTAGAAATGAAAATACCGTATCGCGCCTTGCGTTTTGCAAATACACCTATACAATCTTGGGGTGTAAATTTTCATAGAGAAGTTAAAAACTTAAATGCACGTTTTACGTGGAATCATATTGATAACACACAAGGAAGCTGGACACAGTATGACGGTTTAATTGAAAATTTAAAAAACATTACTCCTCCTACTCGTTTAAATTTTTATCCATATGCATCTGCAACAACCACTTCTTTTGAAGGGAAAACCGATTTTGACTGGAGTGTTGGTATGGATGTTAAATATGGTCTTACCGAAAACTTCACATTAGATGCTACCTTAATTCCCGATTTTGGACAAGTTGGTTTTGATGATGTTAGCTTAAATTTGGGGCCTTTCGAACAACAATTTTCTGAACAAAGGCAGTTTTTTACTGAAGGAACAGAGCTTTTTACAAAAGGTAATTTATTTTACTCTCGTAGAATTGGTAGTTCTCCTATAAGATCTGCTTCTGTAGATGAAGCTACCGAAACCTTAATAGACTCTCCTGACAAAGTGCAAATGCTAAATGCTATAAAAATATCAGGAAGAACAAAAAAAGGATTGGGTATTGGTTTTTTTAACGCAATTACAGACATAACAGAAGCCAAAATTCAGAATAACGACACAAAAGAGATCAGAACAGAAGTTCTAAATCCGTTTTCTAACTATAATATATTAGTGCTAGACCAGCAGTTTAATAAAAATTCATCAGTAACATTAATTAACACCAATGTTACTCGTGATGGTGATTTTAGAGATGCAAATGTTTCTGGTTTACTTTGGCATTTAGAAGATAAAAATAGTAAATACAATATTGACGGATCTTTTAAGATGAGTAATATTTATGACGATGAAAACAATCCTAATACAGGTTATACTTTTGATACAAGTATAGGTAAACAATCTGGTAATTGGAGAGGTGAAATTGGTTATAATTTCGAAAATAAAGATTTTAACCCAAATGATTTAGGTATTTTATTTAGTAACAACGAACAAACTATTTATGGTTTTGCTTCATACGAATCATTAAAACCTAAAGGAATATTTAATAGCTACAGAATAAGCACTTCTTATAATATTAATTTCCTACATGAATCAGGTACGTATATTGGTAGGTATCAAAATTTATCTTTTCGTGCAGAAACTAAAAGTAGGTTTGGTTTTGGTGGAAACATAAACTACGATAGTGAAAGCAAAGATTTTAATGAACCAAGACAAGGTAACACAAGTGGTATATTTTTTAGGAGACCACAAAGAGTAAATGTTAATCATTGGGGGTCTACCGATTATAGAAAAAAGTTTGCCATTGATTACGAATGGTATTACAACTTCTTTAAAGACAACCCTAAAGAAGGTTATGGATTTAGAATATCGCCAAGATATCGTTTTAGCAATAAATTTTCTTTAATATACGCCTTTAGATACGGGCAAACTCATAACGACCAAGGTTTTACTACCGAAGTTAGCCAGAGTGACATAGATGAAAACCCTACGCTTACACCATTTTTAGATGAAACAATATTCGGACAAAGAGATTGGACTACTTATGATAATTCTTTAACAGGTAAATATAGCTTTAATACAAAATCATCCATTTCGATGTCTTTTAGACACAACTGGAGTAAAGTACCGTATGAAAACCAATATTATACTTTAGATAATGATGGTGAATTAATAGCTAGTAATTATAGTGTTAATAATGACAAGAATTTTAACCGTTGGAATTTAGATGTAAACTACTTATGGCAATTTGCCCCTGGTAGCCAATTGATTGCTTTTTATAGAAATTCTATTTCAAATAATAACGACAATGCAAATCAGAGTTTCTCTGAGAATTTAAATACTCTTTTAAAAGAGTCTAACCGACATACATTTTCTGTTCGTTTTGTGTATTTTATCGACTACAACAACTTGAAAAACATTTTTTAACTTCTTATATATAACTTGAAATCAGATAACCTTTAAACGTTATCTGATTTCTTTTTTATACATTCGTTACATTGAATATATAACTATGATTATTGCTAAAAACATCCATAAACATTATGGAGAAGTTGAAATTTTAAAAGGTGTTAATCTTCATATTAAAAAAGGAGAAATTGTAGCTATTGTTGGTCCTTCGGGAGCAGGAAAAACTACGTTACTTCAAATTTTAGGAACCTTAGATAAACCTCAAGTAAATAAAAACTATGAGTTATTGGTTAACAATAGTGCTATAAAAGGTTTAAGTGACAAAGAAGTTTCGTCTTTTAGAAACAAACACATTGGTTTTATTTTTCAATTTCATCAATTACTACCTGAATTTACAGCTTTAGAAAACGTTTGTATTCCTGCTTTTATTGGTGGCAAATCTAAAATAGCTACCGAAAAAAGGGCTAAAGAATTATTATCTTTCTTAGGCTTATCACATAGAGAAAATCACAAACCTAACGAACTTTCTGGCGGTGAGCAACAGCGTGTAGCAGTTGCTAGGGCTTTAATTAATGAGCCTTCAGTTATTTTTGCTGATGAACCTTCTGGTAATTTAGATTCTACTTCTGCAGAAAACCTACACAACTTATTTTTTGAGTTAAGAGATAAATTCGGACAAACTTTTGTACTGGTTACCCACAACAAAGAATTGGCTAAAATGGCCGATCGTACTTTAACTATGAAAGATGGAGTTATTGTTGATTAATGTAACAAATTAACCTTTTTTACTTCTAATAACTAAATAAAGTTTATCATGAAAGATACATTTAAGGAATTAGTTGGGTATTTAAAAAATCCGGTATTAGAAAAAGATCCAAATCAAGATAATTCTTATCGTTTTAAAAAATTTTCACATTTACTAATTATCAGCATACTTACTGCTGTAGCTTTAACCCCTTTGCTAGCTTTAATTGAGCATTTGGGATTGGTAGATATGAATACGCATGCTATAGAGGAATTAAGAAAAAGCATGTCTAAAATAGCTCTTTTTGCTATTACAGTAATAGGCGCTCCTTTATCTGAAGAATTAATTTTTAGAGCTCCAATTACATTCTTTCAAAATAAGAAATATTTTAAAATAGTTTTTTATGCCTTTGCTTTAATTTTTGGTTTTATACATTTATCTAATTTCGGAATAACAACAAACGTACTTATACTAGCACCTATTTTAGTAGCTCCGCAAATTATACTAGGCGGTTATTTAGGTTTTATTAGAGTCCGTTTTGGCTTAATTTGGAGCATCCTTTTACATGCTTGTTACAATGCCTTTTTTATTTTAATTACTCTAATTACTGATATAGCATAAAAAAAATAGCACATATAAATGTGCTATTTTAATAAAAACCTACTGAAAATAATTTACTAAAACCATTTAAATAACTTTAAAAATTTTAGCCAAATCTTTTAATTTTTCATAACATTTAAAAGCTAAGATAAAACCCCTTAATTTTTATCTTATAATTATTACTTTACATATATCAAGAAGTAAGATAAATCCCCTTTTTTTCATCTTTAACACTCTTTTGACCATATACTTAAAAGTATCTTTTAATTAACAGCAGGTTGTTATTTTTTTATTTTAAACTTTAAACAAAGAAAAACAAATTAAACACTTAATTTTAAGTAACTTATTTAACGTATTCTTTTTTAAAGTAATCGTTCTATTTTTATTATAAAGTAGTTTTAGCGATTTAGTTTATCATAACTATAACTAGCAAAAACCTACACTGATTGTACATTGGTTATCTGATAAGAAAACCCATTAAAATGTTTTACTACTTTAACTTTTTTAAGCCAGTAGATAACACCTCCATGTATTACAGGTATAATTAAAAACTTAACCGTTACTAAACTATTAGATGTTCTTTTTCTTCTATGTAATGATATTTCCATAAGCTCTTTTTATTTTTAGAATTAAAATTCTACTGATAGCATATAAAGCAAAAAACTATTCCCCTAGCACAGTTTTAGTTCACTTTTAATATTAAATAAGAAATTTTTATTGAATCAACAGTAGATGTTATACTTCAAAGAAAAACAAATTAAACACTTATTTTATTACTAATTATTTAACGTATGCATTTTTAAAGTTACCGTTACTACCGTACCTTTTAAAGCTATTGATGTTATTGCTAGCGAGTCCTCTGGTAGATTTAATAAATGTAAGCGCTCTTTCACTAACTTAATTCCTTTTGATCTACTTTTTGTACTATTAGCATCAAAGCCCTTACCATTATCCGTAATTTCACAAATTAGTGAATCATTATTTTGGGTAAACTCTATTGTTAATAATGGTTTTTCAACTTTAATATTAAAGGCATGTTTAAATACGTTCTCTATTATTGGCTGCAATAACATTGGTGGAACTGCAATTTCTTCTGTATCTAAATTATTAGAAATTATTGAAGTATGAATTTTAGCTTGAAAACGTAAATTCTCTAGTTCTATATACGTTTGTAAATAGCTAATTTCTTCTGCTAAACTAATATATTGAAGTGATGAATTATAAAGTGTTTTTCGTATTAATTTAGAGAATTCTCCCATATATTTTAATGAATTGTCTACATCATTATCAATAATAAAATTCTGAATAGAATTCATCGCATTGAAAATAAAATGAGGATTCATTTGACTCTGTAAAGCTTCTATTTTAGTTTCTGACACTCTTTTATAAATAGCTTGCTTTAACACCTCTTCTTTTTTAATTCTTCTAACCCTAATCTTATAAATAATATAAAGAACAAATAGTGTAACAATTATACAAATACACATAAACCACCATGTTTTCCAAAAAGGAGGAAGTATCGTTATTTTTAAAATATTCTCGGCATAGGTTTCGCCAGTACTATAATCTTTAACTTCTACTTTTACATTATAATCACCATCTTCTAAATAGTTTAAATGTATTGTATTATCAACAGTCCAATTACTCCATTTACTATTTTCAATAGAAGCTATTTTGTATCTATATTTTAATTTATTAGGATACGGATGGTTTTTAACTACATATGTAAAAGATATTGTATTTCTATTATATGGCAGTTCTATCGTTTTTTTTAAGTACTGAAACCAATGGTAATTAGATGAAGCTAATTCCTCATAATTTACCTGTATATCTGTAATACTAAAATTATATGTTTTTGCTTTATGATTCGCTATAACTTTATCTAAATCTATATCGTAATATCCACTTTCACTTCCAACCAATAATTTATTTTTAGCTATAACTGCCGATGTAAATAAGGTATTATTTAAACCCTGCTCTTTATCTAAAAAAGTTATAGTATCATCCTTATAAAGATTAATTCCTTTCTCGGTTCCTATAATTAAATAATCATTATATATTTTTAAAAACAAGATACTATTACCTATAATATTTTTATTTTTAATAGTTTTTACTACTTTAAAATCATCTAAGGTTTCAGTTATAAAAACATCACCTCTAGAGGTACCTATTACTAATTGATCTTGATTATTAACAACAGCTTGAGTGAGTTCTTTTTCATCCCAAATATCATTTTTTAGAAACGAATTAAATTTTCCGTTTTGATATTTATAAAGACCTGTATACTTTGATAATAAATACAGTTCATTATGTACTTTTTCAATAGCAACAACACTTGTAGGGTTCTCTTTGTTTTCTAGTTCAAAAATGGTTGCTTCTATTTTAGCGTTAAGATTTTCTAATAAATAAATATGAGAGTAAGGTCTTTGAAAAAAAGCTTTATTTTTTGATGTAAAATAAAACGAATTTGTATAAATTGGAAAATATGTTTCTACTAAGTTCTGTTCAGACAGTTTAAATAATCCAATTGTAGTATTAACCCATATTTCGGTATTAAATTTTTTAATACTTTTAAATTCTAAATTTTTAAGACTATTGTTTTGAAACCTGCTTATTGCACTCTCTTTAAATATTAGTGTTTTATTATGATTATAAAAATAGCTGTATTTTGAATAAAAATCTTTGGGTGAAATATAACTAGTACTATTTTTTGATTTTATGTACAATCCTTTTTCTGATAAAACATAAGTCATAGTATCTTTAACCTGAATGTCTATAACATTTTTAATATCATTAAAAAATGCAATTTCTTTATTCAAATTAACTTTAAACACTCCTTTATCTAAAGTACCAACATATAAATTATTATTGTTTTTATCATAATCAATACACCATTGTTTGGTACTATTAATATTTAATAAAGTGTTTTGCTTTGATACCGAATTATTAGATACTTCATAAAGTCCGCCTGTAGGATAATTAATTCCATCTGCAACTCCATATACATTTTTGTTTTTATCCGCTGTATAATTCCAAAATACGCTATTTCCAAATTCGGCTAAAGGCATAGAGCCATTTATGTAACCTTCAATTGTAAATCTTCTAATAGCTTTATTTTCCTTCCAAGCTCCATCAAAACTTACTAATAAAGAATTTCCAACCTTAAATGTAGAGAAAACAGCATCATATTTATAATGCAAAAAGATTAGTTTATTATTTTTTTCATCATATTTCCATAAACCACTTCGGTACGTTTGAATGTAAACTTCGTTTTCATACACAAAGAAGTCCATTACTTGAAACATATCATCTTTTTTGTCAACTACATTTTTAACATTCTTAGAATTAATATCAATAATCGATACGCCATTTTTTGTACCAACAAACAGCTGTTCTTTATAAGAAAATAACTTCCGAATACGGTTATTAATTAATCCGTTTGATGTGTTTAAGACTGAAAAAATTTTACCATCAAAAAAAGTTAAACCTCCTCCATAACTTCCAAACCACATGTTTTTATTACTATCTTCTTCAATAGCCCAACAATTATTATATGCTAAACCATCTTCCTCATAAAAATTTGTGATTACATCATTGTTAATTTTAGAAATGCCAGCACCAGTACCCACCCACAAAAAACCTCTACTATCTTTTTTTATAGCATAAATACTTTTATTAGGTAAACCATCTAAAGTAGTATAGTTTTTAGAAGTATATGTTTGTGTAAATGCTAACTGATAGCATAACAAACAAACAAAAATTAGTAGTTTATTTTTTATGAAGTATCGCATTTAAAAAGCTTTCTTTTTTTCTTGATGCTATTGGTAGCTGTTCTCCGTTATTTAATTCTAAATATAAATCTACCGTTTTATTAAAACGAACAACATGGTTTAAGTTTACTAAGTACGATTTATGAATTCGATGAAAATTAGTCTTCGGCAATAATTCATCAATATATTTTAATGTTTTAGACAACGTTATTTTTTTACCGTTTACAAGCGTTACAGAACTGTAATTACTATCTGCTTGGCAGTATAATATTTTATTAGGATTTACAATTTCATAACCCGAATCTGTTGGTAAGGCTATTTTATTAAAATTAGTATCACCTATATCTATTTGATTTAATATCTCTTTTAAATTACTATCCTGATCTTTATTTTTTAATGTTAGCTTGTAACGTTTAACCGTTTCTAACAAATCTATATAGTTTATAGGCTTTAATAAATAATCTAAAGCGTTTTCTTTAATTGCTTTTATAGCATGCTCAGAATACGCTGTTGTAAAAATAACATCAAACTTTCTTTTTTCAATTTCTTTTAATAATTGAAATCCATTTTTATTAGGCATTTCTATATCTAAAAAAACTAATTCAGGTTCGTGCTTCTCAATAGCTACAATAGCTGTATCAACGCTTTCGCATTTATCAAGTATTAAAAACTGATTTGGTAAATATCTATTTAATAACTTTTCTAAAAACTCTCTAGCATTGTATTCATCATCAACAATAATTGTTTTTATCATAGCTGTAAATTTAGTTTATTAGAGATCTTATACATTTCTGAATTAGTTTACGCTGCAAATAGCCGTTTTAAAGTTATTCTAATTATTTTAAAATTTCTCAAAAACACCTAATCCGAATAAAGCAAAATCGTACTTCACCGGATCATCTTTATCTAATTTTCGTAAAGAGGTATCTAATTCTAATAATGCCTTTGCATCATTTTGTTTGCGAGTTAACATTCCTAACTTTCGTGCTACATTGCCAGAATGAACATCTAAAGGGCATGATAAAACTGAAGGAGAAACACCTTTCCAAAGTCCAAAATCTACCCCTGTTTCATCATTTCTAATCATCCATCTTAGCCACATGTTAATTTTTTTAGCAGCAGAACCTTTATAAGGATCCGAAACATGTTTTGTTGTTCTTGCCGGATGCGCTATTTCAAAGAATATTTTTTTAAACTCATGAATTGCTGGTTGCAAAGAATCTTCTGAAGCATGATTTGTAAAAATAGCTTCTAAACCGTTACGGTTCTCATAAATATTTTTTAAAGCCTTTATAAAAAACCTTAAATCGATAGGATTAAAAGTTCTATGAACAAACCCCTCTAACCTATCTAAATCAGAATCTTGGTGATTCATTATAAAATCGTAGGGCGAATTATCTAGTAAATCAATTATACGGTTCCCGTTTTTAACAATCATCTTTCTATTACCCCAGGCAATTGTTGCTGCTAAAAAACCAGCTATTTCAATATCTTCTTTTAATGAAAATTTATGCGGAATAGAAATAGGGTCTTCAGCTATAAAATTAGGAGTATTAAACTCAATAACTTTGGCGTCTAAAAACTCTTTTAATTCTTTAAAATCTAAATTCATATTCAAATATAATCATATTGTATGTCTTTATACAAGTAGCTATAATCCAAGACAAAATATGTTGTACATTATTCAGTTTAAAGATTTTAATTCCTTACTTTTACAATATTAATTAACTTAACTTCTATGAAAAATAATTTGTTAGACATGATGTGCTTAGATGTGTACCTATCTTCTTTAAGCAAAGAAAAGTATGCAGAAACTAAGGCGCTAATACAACCATCTCCAAAACAAAATATTAATTTATTAAGTTGGGGAATACACGATTTATTTTTCGATAACAAAACCAAAGAAGATATAAACAGCCTTCAAGCACTTGCAAATAATTTTAACTGGAAAAATGAAATTGCTGAAATTTTAAATGACAATGTTTACGAATCTCTTGTAATAACAAACACCAGCAAGAAAATAATTTGGGTTAGCGATGGCTTTAAAAAAATGACAGGCTACAACAAAGAATATGCTTTGCAAAAAACAGCTAACTTTTTACAAGGCAAAGAAACATCTGAAGCTACAAAAAGTAGCATTCGTAAAAAAATATTAGCCAATAAACCATTTAAAGAAGTTATTGTTAATTACAGAAAAGACAAATCTACTTACAAATGTGAGTTGAATGTTTTTCCGTTGTTTTCTAGATCAGGAACCACTCATTTTTTAGCCTTAGAAAGAGAAGTTGCTTAACTTTATTAAGATGCAAACATTTATTCACTACTTCTTACACTTCGGGTTTCCGCTTATAATTGCCTATTTATTTTTTAAAAGTGATTGGAAAAAAGTCTACTTAATTTTAATAGCAACCATGCTGGTAGATTTAGATCATTTATTATCTACGCCAATATTTCAGCCGAACAGATGCAGCTTCGGCTTTCATCTTTTTCACTCTTATTTCGCCATGATTGGCTACGTAATTTTATTGTTCTTTAAAAAACCGTACCGTATAATTGGTATGGGTCTTTTACTACACATGCTCACCGATTTAATAGATTGCCTGTTTATGTACAACAACTGCAAAACGTGTTACGAAAACACTCCAGCAACATCAGTTTTAAAGTTTATAACAGCACTCTTTTAAAACAAAATAAGCACTAGCTATAAATTTATTTGAAGCTATTTCCCACTTTACGCACTCGCTTTTTTTTGAAAAAAAATCAAAAAAAGAGCTCAAACAAATGCTTCAATCGGGGCTAAAAACCTATGATACAACTTTAAAAAATTAAAACTTGTTAAAAAATATTTCACCCTAAAAAACCGAATCCGTCAAACTGAATTTATTTCAGTTTCACATCTTATTTTGCCATCCTTCTTAATTTTATGCGATGCTGAAATAAATTCAACATGACGTTTACATCTAAAAAACTTTATTAAAAGTTTAAACAGGCTCTTATTCTTTTAGTTTTAAATCGCAATACCAAAAACTAGTGTCGTAATTTTTAACTTTTTCTGACGTGCCTTTATGACAGTTCTGAGAATCATCTTTATTTAACGTATATGATTTTAGCAATTTCTCACCTATTTCAAATTCAATTGGTTTACTAAAAATTGGTCCGTCAAAACAAAAAGTATGAAACTCACCATTTTCACCACAAACATCAACATCATCTGGTAATTCATTTATAAAATCTTCATCAATGATTCTACCAACAAATTCTTCTCCTAGTTTTTTAGCATTTACACAAACCGTAATCGTTTTAAAACCGAGTGCTAAAAATTCTCTCAATAATTCTTTCGTGTCTTGTTTCCATAACGGATACACGCCTGTAATACCAACTTCTTGTAATTTTGTATCTCTGTATTTTCTTAAATCTTCTAAGAATATATCTCCAAAAACAGCATGATTTAATCCTATTAATTTTAACTCTGCAGTTTTTTCAAGCATTTTCTCATTATACAAATCCATCGTTACATCCGCAGGGAAATATATTTTCTCTAAAGGAATACCAATGCTTTCTGCTTGTGCTTCTAATAAGTTTTCATGAAGTCCGTGCATAGAAACACGTTGATAATCTTCGTTTACATTCGTTATCAACTTTTCGATATGATATTCTTTTTGCTGCAATACTTTATACAATGCAAATGCCGAATCTTTTCCTGAACTCCAATTAAAATATGCTTTTTTCATAAGGCTAAATTATAGAATTTAAAGCATAAAAAATCCCGCTAAAAGCAGGATTTATATTTTAATATAAGTTTATTAGAGTTTGTTTAAATTTCATTTAAAAACCTTTTATCACTAAAGCTAAAAAATCGAATCCGTCAAACTTAATTTATTTCGGTTTCGCATCTTAATTCACTGTAGTTCTTAGTTTTATGCGATGCTGAAATAAATTCAGCATGACGTTTATATCTAAAAAAGTACTTTATTTAGAATTTAAAACAAACTCTTAATGATTTATTTTCTTTTTTGATTTAAGCTTGTTGGTTTTTCTTGCTTTACTAGCGGAGTTCCGTACAAGTCAAAATCACCAGCTTCATCAATTTCAATATCTATAAACTCTCCTAGTTTTATATAATGTTTGGTAGCATCTACAATTACATCGTTATCTACATCTGGCGAATCAAATTCTGTACGACCGTAAAAATACTCTCCGTCTTTTCTATCAAATAAACAACGGAATGTTTTTCCGATTTTTTGCTGATTTAATTCCCAAGATATTTGAGATTGTACTTCCATAATTTCGTTTACACGACGGAATTTCACATCTGCAGGTACATCATCTTCTAAAACAAAAGCACCGGTATTTTCTTCATGAGAATATTCAAAAGCTCCCATTCTCTCAAAACGCATTTCTTCAACCCAATCTTTTAATTCCTGAAACTGTTCTTCAGTTTCTCCTGGATATCCAACAATTAAAGTTGTACGTATTGCCATATTTGGCACCGCCTCTCTAAACTTATAAATCAACGATGTTGTTTTTTCGTGAGTTGTACCACGCTTCATCGATTTTAAAATCTCGGTATTTATATGTTGTAACGGAATATCTAAATAGTTACAAACCTTCGGCTCGTTTTTCATTACGTCTAATACATCCATCGGAAAACCTGTAGGAAATGCATAATGCAAACGAATCCATTCTATTCCGTCAACCTTTACCAATTCTTTTAATAAATCAGCTAAAGCACGTTTTTTGTAAATATCTAATCCATAATAGGTTAAATCTTGTGCAATTAACATCAATTCTTTAATTCCTTTCTCAGCTAACTTTGTTGCTTCGATAACAATATCTTCAATTGGTGTCGATTTATGTTTTCCTCTCATTAAAGGAATTGCACAGAAAGAACATGGGCGATCACAGCCTTCAGCAATTTTTAAATACGCATAATGTTTTGGTGTTGTTGTTAAACGCTCACCAATTAACTCGTGTTTATAATCTGCCTCTAATACTTTTAATAATTCTGGTAACTCATGTGTACCAAAATACTGATCTACATTTTTAATTTCATTCTCTAAATCGGGCTTATAACGCTCACTTAAACAACCAGAAACAAATACTTTGTCTATTTCTCCTGCTTCTTTACGCTGTGCATAATGCAAAATAGTATCAATACTTTCCTCTTTAGCTTTACCTATAAAACCACATGTATTAATTACAACAATATTACCATCATCTTCTGGGTCTTCATGAACTACGTTTTTACCGTTGGCTTTTAATTGTCCCATTAAAACTTCACTATCATAAATATTTTTAGAACAGCCTAAGGTAACTACGTTTATTTTATTTTGCTTTGGTGATTTTGTGCGCATTATACTATAAAAATTTAGAGTACAAAGATACGTTTTAAATATATCTTTCTATTTTAAAATTAAAAGAAGCATGGCCTTATTTTACAAAGGGTTTTCTTTTTAAAAAAATTAAAAACTATTATTCAATACATTTAATTTAAATAAAAACATTCTATTAGTCAACTATTATAACGCTTATACCTAGTAAAACAATATATAAAACTATAAAAACACAACTAATTAACATTAAAAAATAAGAAAATCTAAAATAAACGGCACAAACATTGATTAAAATTCTTAAGTAAAACAAAAAAACTATGAAAAAAATACTACTCGTAACAGTCTTTAGTATTATCACATTAAATTTAAAAGCTCAAAGTAAAAAGTATTCCTACCCCAAAAAAAACAAAGAAGAAACAACACTTAATTTGCTAATGAGAAAAATGAACCTATCATTTGCTTTAAAAGGAGAAGTATTACCCTCCATAGGTAATGTTTTTATTTTTGGATGGAATATACTCGTTAGTGGTGATAAAAAGGATGAAAATGGTAAAAGAATTTTGGTTGACGGTAAAGCTGTACCTATATGCGCAGGATGTGAAATAGATTTTATACAAAATAATGGCGGTGGAGAAATTAAACTAGATTATTATTTAACACCTGGTATTATAATTTCAGGCGGAATAAACTCTACTGGTTATGACAAGTACTATTTTGGAGAAAATATAAACCATAAAGGTTATTTCTTTGAAACTCAATTAAAGCCAAATCTAAATTCTGATTTCTATTTCTTTGGACAACTTGGTAGAACAAAATCTATTTTTTTACAAAATAAAGAAATAATTAAACATGCACAATACGCCACTGGTTTTGGAGTTGGAAATGATTATTATGGGTTTGATATAGGTGCAAATTTCTTTGGAGCATCAAATGAAATGAAACAAAAATTATTAGAAAACACTACTGCAACTAATATACAAAAATCTTATTTAGAATCCGTAAGAGTAATGCTACGCTTAACTATAAAAGTCTTTTAACTGTAGATTATTAAGCTTAAAACAAAAAAACTCCTTGAAAGGAGTTTTTTTTGTTCTATTATCATGACACCTATTTAAAAAAAGAATCTACAAACTCGTATTTATTAAACACTTGTAAATCGTCTATTCCTTCTCCTACTCCGATATATTTTACGGGTATTTTAAATTGATCTGAAATACCAATTACAACACCTCCTTTTGCTGTTCCATCTAATTTGGTAACTGCCAAAGAAGTAACTTCTGTTGCTTTGGTAAACTGTTTTGCTTGTTCAAAAGCATTTTGACCCGTAGAACCGTCTAAAACCAATAAAACATCATGTGGTGCATCTGGAATCACCTTTTGCATTACACGTTTAATCTTCGTTAACTCATTCATTAAATTAACTTTATTGTGTAAACGACCTGCGGTATCTATAATTATTACATCTGCATCTTGATTTACACCCGACTTTACCGTATCAAACGCTACAGAAGCAGGATCAGAACCCATTTCTTGACGAATTATAGGAACATCTGTTCTATCTGCCCAAACCTGTAATTGATCTATTGCAGCCGCTCTAAACGTATCTGCTGCTCCAAGAACAACTTTTAATCCTTGCTTTTTAAACTGAGATGCTAATTTACCAATCGTAGTTGTTTTACCTGCTCCGTTTACTCCCACCACCATTATTACATATGGCTTTGTGTTTGCTGGAACGGTAAATTCGGTATCGTCTTTTGTGTTTGTCTCAGAAAGTAAACCTGCAATTTCTTCTCTTAAAATCTGATTTAACTCTTCTGTTCCTACGTATTTATCTTTAGCAACCCTAGTTTCAATTCTTTCGATAATTTTTAACGTAGTATCTACACCAACATCAGAAGAGACTAATACTTCTTCTAAATTATCTAAAACATCATCATCTACTGTTGTTTTTCCGGCAACAGCTTTAGATAGTTTAGAGAAAAAACTAGATTTTGTTTTCTCTAATCCTTTGTCTAATGTTTCTTTTTTCTCTTTTGAGAAGATTTTCTTAAAAAAACTCATAGTTAAATTTTATAATCGTTTATATAGGTTAAAAACTATACCAAACTTATTATATAGTCAAATTGTCATTACACGATTACTTTCGCGTTAAGGATTGCGGCATTGTTGAAGCTCCTCGCAGAGAGCGACTGCCAAAAGCCTGACCCGAAGGGTAACGCTCAAAAATACAGTTTTTTAGCACAAAAAAAAAGCTACTCTCTAATGAAAGTAGCTTTTGTTTATTTTGTAGTAAAAGTATTAATTTTTCGCGATAAAATCATTTACTTTTGCAGGATCCATAATAGCTTCAACAAATGTGTAAGCTCCTGTTTTTGGAGATTTTACCATTTTAATCGCTTTAGTTAACCTTTTTGCGCCTGTTTGTAACGATGCTACTGATTTCTTTGCCATGTTATATGGGTTATTTAAAGTTTAAAAAAACTTATAATTATTTAATTTCTTTATGAACTGTCATCTTCTTTAAGATAGAATTAAATTTCTTTAATTCCATTCTATCTGGAGTGTTCTTTTTGTTCTTTGTAGTAATATAACGTGAAGTTCCTGGTTTACCAGTTGCTTTGTGTTCAGTACATTCTAAAATAACCTGAACTCTGTTTCCTTTTTTTGCCATCTCTGTAAAATTTTATCTAGTAAGGAATTACTTAGTTAAGAAACCGTTTACTCTAGCATCTTTAATTACTGCAGAGATTCCTTTTTTATTAATATTTTTTAATGCAGAAGCAGATACTTTTAAAGTAATCCATTTATCTTCTTCTGGTATATAAAAACGCTTAGTCATTAAATTAGCGTTAAATTTTCTTTTAGTTCTATTTAATGCGTGAGAAACATTGTTCCCAACCATAGCTTTTTTTCCTGTAAGTTCACAAACTCTAGACATCTTCTTGACAGTTTTTAGTATTATTTCTAAACGAGGTGCAAATTTACGCATTTATATTGATTGCGCAAAAAAAACTCATTTAAATTCTTATTATTTTTGATATATTCTAACTGAAGCTAAGCATCTAGCCCATCGGAATCGTAACAGTCGGCAAATTTACAAATTATTTTAATAAATATAACTTATATTTTTAAATATTTGAAGACTATTATAGAAAGATCTTTGTATTAATAGCAAGACACTTAAAAACAACGCTTTAATTATTTTTTAAAACATTTTCTCGCAACAACTCTAGTGCTTTTGTAACTGTTCTATTTAATACTTTCTCTCGCGGTTGCCCAAAATCAAACTCATATACTTCTACATTATTTTTTTCGGCAATAGCAATATAAACCAACCCTACATTCTTATTGTTATTATCTGTAGTAGGCCCAGCGTTTCCTGTTACCGCAATGGCATAATCCGTTTTTAACTGCTCTAAACAACCAATTGCCATTTCTTTAGCAACCTCTTTACTTACAACTGTAAATTCTTCAATTAATTGCATTGGCACTCCTAGTAATTGCTCTTTTAATGCCGCAGTATAGGTAATAAAACCTCCTTTAAAATAAGCAGAAGATCCTGCTACAGAAACTAAATCAGCTCCTATTCTACCACCTGTTAAACTCTCAGCAACACTTACCGTTTTATTGAATTTCTTTAACAAACCACCTACACTACTTTCTATAGATGCTTCTTCATCATAACCAACAATAACGTCAGAAATTAAGGCACTTAGCTCAAAAACACTTTTTGCGACTTCTTTTTCTATAAATTCTTTATCAGCTCCTTTTGCTGAAATTCGCAATCTTACTTTACCAAACGATGGCAAATACGCTAATTTAATGTGTGCAGGTAAGTTATTTTCCCACGCTTCAATTCTTTCGGCAATAACACTTTCACCAACACCAACCGTCATTATTGTTGTGTGCGATATAAATGGTAATTTAAATTTTTCTTGAATTTTAGGCAATACCGCATTCGTAATTAATCCTTTCATCTCATAAGGCACGCCTGGCAATGAAACAAAAACAGTATTATTTTCATAAAACCACATACCTGGCGCGGTACCGAAATAGTTCATTAATAAAGTTGCCTTAGATGGCAACTGTGCCTGGTATCTTTGCACTTCGTTAAAAGGGTGCTTTATTTTTTTGAATAAACTTTTTATATGTTCAATTACCTCCTGATACTCAACAACCTCATCGTCTTTAAAATATTCGGCAATTGTTTTTTTAGTGATATCATCTTTTGTCGGGCCAAGGCCTCCTGTTATAATTACGATATCTGCTCTACTTTCTGCTTCTTTTAAAGCATTTAAAATATGTTGCTTTTCATCTTGAATAGAGGTTATTTGGTATACTGAAACGCCTATTTTATTTAATTCCTGCCCAATCCATTGTGAATTTGTATCCACAATTTGACCTATAAGAATCTCATCTCCAATTGTTATTATTTCTGCGTTCATATGCTTATTAAAAAAAATCCCGCAAAAGCGGAATTTATAATTATTTTATTTTAATTTCAAAAGCTTGTTTACCTTCAATAACACCAGTTAAAATGTCATTTTCTTTTACAGCGCCAACTCCTGCTGGTGTTCCCGTAAAAATAACATCTCCTTTTTTTAAGGTAAAATATTGCGACACATAACTAATCAATTCATCTATTTTCCATAACATCGATGCTGAATTTCCATCCTGAACTACCTCCTCGTTTTTATGTAACTGAAAAGAAAAATTATCTAAGTTAAAATCTTCTTTCGGATAAAATGTTCCAATAACGGCACTACCATCAAAAGCTTTTGCTTTTTCCCAAGGCAATCCTTTTTCTTTACATTTTGCTTGCACGTCTCGTGCCGTAAAATCGATTCCCAATCCTATTTCGTCATAATATTTATGAGCGAATTTAGGAGAAATATGTTTTCCTACTTTATTTATTTTCACCAAAATCTCCACTTCATAATGAATATCATTAGAAAAAGGCGGAATAAAAAAAGGCATTTTCTTCGGAAGGATTGCTGAATCTGGCTTCAGAAAAACAACAGGATTTTCTGGTTTTTCATTTGCTAATTCTTCGATATGCTTGGCGTAATTACGCCCAATACAAATTATTTTCATATTTAAAATAAAGGTGTCTATTCGAATAAAATGAAGCAATCTAACCATAAGATTACTTCGTCATACTTCCTTGTAATGACATGATTAATTTTTAAGCTAGAACGTCATTGCGAATAAAATGAAGCAATCTTTTACATAGATTATTTCATTCCACTTCGTTGCGATAGCAAACTAAATACTCCGCTCTATGGAATCCAAGTTTTTGGAAAGTTTGGTTTTCTTTTTTCAAGAAATGCATCCCTACCTTCTTTAGCCTCATCTGTCATATATGCTAAACGTGTAACTTCACCAGCAAATACTTGCTGACCTACCATTCCGTCATCTGTTAAGTTCATTGCAAACTTCAACATTTTTATAGATGTTGGCGATTTTTCTAAAATCTCTTGTGCCCAATCAAAAGCTGTCTGCTCTAATTCGTCATGAGGTACAACCGCATTTACCATTCCCATATCATACGCTTCTTGCGCGGAATAATTTCTTCCTAAAAAGAAAATTTCACGAGCTCTTTTCTGCCCTACCATTTTTGCTAAATATGCCGATCCATATCCTGCATCAAACGAAGTTACATCAGCATCGGTTTGCTTAAAGATAGCGTGTTCTTTACTTGCCAAAGTTAAATCACAAGTAACATGTAAACTATGTCCGCCACCAACTGCCCAACCCGGAACCACACAAATTACTGCTTTTGGCATAAAGCGAATTAATCGCTGTACTTCTAATATATTTAAACGATGATAACCGTCTTTACCTACATATCCTTTTTCACCGCGTGCATTTTGATCTCCACCAGAGCAGAAACTCCAAATCCCGTCTTTAGTTGAAGGCCCTTCCGCAGATAACAATACCACTCCTATATTCGTATCTTCATGCGCATCCTGAAAAGCATCTAACAATTCTGATGTTGTATGCGGACGAAATGCATTACGCACATTTGGACGGTTAAATGCTATTCTCGCTACATTGTGCGACTTTTTATAAGTAATATCTTCATACTCTTTGGCAACTTTCCATTGAGGTTGTATCATAATTTTAAAATATTATCGTTAGTAAGTAGAGCAAAAATAACATAATAACTTTGTTTTTCTTTTCTATATTTGAACGATATAATACGAATCTTATGAAACAACTATATTTTTTAGTTACTTTATTACTAAGTACCAGCCTTTTTTCGCAAAAAATAATTACCGAAAAAATTAATTCTATCGAATTTACGAAAGGTAGATCTGTAAAAATTTACATTCCTGAAAACTACGATAATGATGAAACTGTTAGTTATCCTTTAGCTATTGTTTTAGGTGATCAATATCTTTTTGACATGTATGTGGGTAATGCTAAATTATATGCTAATACAGATAAAGCTCCACGACAAATAGTTGTTGGAATAAATATGAGCAATACCTACAATGAAGATATCTCTATTATTCCTTCAAACAATGCTTTAACGACAACTGCCGAAAAATTTCAAAATTTTATAAAGAACGAATTGATTCCGCATATGGAATTAAACTACAGAACTTCTCCTTTCATGACCATTGCAGGTCAAGGAAAAGCAGCCGATTTTGTTACTTATTTCTTAAAAGATGCGCAGCCAATTTTTAACTCATATCTTTGTATTACGCCCGAACTTACACAGTTTAGCGCTAGCAGAATTCAATCATATTCTTTAGATAGACTAGGAACTATCGACAACTCTTATTTTATCTATGCTAGTAACAATAAAGAGTATATAAATCCGAAACAAAACGATCGATTTAGCGAAATAGGAACTTACTTATCTTCTTTTAATGCTAAAAACATGCATATTACATTCGATAAATTCACGAATGCACCTAACTATTTATCTGTTATTGGTGAAACAATACCAAGAGCTTTCGAGAAAATGTTTTATCTATATGCTAAGATTACTAAAAACGAATTTGAGACAAATATTAAGGAGCTAGGTCCTTTAGAGGCTATAAAATATGTTGAACAAAAATATTTAGATATTCAATATTTATATGGATCGAATTTAAATGTTCGTTTAGATGATATTTTTGCCATTGAAGGAATTGTTATTGATAAATTAGATGGTGATTATTTGCGTGTTTTAGGTGATTTTGTAATGATTAAATATCCTGATTCTCATATTGGTGATTTTTATGTAGGAAAGTATTACGAAAAAGGAAAAGATTACGAAAAAGCAGAGTTTTACTACAAAGCTGCTTATGGTAAAATGGAACCTTCGGACCCAAATGCGAATGCTTTTTATGAAAATATTAAACGTGTAACAGATCTTAAAGAAAGTCAACCTAAAGAAGAAATTATTGAAGATTTTCCTGAAGAGGATGATAATGAAGAGAAAAAAGAAGACGATAAATAAAGTAGTATATCTAAAATAAAAACGGCGACTTAATAATTAAATCGCCGTTTTTATTTTGTCTTTGTTTGCTTATTTTAACAACTCAATTCTATCTTCTTTTAAAACAATTTTCTTATCCTTATACAAACCACCAATAGCTCTTTTAAAAGCTTTTTTACTCATTTGCAATCTAAACTTAATTGATTCAGGAGAGCTTTTATCAGTAAGCATTAAAAAACCTTTTTCATCTAACTTTCTAAGAATTACATCTGCATCTGTATCAATTACATTTCTAAAACCTTGAGGTCGTAAAGAAATATCAATCTTACCGTCTTCTCTGATGTTTTTAACATAACCGTAAGTTTCCATACCTTCTTCGATATCTTGATACACTTCGTTATTAAATAACAAACCTTCAAATTCATCATCAATTAAAACAGTATATCCTAATGGAGTTTGTTCAATAATTTTTAAATTTACCTGATCTCCTTCTTGTAATCTATTTTGTGAATCCTCTTGTAATCCGTCTTCTAATTCCATTTTATAAGTTTTTAAAATAGTTCTTTAAAACTACGTCATTTATTTCTTTCGGAGTAAAAATCTCCATTATTTTTGGATGATTTGATGTTTTATAAAAATCCTTCAACCCAATATTTAATTCTTCTAAATTAGAAACAGCCATATAATTAAAACTATACATTTTTGCCAAATGCTCAGCAGTTAAGCTATGCGGAGTTTCGAAATACCTTGCCGCATTGGTTGACAAAGGCCCGGGAATTACTCTAAAAATCCCACCTCCATCATTGTTTAATATAATGACCCTAAAGTTTTTCGGAATATTAGTATTCCACAAGCCATTACTATCGTAAAAAAAACTTAAATCTCCGGTTATAAAAACTGCAGGTTCTTTATCTGCAAATGCAGCTCCTACAGCTGTACTTGTACTTCCATCAATTCCACTTGTACCTCTGTTACAAAACACGTGCAAGGTAGCGTTTAAATTAAACAGTTGAGAATATCTAATTATCGAACTATTGCTAATTTGCACCTGATAATTATCAGGAATAAATTTTAAAACAGCTTCAAAAGATTTTAAATCAGAATATTCGCAATCAGCTAAATAATGATCATGTTTAGCGTTTCTATCTTTATTTACAACTAACCAATCTTTTTGATAGTTACTTTTTATAATGTTTTTTTTACCTTCTATTTTTTGTAAAAAATCAACAGGCTTTTCTTGTATAAAATCAGACAAACAATGATAGGTGTCCATTGCCGTTAACTCATCAATATGCCAATGCTGTTTTGGTTGATGCTTTCTTAAAAACTGTTTTATTTTTTTAGAAATCACCATTCCTCCTAGAGTTACTAGAAGATCGGGTTGTAATTCTAAAAAGTCAGTTTCAGTTAGCGGAAAAATAAGTTTATCAATCGCATTGATAAATTTTGGATGGTATAAGTTTGAAGTTGTTTCTGTTAAAATCAACACTGATTCATCTTCAACAAACCTATTAAGTATATTTTGTAATTCAGCATCCGGAAAATTACTTCCCACTAAAATCATTTTTTTAGTGGATGCATTCCAAATTTCAACTAGTTTTTGATAGTTAACAGATTGCTTTACTTCGTTCGCAATGACGTTCGGAAAATTAAATTCTTTTAAATCATCAACCGTTTCATACAACGGTTCATTAAAAGGAACATTAACATGTACCGGTCCTTTTTTAGTAATCGCCGTTTGCAATGCATCTACTATTAAGTCAGTATTCTTTTCTAATTGATTTTCGTCCTCTACTAAATTTGCAGAAAACAAAATATGATTTTCAAACACATTTTCTTGACGAATGGTTTGTCCGTCGCCAATATCAATTAAATGTTTAGGTCTATCCGCAGAAATTACAATTAGCGGAATATTGCTATAAAAAGCTTCTGCTATCGCAGGATAATAATTTAACAACGCCGAACCTGATGAACAAATAATTGCCACCGGCTTGCGCTTTTGTTGTGCTATTCCCATGGCAAAAAAAGCGGCACAACGCTCATCAACAACACTTAACGTTTCTATCCCTGGATGATTTGAAAACCCTATGGTTAACGGAGCGTTTCTTGAACCTGGAGAAATTACAACCGTATCAATATTATATTGATTACAGGCTGAAATAACTAATTGAGCAAGTTCTTTTTTTGGATACATTCTTTAAATCTTTTTAAGATTTAAAAGTTATTAGTGTTTAGTAGTTAGTTATTAGTGAGCGCCAAAAACTAAAATAAACTAAATACTAAAAACCATTCTTAATTTTGTTATTTTCTACTAAACAAGGTTAGCCCTGATTGAAACGGCATCCTTTTTTATTTTTCATAAAAAAGATATAGTGAAAAGCAGGAAATAGCTTCTAATTATTTTTAACCTTTAAATTATTAGTGTTTAGCAATGAGTTCGTCCTAACAACTAAACACTAATAACTATTTTCTAGTTTCCTTTTTTATAATCTTCTAAAAACTTTGCTAAACCAATATCAGTTAATGGGTGCTTTAACAAACCTTCAATAGCACTTAAAGGACCTGTCATTACATCAGAACCTAATTTAGCGCAATCAATAATATGCATTGTATGACGCACAGATGCAGCTAAAATTTGTGTTTCGAACATATAGTTATCATAAATTTGACGAATTTCTGAGATTAAATTTAATCCGTCTGTAGAAATATCATCTAAACGCCCAATAAACGGAGAAACATACGTTGCGCCGGCTTTTGCTGCCAATAAAGCTTGACCTGCAGAAAACACTAACGTTACGTTTGTTTTAATTCCTTTTGATGAAAAATATTTACACGCTTTTATTCCGTCTTTTATCATTGGTAATTTTACCACGATTTGAGGATTTAAAGCAGCTAAAGCTTCCCCTTCTTTTACCATTCCATCAAAATCTGTTGAAATTACCTCAGCAGAAACATCACCTTCTACTAATTCGCAAATTGCTTTGTAGTGGTTTATAATGTTTACTTCTCCTGTAATTCCTTCCTTAGCCATTAAAGACGGATTTGTGGTTACACCATCTAAAATACCTAAAGCTTGTGCTTCTTTAATCTGATCTAAGTTAGCTGTATCTATAAAAAATTTCATGTTATATATATTATATGATTGTGTTCTAATTTATTTAAAATCCTGCTTTCTAAAGCCTTGCAAATTTACAATTTATAATGGTTCATCAACAGCTTTTCATAAACTTTATCTGGTAAAACTCGTTTTAAAACAACTGAGAATTTCTCCATAAATCCGCCTATTTTATAATGAATATTAGGATTTTTTTTCTCTATAATTTGATGAATTACTTTTGCCATCACTTTCGGATCCATTCCTGAATTTACATGACCATCCATTAAAGCTAAATTCTCTGTATACGCCTCTTTATATGCTGAATTTTCATAAACCGGTGTATGAAATCTTCCTGATGCAATATTGGTTGCAAAATCTCCTGGCGCCACATTTATTACTTTAATTCCAAAACTTTTAACTTCCATACTTAAAGCTTCCGTTACCAATTCTAAAGCACCTTTACTTGCTGAATAAATACCTCTAAAAGGTAATCCCATATAACCTGCTATCGAAGTAACGTTTATTATTGTTCCCGATTTTTGCTTTCGCATTTGGGGTAATACAGCTTTAGCCACATCTATAACGCCGAAAAAATTAGTATTAAAATTAGCACGCATTTCATCAGTAGGAGTATCTTCTATCGATCCTGTTATTCCCTTACCTGCATTATTAATTAGTACATCTATTTTGCCTTCTTTTTCAATTACTGTACTTACTGCAGAATCAATTATTTTAGCATCCGTAACATCTAAAACAACCATATTAAAAGGTACTTTTACTTTAGCAGGATTCCTACTTGTACCGTAAACTGTATAATTTTTAGCGTGTAAATAAGTAGCAATTGCTTTTCCTATTCCAGAAGAAGCTCCTGTTATTAATATTACTTTCGACATTAATTTTTAATTTTATACAAATATCTTAAAGTTCGCTATAATAAAAAAAGACTTTAAACACTTATATTAGCAACTCGTTGTAAGAACACAATCGTTATGAGTAAAAAATCAATTTTTAGTATTTTATTTTTTCTAATTAGTTTTAGTTTATTAGCACAAACATCGTTATTCGAACACACTAAAACATTTACAAAACAAGATTCACTTCGTGGATCTATAACTCCAGAAAGAGTTTGGTGGAATTTAACTTACTACCATTTAGATATTACCGTAAATCCTGACAAAAAATTTATCAACGGAAAAAACACGGTACAGTATAAAGTTTTAAAACCTCACAATGTTTTACAAATTGATTTGCAGGCTCCCTTAAAAATTACAAAAGTAATTCAGAACGGAAAAAAATTAAAAGTAGTTACCGACGGAAATGCGCATTTTATTCATTTAAAAGACATTCAGAAAACTGGAAGTATAAATTCGTTAGATGTGTATTATGAGGGACATCCGAAAGTTGCAAAAAATGCTCCGTGGGATGGCGGATTTTCATGGAAAAAAGATGAAAACGGAAATCATTTTGCTGCTACCTCTTGCCAAGGTTTAGGCGCTAGTGTTTGGTGGCCTAATAAAGACCACATGTATGACGAAGTAGATAGCATGGCAATTAGCGTACGTGTTCCTAAAAACTTAATGAATGTTTCTAACGGAAAATTACGTAAAACAGAACAACATAAAGACAATACAACTACTTATCATTGGTTTGTAAATAATCCGATTAATAATTACGGGGTAAATGTAAATATTGGTGACTATGTACATTTTTCTGAAAAATATAATGGTGAGGACGGAATGCTTGATATGGATTATTACGTATTGCGTGATAATTTAGAAAAAGCAAAAAAGCAGTTTAAAGATGCTCCAAAAATGATGAAAGCTTTTGAGCATTGGTTTGGAAAATATCCTTTTTATGAAGACGGATTTAAACTTGTAGAAGCTCCGTATTTAGGAATGGAACACCAAAGTTCTGTTACCTACGGAAACAAATATATGAACGGATATTTAGGTAGAGATTTATCAGGAACAGGCTGGGGTTTAAAATTCGATTTTATTATTATTCACGAATCTGGACACGAGTGGTTTGCTAACAACATTACCAACATTGATATTGCTGACATGTGGATTCATGAAAGCTTTACTGCCTATTCTGAAAACTTATTTTTAGATTATTACTACGGTAAAAAAGCATCAAAAGAATATGTAATCGGAACTCGTAGAAGTGTTCAGAACGATATTCCTATTATTGGTCAATACAATGTAAATAGTGAAGGTTCTGGAGACATGTATTATAAAGGAGCCAACATGCTACACAACATTAGAACCTTAATTAATGATGATGAAAAATGGCGACAAATTTTACGCGGATTAAACACTGTTTTTTATCATAAAACCGTAAATACTAAACAAGTTGAAAACTATATTTCGCAACAATCCGGAATTGATTTAAGTACCATTTTTGATCAATATTTACGTACTGTTAAAATTCCTGTTTTTGAATATAAAATAGAGAACAATAAGCTTTCTTATCGCTGGAATAGTGTTGTTGCTGATTTTAATATGCCTTTAAACATTTTTGTTAATGATAAAAAACAACAGTTAAATCCGACTGAAAAATGGCTAACTATTAGCATTAATTCTAACGAAATTATAGTTGATGACAATTTTTATGTTAAAAGCAAAAAAGTGAAGTAAGTTTTACAAAACAACTGTAGAAACACCAACTATACATTATTTAACACCAACTACACAAAACGACTTATAACACTGCAAAACAACCAATTAAAACATGTAAATTTGTTTAAGGGAAATTTTTAACACAAACTATTACATTATGGCTAAACAATTACACAAGTGGGGACTAGGTGTTTTTAATACAACAATGAGTCAATTATCAGAATTAGGGAAAGCAGCAAGTTATGCTATCAATAATTAATTAAAAGTAAACTATAAAAAAACATCCATTTTGTATAAAATGGATGTTTTTGTTTTTACAAGAAACTCCAAACCTTCTTCATATTTTACCTCCTAAAATTCTATCTACAAAATTAATTAGAGATAAAGTTTTTTTCTCATCGCAAAAACCATAATTTATCTTAAAAACATTTATTCATCTCATCGTCTAAAGAGTACTTGTTTTATAAAAAGTCAAATTGATTTTTTAAAATCTCTTTTTTAATTAAAATTATTTTTCTTTTAAAATAAACACATTTTTAAAACCAAAACAACACATAAACAACCACTATTAAGTGAAATCAATTTTTAAAACATAAATTAAAGATTAAATTTATTTATTTTGCGTTAAAATTAAACAAATTATGTCATCAATAAATACTGTACAAAGTTTAAAGACTGAAAAGACATTTGTCTCACCCGAATACATTCGTAATCGCTTCTCTAAAACGATGTCTGATATGTATAAAAATGAAGTACCTCTTTACGGTGAACTACTCGATTTAGTTCAGGAAATTAACAACAATGTTATTTCAGAATCTAAAGAAATAAAAGAGCAATTAGAACGTACTGGTGAAATTACTCGTTTAAATATGGAGCGCCACGGAGCAATTCGCTTAGGTAAACCATATGAGTTATTTACAATGAGACGCCTATTTAAAGTTATGGGAATGTTTCCTCTTGGCTATTATGATTTAGCTTCCGCTGGTGTTCCTGTTCATTCAACAGCGTTTAGAGCTATAGAGAACACAGCACTTAACCAAGCTCCTTTTAGAATTTTCACTTCTTTATTACGTTTAGACCTAATTGATGATGATAAGCTGCGTACTAATATTGAAACTATTTTAGAAAACCGTCAAATTTTCACTATAAAAGCGCTGGAATTAATTGACAAATCTGAAAAAGAAAATGGTTTAAATAAAGAAGATGCCGATACTTTTGTTCAAGAAGCGCTAGAAACTTTTCGTTGGCATGAAACTGCTACAGTAGATCACGAAATGTACGAAGCATTAGTAGGTCAGCACAGATTAATTGCTGATGTGGTTGCTTTTAAAGGCCCTCACATCAATCACCTAACACCAAGAACTTTAGATATTGATAAGGTGCAAAGTTCTATGGAAGCTCGCAATATTACTCCAAAAGATATTATAGAAGGACCACCAACAAGAAAGTGCCCAATTTTATTACGTCAAACAAGTTTTAAAGCTTTAACTGAAAAAGTAACTTTTAAAGGTAAAACAGGAACTGAAAAAACAGGAGAACATAAAGCTCGTTTTGGAGAAATTGAACAGCGCGGTGTGGCATTAACCAAAAAAGGACAAGACTTATATAATGAGTTATTAGATAAAACACGTAAAACAATTGGTGGATCTCCAAATGCTGAAAATGCTTTAAAGTACAACCAATTATTAAAAGAAAATTTTAAAAAATTCCCTGACACCTATCAAGAACTACAATCAGAAGAATTAGCCTATTTCCATTACTTTACTACTGATAAAATAAAAAGTTTATCAAAAGATAAAACGCATACAAAATCAGACGTAAACCAATTATTAAAAGATGGTTATTTAACTACTGAACCAATGGTTTATGAAGATTTCTTACCCGTAAGTGCAGCAGGAATTTTCGCTTCAAACTTAGGTACAGATGATGCCGAACGAGAATATGAAGAAACTTCTAATCAATTATTATTTGAAAAACATTTAGGAGAATCTGTGTTTAAATTAACAACTTGGTATGAAAATACACAAGACAAAACGATTGAAAAGTGTTTAGCTCAAATAAATGCTTAACTTTAAAAAAGTTGGTGTTTTTTATAATTTGAACTCATACTAATAGAATATAACAAAATCATTCTTTTGAAAAATCAATTTGATTATATAGACAAGCAGATATTATTAAAGTTACGGTTAGACGCTCGTAAAGCATACTCTCAAATAGCTAAAGAATTAAAAGTTTCAAATTCTTTAGTACACCAACGTATAAAAAAACTTACCGCTGAAGGTGTTATAAAAAATGCCGAATTTGTTTTAGAGGAAAACAAATTAGGTTACAAAACAAAATCTTATACTGGCATTCGTTTACGAGAAGCTCGTTTTGCAAAAGACGTAATGTATGAATTAAAAAAAATCCCAGAAATTACCGAATGTAATTTTGTATCGGGTATTTATGCTATTTTTATATTAGTGTACGCTACTGACAATGAACATTTACAAAAAATATTGTACGATAATGTTCATTTAATAAATGGTGTTGCAGGGACCGATACTTTTATTTGTTTTGATACTTGCTTTAAGAGAAATATACCCATAGAATAATGACAAATAATAGAACAGCAGTTTTATGGACAGGAGGAAAAGATTGTGCTTTGGCCTTTTTTAAAGCGCAACAAGCAGGTTACACAATTACACATTTAATAACCTTTGCTCCTAAAAACCCTGACTTTAAAGCACATCCAATTCACTTGATAAAAAAACAAGTAAAAGCTATTGGCATTCCTCACTTATTACTAACAGTAACAGCTCCGATAAAAGAAAGTTACGAAAATACTATCCAACAATTAAAAAAAAATTATAAGATTGATACTTTAGTTACTGGTGATATTGATGAAGTCGATGGACATACTAATTGGATTGAAGAGTGCTCGCTAAAATCTGGCATGAAAGTATATAATCCTTTATGGAAAAAAGAAAGAATCTATATACTAAACGAATTAATTACGAATGATTTTACAGTAATATTTTCATTAGTAAAAAAAGAAGATTTAACTAGCGATTGGATTGGTAGAACTCTTGATAAAACCGCTATTAATGATTTAAAAAAGAAATTAAATATTGATATTTGTGGAGAAAATGGAGAATATCACACTATGGTTTTAAATGCTCCTTTTTTTAAACATAAAATAGTAGTAAACAAAGTTCATGTTATTGAGAACGATAAATACTACTATTTAAAAACAATATTGTAAACCTTTTAGGTGCTTAGATAATGGCAAAAACAACACAATTACTAGATTTAGAAAAGAGTTTAAAAGGTGAATTATTTTTTGATGATTTACACAAAACTCTATATGCCACAGATGCTTCAGTTTATCGTAAAATTCCGCTAGCTGTAGCTTATCCGAAGGATAGTGAAGATCTTAAACTTTTAATTGATTTTGCTACAAAAAACAACATCACTTTAATTCCGAGGGCTGCAGGAACTTCACTTGCAGGTCAATGCGTTGGTGATGGAATTGTTGTTGACGTTTCTAAACATTTTACCAATATTTTAGCTTTTGATGAGCAGCAAAAAACCATCACTGTTCAACCAGGAATTATACGAGATGATTTAAACAGGTTCTTAAAACCTTTCGGATTATTTTTTGGCCCAAACACCTCAACTTCTAACCGCTGCATGATTGGCGGTATGGTGGGGAATAATTCATCAGGAAGCACTTCTATTCGTTACGGAGTTACACGCGATAAAGTGTTAGCTATCGAAGGATTATTATCTGACGGAAGTAATGTTCTTTTTACCGAAATTACTTCGCAAGAATTCAACCAAAAAAAAATAGAGAACTCTTTAGAAGGTACTATTTACAGAACCATTTATACAGAACTTTCTCAAGAAGCAATTCAACAAGAAATAATAAATGAATTTCCTAAGCCAGAAATTCATCGTAGAAATACAGGTTATGCAGTAGATGAGTTTTTAACCTCTGATTTATTCGGTGGAAATGAACCTACTATTAATACCGCTAAATTTTTATCTGGTAGTGAAGGAACTTTAGTTTTTTCAACCGAAATCACCATTCATTTAAACGACTTACAACCTACTTATAGCATTATGGTTTGTCCGCATTTTACGAGTATAAATGAAAGCTTAAAAGCTACCGTAACCGCTATGAAGCACAAATTATATGCGTGTGAATTAATGGATAAAGTAATTTTAGATTGCACCAAAAACAATAGAGAACAAGCTAAAAATCGCTTCTTTTTACAAGACGATCCTGAAGCTGTTTTAATGCTAGAGGTTTCTGCAAACACTATTGAAGAAGCAGAAACACAAGCAGACGAATTAATAAAAGATTTAAAAGCAAATAACTTCGGGTATCATTATCCGAAAGTATATGGAAATGACATTGCCAAAGTGCATCATTTAAGAAAAGCCGGATTAGGTTTACTTGGTAATATTGTGGGAGATATGAAAGCCGTTGCTTGTATTGAAGACACTGCAGTTGCTTTAAATGACTTACCAGAATATATTGAAGAGTTTACCCAAATAATGGATAAATACCAGCAAGATGCCGTGTATTATGCACATGCTGGAGCTGGGGAATTACACTTACGCCCGATATTGAATTTAAAAAAGCAAGAAGATGTTGTTTTATTTAGGAAGATAACAACTGAAACGGCCCAACTTGTAAAAAAATATAAAGGTTCGTTTAGTGGTGAACATGGTGACGGAATTGTACGTGCAGAGTTTATTCCATTAATGATTGGCGATAAAAACTACGAATTATTAAGACGAATAAAAAAAGCTTTCGATCCGAATAATGTATTTAACAAAGGAAAAATTACAGATGCTTTTCCGATGGATAAAAACTTACGTTATGAAATCGACAGAAAAGAACCTGTTATAAAAACATTACAAGATTTTTCTGAAAGTGAAGGTATTTTAAAATTGGCTGAAAAATGTAACGGTTCTGGTGATTGCCGTAAATCTCCTGAAGCTGGCGGAACATTATGTCCGAGTTACAGAGCTACAAAAAATGAAAAAGAAACTACACGAGCAAGAGCCAATATGTTACGTGAAGTTTTAACAAATAATACTGCCGAAAACAAATTCGATTCTAAAGAATTAAAACAAGTCTTAGACTTATGCTTAAGTTGTAAAGCTTGTGCTACAGAATGCCCAAGTAATGTTGATATAGCTTCTATGAAAGCTGAGTTTTTATATCAATATCAAGAAACCAACGGTTATTCTTTTCGTAGTAGTTTATTTGCAAATAATGCAAAATATAATAAATTAGGAAGTAAAGTTCCTACAATAACAAACTTTTTAACCAATACATTATTGGCTAAAAAAATAATGGGAGTTGCCATACAACGCTCGGTTCCTAAATTAGGAAAGCAGCCTTTAGATAGTTGGTTAAAAAAACAAATTGCCACTTCGAGCGCAGACGAGAAGGCCTCTAAAAAAATTGTTTATTTATTTAACGATGAGTTTACTAATTTTTACGATGCCGAAGTTGGTAAAGACGCTGTAACAGTTCTAAAAAAATTAGGATACGAAGTAAAATATAATAAACACGAAGAAAGCGGTCGTAGCCATATTTCTAAAGGATTTTTAAAAGAAGCCAAAGAATTGGCGAATAAAAATGTTGCTATTTTTAAAGATTTAATTTCTGATGAAGCTCCACTAATAGGAATAGAACCTTCTGCTATTTTAACTTTTAGAGATGAATATATTCGTTTAGCTGAAGATAAATCATCCGCAGAAAAAATAGCTGAAAATGTTTTTACTATTGAAGAGTTTCTAGCTTCTGAAATTAAAAAAGGTAATATTAACACCTCTTTATTTACTTTAAAAAGCAAGAAACTTAAAATTCATGGGCATTGTCATCAAAAGGCATTATCATCAACACACGCTAGTTTTACGATGTTAAATATCCCGAAGAACTACAAAGTTACTATCATGAACACTGGTTGTTGTGGTATGGCGGGTAGTTTTGGGTACGAAAAAGAACACTATAAAGTAAGTATGCAAGTTGGTGAAGACACCTTATTTCCAAAAATTAGAAACTGCACTATAGAAACAGAAATTGCTGCAGCAGGAACGAGTTGTCGCCATCAAATTTATGACGGAACCAAGCGCATTGCTAAACACCCAATTACGATCCTAAAAGAAGCCTTTATTTAATTAGTTGATTTTCATGTATTTATTTTGTATTTTTAAGCATATGTTAATTTAAAACACCATGTTATGAGTAGTACTAAAATAATAATTAACAATGCTTTATTAATTTTTGCAGGGATCGTCGGCTTTTTTCTATTGATGAAAGTTTTAGGTTTAGATCATGTTTCAGAATTACGTTTCTTAAACTTTGCCTTTGTTCTTTGGGGAATAAACAATGCCATAAAAACGAATATCAATGCAAATAAAGAATCTTTATATTTTAATAATTTTTCTGTTGGTATAGGAACCTCTATTGTTGCCGTTGGATTTACGATTATAGGCCTAATATTTTATGTAGATTTCATAAACCCTTCTCTTATAAATATTTTAGAAGATTCTGCTTTCTGGGGACAAAATTTAAGTCTTGGTTTAGTTGTATTCGCTTTAGCTATTGAGGGAATTGCTTCTTCAGTTATTTGTTCTTTTATTTTAATGCAATATTATAAAAACTATAAGCCAGTAATTATTTAATCAATTTAAAGCACAAAAAAACCTCCGATTAAGATCGGAGGTTTTTTTTAAAAGTCTTTTATACTATGGCTGAATCACCTCTTCTTCTGCTAATAAACCAAAAAACTTATCTAAATTAGGTAAAATAACAATTTTAGTCCTTCTGTTTCTAGCTCTATTTACGCTTGTTTTATTATCTACTAAAGGTAAAGATGAACCTCTACCCGAAGCAATTAATCTATTAGGATTTACGCCATATTTTTTTTCTAAAATACGAACTATTGATGTAGCTCTTTTTACACTTAAATCCCAATTATCTTGTATTACATCATTATGAATTTTTCTTGAATCGGTGTGTCCTTCAATCATTACATCCATGCTTGGTTCTGACTTGATAATCTCTGCTAACTTCTTTAACGTTTTGTATGCTCTACTATTCACCTTATAACTAGCGGTTCTAAATAGCATTTTATCTGAAATAGATATCATTACTACCGTTTTATCGATATTTACATTAATATCGTCAGAGTTTTGTAACTCAGGAACATTGATTGATTTTTTAAGTTTATAAGAAACTGCTAAATCCATAGAATCCTTTAATGTTTTAGCTTCTGCTAATTCAGCAGCATCAACATTTGCTAAAGTTTTACGCATTTTAACTTTCATCGAATTAGATATTACAGCTCCTTCAACCATATCTAATTTTACATCATTTTCTTCTTTAAGGTTTGAATTGATTCCTTTTAAAGAGTTTATTTTGGTATTGTAGTTGTCTACTCTTTTTTCAATTTTAGCAAACTTAGCTTCTAGTTCTTCTTTTTCTAATGCTGTTTTCTGAAGAGTACCTTTAGTGTTGGTATATCGTTGTTCTAACTCAACATATTTTTTTTTAGAAACACAAGATGTTGCAATAATTGCGACAGTTAATAGAAGGGATATTTTTTTCATGATTGATTATTTTTAATAGTTTAAGTAATGTTAAACGTATTATTATCTCTTATAGTATAAACAACCCTTGTTATTTTAAAAATATCTCTGCCATCATACAACGTGCACTTCCGCCTCCACAAAATTCTATTGTATCTAATGGTGAATGAATAATTGCATTGTGCTTTTCTATTTTTTGTAACTGTTCTTTTGTCAAGGACTTATATGCTGATGAGCTCATTATTAAATAACGTTGGTCATTAGCCCCTTTTACTTGTAACATATTACCGGCAAACTGATTTACTTGCTTTTCGGTAATAGTTATAATTTCTTTTCTATCAGATTTTAAATGTTTTAACACATTTTTCTTTTCTTTTTTATCATCAATAGCTTCTAAACAGATGATAGCAAAACTTTCTGCCACACACATCATTACATTCGTGTGGTAAATAGCTTCTCTTTTTTCGTTTATAGTTTGATTTGCTGTAAATAATACGGGTGTGTATTCAAAATCTTCACAAAATTCGATGAATAATTCTTCATCCGCCCTTGGCGATAAAGCACAGTATGCTTTGTTATTTGTACGATCTAAAACCATACTTCCGGTTCCTTCTAAAAAAAGACCTTCTTCTTCGGCTGCAGAATAATCAATTACATTTTTAATTTCAAAACCTTTTTCTTCTAATATTTCTAATATATCTTCTCGTTTTTCTAAACGCCTATTTTCAGCAAACATCGGATAAATAGCAACATCTCCGTTTTCGTGAAAAGAAATCCAGTTATTAGGAAACAAAGCATCTGGTGTATCTGGTTCTTTAGTACCTTCAACAACGATAACGTTAACACCTACAGCTTTTAACTTAATTACAAAAGCATCGAATTCTTGTTGTGCTTTTGCATTAATTGTAACGGGCAGCATACCAGACAATTCTTGTTGGTAATAATTATTTATAGCTGTTTGCTCGTTCATTCTAAAACTAACCGGACGAACCATTAAAATAGTATTGGTAGTTTGTTGCATACTCTTAAAGTATTATTGTTTATTTTTCTTGCTAATAATATCTGCTAAATATTTGGCATCTTTTGAAACGCCACCTAAAGTTGCAGAGCCACGAGTAAACATCCAAGGTAAACCAATAAAAAACAAGCCGTTTATATTGCTTACGCCTCTATAGTTTTTAGGATAACCATCTTCGTCTAACTCCAAACCTTCTATCCATTTAAAATTTGGGCGATATCCAGTTGCCCAAACAATATTTTTAATCGTTGATATTTTATCTTTTTCGAACTCTATTTCACTATTTAAAGCATCTTTTGTTCTTCCAACAGCGATTACATTTTCTCTAGACAAAATTTCTTTAACATCTGTACCAATCACTGGCTGTACAGATGAGTTAATTCGTTTACCAATCCAACTATATTTACTATAACTTAAAAAACCAATTAAAGTAAACCACCACCAAAGTGTTTTACCTAAAAACTGTTGTGGTAATGATTTTACGTTTGTGTTTCCAGAAAAATAAACGGTTCTGTTTTTATCTTTAGATATTTCATCTAAAATTTGATACCCAGAATCTCCTGCTCCAACAACCAACGCATCTCCTTTTTGTAATTGATCTACTCTTTTATAGTAGTTGCTATGCATCTGAGAAACAGTTTCTGATATTTTCGTATGACACGGCGGTGTGTACGGAATATGAAACGGCCCTGTAGCAACAATTACATTTTTGGTTTGAATTTCACCATCTTTATAAGAAACATAAAACCCTTTTTCATTTTTTCTTACAGAGGTAATTAGCGTATCTAATTGTAAAGGAATCTCAAATTTTTCTACATATGATTTAAAGTAATTACTAACTTCAAATTTAGTAGGATAATGCCCTTTTGAAGCGTTAAATTTCATACCAGGCAAGTGATTGTACTCCGTAGGTGTAAATAATTTTAAAGAATCCCATCTATTTAACCAAGAAGCGCCAATCTCTTTTTCACCATCAATAACTACAAACTTTTTTTCCATTTTTTTTAAATGGTAAGCCATCGATAATCCTGCTTGTGCTCCTCCAATTATTACATAATCTAACATTTGTTCTTCTTTATCGTTTTACACACCAAAGGTAAAAACAAAATACTACCTAGAAACTATAATTTTAATATAGTCTTTAGGTAGTATTTTATTCTTTTAAAGATTTTATAAATTTGCTTCTCTTACTTTAAAGATCTTTTATCTTTAACTGAACAACCTATTGCTCTGGTATATTTTTTAGCAGGTTTATCACCTTTTAACAAAGCATCTACAGCATCTTCTACAAAACGTTCAGATACATTGATTTCGTCTCTAGAACTATCATCAATAGCGCCTATATATTCAACAATTAATTTACCTGCTGTTTTATTTAAAATATACACATGTGGTGTTTTTGTTGCGCCGTACATTGGATATACTTTTTGACCTTCGTCAAATAAATAAGGAAAAGTAAATCCTTTTTCCTTTGCACGAATTTTCATGTCGTTAAAACTATCTCCTTTTGATACTTCAGGATCATTTGGATTGATAGCAATTACTGGATATCCTTTTTTACTATATTTTTTATCCAAAGCATTTAAACGATCTTCGTTTGCTACAGAATACGGACACATATTACAGGTAAAAACAACAATAAAACCTTTAGCTTCTTTAAAATTAGCCAAAGAAACCATCTTACCATCTACATTTTTAAGATTAAAGTCTGACGCTACATCTCCTACTTTATATCCTTTCGTTTCATTTATTGTAAATGCTGAAATTGTTGCAATTACAACAAACATTAATACTATTTTAAAAATTTTCATATTTATTGATTTAAAAAGGTTTGTAATTCATTCTTTAAGGTTTCGTAATGAAACGATTGCTCATAAAACTTTCTCTTATTTTTAGTATAAATAAGTGTTGCAGGTATTGATCCCGACCAACTATCTGCTATATCCTGAATCCAGAATTGCTCATTTTTATCTTCGAAGTGAAGCACTTTCGATTTTATTTCTTTCTTTTTTATAAACGGAATTAAGTTACTTTCTATTTGTTTTGAAAAATCTAAACTTACTAAAATAACCTCAACATTTTTATCTTTAAACTCTTTGTTTAGTTTTTCGAAAGCTGGCAGTTCTTTTACACAAGGTAAACACCATGTAGCCCAAAAATTAATCACATACGTTTTATCATCGTTTTTATGCAAAAACGGCTTTAACTCGTTATAATTTAATGTGGTTATTTCATTTTGAATTGTTGACTCTTCTTTTGTTTCCTTATTCTTTTTACAAGAAGAAATTATCAAAACAAAAAGTATTAAAAATCGAAATCTATACATACTTCATTTTTATTTACCTCTAAATTAATTGATTATATTTTTAAAAAAAACTTAATTAACGAAACATTAACAACTAAAAAGCTCGAAAGGTAACCTTTCGAGCTTTTCTATTTATTTAATTTTTTTTTTAGCAAAAGATGTCGTTCAATAATTTCGCCAAACGTAAACCTCCTTTTTGTAATTGTTCTCTAACAACAGGAAAATAATCATACGAATAACGATAACGTAATTTATCTCCAGATTTAACTGATCCATATACTTTTTTAGTTAATTCGTGTGTATCATGTACCCAATCAACTACACTTCCTTTTTGAAGCTGTTTTATTTGTTCTTTTGATAAATCTTTAGCGTTATGAGCCAGCTCAACATAACTCATTTTCCAACCTTCTATCATATCGGTATCCCAAACCCGATGTAAGTTTGATCCTTTTCCATGCCATTGAACTTGAAGGGTATTTCCTCCTTTGTCTTCCCTTCTACCAATATGCATTGGCTGATGAAGATCTCCTACTAAATGTACTAGCATTTTTAAATGAAAACGCTTGTCTTCAACCGAACTTTTTTCATCTTTTAAAACTCTTACACATTCTTCTATTCCGGTAACTAAATCACCTTTTGGATTTTTCTCAGATGCTTCGTACCTAACATCAAAAGGCATGTTTACATAATGCCAAGTAGAATATTTACCAAATGTTTTTCTATCTGATTTTATTTCATCTGCATACGTAGATACAAAAGCTAAACTCTCACCCTGTAATAACGCAGCTATTTTTCTTTTTGCCTTTTTTGTCAGGTTGTTTTCGGCAATTTTACCTGTTGTTCTATGACCTGTTTGCCCCCAAACATCATCATTATTGGCAATAGATGAAGCACTTATAAAAAAAGCACATAACACTAATAATATTTTCGTTTTCATAAATAAAACTATCTTAATTTTTTGCTAAAATATAAAAATATTCATTTAGAAATTTGGATTTAACAAAAAATTAAGCATATCTTTACAATATCAAAATGATATCACAATAAATCAAACGAAACATGAAAGCAGAAAAAATAATAAAACCAGCAAACGGTTATTTAATGTTACTAATAGTTTTAACATTATTCTTTGGCGGAATTACAACATCTATAATAAATGAAACTCCAATTTTTATTCCTATTGCTATAATTGGACTTATAGGAATGTTTGGCTTTATTTTAGTTAACCCCAATAATTCTAGAGTTATTTTACTTTTTGGTAAATATGTTGGTACTATAAAAGACAATGGCTTGTACTGGGCGAATCCTTTATATAAAAAAAGAACAATTTCGTTAAGAGCGAGTAATTTTGATAGCGAGCGTTTAAAAGTAAATGATAAATTAGGAAATCCTGTAATGATTTCTACCATTTTAGTTTGGCGTGTTACGGAAACTTATAAAGCTGCTTTTGATGTTGATAATTATGAAAACTTTGTTCGTGTACAAACAGATGCAGCAGTACGTAAACTAGCAAGCATGTACCCTTATGATAATTTTGCTGATGAAGGGCACGATGAAGATATTACACTTCGCTCTAGTGTAAATGAAGTAAGTGAAGCTTTAGAAAAAGAAATAGATGAGCGCTTATCTATCGCCGGAATCGAAGTTTTAGAAGCTCGTATAGGTTATTTAGCTTATGCACAAGAAATTGCAAGCGCTATGTTAAAACGCCAACAAGCAACAGCAATTGTTGCTGCACGTCATAAAATTGTGCAAGGTGCTGTAGAAATGGTTGAAATGGCTTTAGAAGAATTAAATAAAAAACAAATTGTTGAATTAGATGAAGAACGTAAAGCTGCTATGGTTAGTAATTTATTAGTTATTTTATGTGGTGATAAAGAAGCTTCTCCAGTAGTTAACGCAGGAACTTTAAGTCATTAAAAAAAAAAATCATCAAGAAATAACATATTATGAAAGAATATAAAGTAGTACAACCAAAATTAGGAATAAGGAATAGAACTCAGAAGTATGAAGATCTTTTAAATCAATATGCAAGAGAAGGTTGGGTTGTAAATAACATATTTCAAAGTACTGGGGGCATTATATTTGAACGTAACAAGAATAGGTAATAATGAAAATATTTAAAGAAGAACAACGTTTTACACAATGGTGGATTTGGCTTGTGTTTTTAGGCCTAAACTTATTTTTCTTCTTTGGTATTTATCAACAGTTGATATTAAAAACTCCTTTCGGAAGCAAGCCTACATCAAATAATTTTTTAATAATTACCTGCAGTGTTTTTTTATTAGTTACAGTGTTTTTCTTCTATTTAAAATTAAAAACAAGAATAGATAAAACCGGAATTTATTATCGCTTTTCTCCTATTCAATCTAAATTTAAGATAATTAAATGGGAAACCATTAAAAATGTTCAAGTTATAAAATACAAACCAATTACCGATTACGGCGGATGGGGAATTAAGCTAAACTCATATACTGTAAAAGGAAATATTGGCATCTTATTCGAGTTTAAAAATGGTAAAAAATTCTTAATTGGTTCTCAGAAAAAAAATGAAGCTACTCGTGTTTTAGAAACCTATAAAAACAAATTATCATGATTAGAATAATCGCGCTTATTATTTTTTATACTTTTAGTATTGTAGTTGCTTTTGCTCAAGTAAAATCTGAAGAAATATTAATAAAAAATAACGGAATTGAATTACCAGGAACCTTAACGTATTCTGAGGATAAAACTCCGTTATTAATTTGGATTCACGGTTCTGGAAATGTTGACCGAAACGGAAACCAACTTCCTTACGTTAAAGCCAACTATATAAAACAATTCCGCGACAGCGTTAACCAACATAACATTGCTTTTTTTAGCTACGATAAGAGAACTGCTAATAAAAAAAACATGGCAGCATTAAAAAAAGGAATCTTGTTTGACTCTTTTATTTCTGATACAAAAAAAGTAATCTCCCATTTTAAAAATGATACCAGGTTTTCAGAAATTGTTTTAATCGGTCACAGTCAAGGTTCATTAGTAGCAATGTTAGCTAGTAAAAACAGTGATAAATACATTTCATTAGCAGGGCCGTCTGGTTTTATCGATCAGAAAATAGTTGATCAAATGAAAACCAAAAACCCGCTTATTGTTAATATGCTACAAGAACATTTTAAAGAATTAAAAGAAACTGGTACTATAAAAAAAGTAAATCCTTCTTTAGTAACAATGTTTAATCCACAGAATACACCTTTTTTTAAAAGCTGGATGCAATACAATCCATCCGAAGAGATTAAAAAAATAAATATTCCTGTATTAATCATTAACGGAACGAAAGATTTACAAGTGTCAATAGAAGATGCAAAAACATTACATACATCTAATTCGAAGTCTGAATTAGTAATTATAGAAAATATGAATCATGTGTTAAAACATATTGATAAAGATGAAAACAACATGAATTCTTATTTTTCTGCTGATTATCCTTTATCCGATAAACTGATTAAAACCGTTGTTTCTTTTGTAAAAAAATAACTATGGCAAAAAAGAAAGCATTTGCGCTTCGCGTAAACGAAGATATGATTAAAGCTATTGAAAAATGGGCTGCTGACGAATTTCGTTCTACAAACGGCCAAATAGAATGGATGCTAATGCAAGCATTGAAGGAAGCCAAACGCGAACCTAAAAAGAAAGACGAATAAATTTAATTTTTGAAGCAATTTTATTCACTTCCAAAATCTTAATAAAATGTTAAAAACCACTCAGTAAATATTGAGTGGTTTTCTATTTTGTAACTTGTTCTGCAAATCAAACTAACTATAATGAAAAGAATATTTTCTGTCTTATTTTTACTTATTACATCGCTTGTATTTTCTCAAGAATTTTCGATGGATTTAGTTAAAAACATGAAACCTAGAAACATTGGTCCTGGAGGAATGTCGGGACGTGTAACAACCATTGATGTTGTAGAATCGAATCCCGAAATTATGTACGTTGGTACTGCATCTGGAGGAATTTGGAAATCTACTTCGGGCGGAATTAAATGGCAACCTATTTTCGAGAAAGAACTAACTGCTTCTATTGGCGCTATAGCAATTCAGCAATCAAATCCGAGTATTATTTGGGCAGGAACTGGTGAAGGAAATCCTAGAAATAGTTTAAATGGTGGTTTCGGAATTTACAAATCGTTAGATGCTGGTAAAACATGGAAAGCTATGGGGTTAGAAAAAACACGTCATATTCATCGTGTAATTATTCATCCTACAAATCCTGATATTGTGTATGTTGGTGCCATTGGTTCGCCTTGGGGTGAGCATAAAGAGCGTGGTGTTTATAAAACTACTAATGGTGGTAAAACTTGGAAACAAATTTTATTCAACAATATAAAAACAGGTGCAGCCGATTTAATTATGGATCCGTCAAATCCTAATAAATTAATAGCTGCCATGTGGGAACACAAACGCGATCCTTGGTTTTTTAAGTCTGGTGGAAAAGGAAGCGGAATGTACATTACACACGATGGTGGAGAAAACTGGAAGCAAATTACCGAAAAAGAAGGTTTTCCGAAAGGAGAATTAGGTAGAATTGGTGTTGCCATTGCTCCTAACAATCCAGATGTGATTTATGCTTTAGTTGAAGCTAAAAAGAACGCGCTTTATAAAAGTGAAGACGGCGGATTTAAATGGAAAAAAATAAACGATAAACCAGGTATTGGAAATCGTCCTTTTTATTATTCGGAAATTTATGTAGACCCGCAGAATGAAAACAGATTATATACCGTTTTTACCTACATCAATGTTTCGCAAGATGGCGGAAAATCATTCAAACAATTAATGCCTGCTTACGGTGTTGATAACGGAGTGCATCCAGATCATCACGCATGGTGGATTCATCCGAAGAATGGAAAATTTATGATTGATGGTAATGATGGTGGATTAAATATTACCAAAGATGGTGGTAAATCTTGGCGTTTTATTGGAAATCTTCCTGTTGCTCAATTTTACCATATTAATGTTGATAATGAGTTCCCGTATAATGTTTACGGAGGAATGCAAGACAACGGTTCTTGGCGCGGCCCTGCTTATGTTTGGAAATCTCAAGGAATTAGAAATAGTTACTGGCAAGAAATAAGTTTTGGAGATGGTTTTGATGTGGTTCCGGATAGAGATGATTCGCGTTATGGATGGACGATGAGTCAGCAAGGTTCTGTTTCTAGATACGATTATAAAACAGGTAATAATTACAACGTAAAACCAACCCATAAGGATGCGAATGTAAAATTACGTTTCAACTGGAACTCTGCTATTAATATTGATCCTTTTGATAATTCAACAATTTACTTCGGAAGTCAGTTTGTGCATAAATCAACCGATAAAGGATTAACTTGGGAGGTGATTTCGCCTGATTTATCAACCAATAATCCAGCAAAATTAAAACAAGCAGAAAGTGGTGGTTTAACGATGGATGCTACTGGTGCTGAAAATCACTGTACCGTTTTAGTGATTGAGCCTTCTCTTTTACAAAAAGATGTATTGTGGGCTGCTACTGATGACGGACAAGTTCATATTACTAAAAACGGAGGAACAAGTTGGACGAACGTTGCTAACAATATTAAAGACTTACCTAAAAACTCTTGGATTACACAAATTAAAGCATCTAACAAAAATAAAGGTGAAGCACTTTTAGTTGCCAACGATTACAGACGTTTTAATTACACACCTTACGCATACAGAACTAAAGATTACGGAAAAACATGGCAACATATTGTTGATAAGGATGATGTAGAAAGCTATGCGCTTTGTATTATTGAAGATCCTGAAAATGAAAATTTATTGTTTTTAGGAACCGATGACGGATTATACATTTCTTTAAATGCTGGTGAAAAATGGACTAAATGGACAAATGGTTTCCCAACTGTTCCTGTAAAAGATTTAGTAATTCATCCTCGTGAAAACGACTTGGTAATTGGTACTTTTGGTAGAGCTGCTTGGGTTTTAGATGATATTCGCCCACTACGTGCTATGGCAAAAAGTAATGTTACCAATCAAAAATTAACCTTGTTTGCTCCACCAACTGCTTATCAGGCAGCTAGCCAACAGCCAACAGGAAGTAGGTTTGGTGCCGATGCTATGTATCAAGGTAAAAACAGAAAACGTGGTGCACAAATTTCTTATTACATCAACAATCCGAAAGTTGAGAAAAAAGAAGATAAAAGCAAGAAACAAGACAAAACGAAAAACAAAAAAGAGGCCAATTCGAGCGTAGCCGATAACTCTAAAAAAGATAAAAACAAGATTAAACATGATTCTATTAAACTTGAAATTTTTGATGGCTCTCGAAAAATAAGAACCCTGAAATTTAAAACTCCTAAAGAAAACGGATTACACAAAACTACGTGGTATCTAAGAGAAAAAGGTGTTGCTAGAGCTTCAAGGCGCATCAGAAAGCAAACTAGAGAACCTGGAGGTGTTACTGTAAAACCAGGAATTTATAAGTTAAAAATGACTTTTGGAGATGCCGTTTCTGAACAAATTATTAAAGTTGAATTTGATCCTAGATTACAAATATCAGAAGAAGCTATCAATCAAAAATACGCTGCTAGCAAAGAGTTGGAAACCTATCAAGAAAAAATGGCAAGTGTTGTAAAACAATTGGTAGAAAGTAAAAACACAGCAACTTCTTTAAAATCTAAATTTACAAAAGAAGATAAAAAGAAATACAAGGTAGAAATAAAAGCATCAAAAGAAATTATCAAAAAAATTGATACTTTAATTGCTATGTATTTAGGTACAATTGATAAAAGACAAGGAATTACTCGCAATCCTGAAGTTACAATAAACAATCGTTTTAGTACAGCTCGTTGGTATGTTGGTAGTAGATTTGGCAAACAAACAGCAACTGAAAAACAATTAATAAATCAGTTTAAAAAATCTTATACTAAAGGAATAGAAAAAACAAATATTTTCTTTTCTGAACATTGGAAAAAGTATAAATCGACTGTTGAAAAAATTGAAATTTCTCCTTTCAAAAAAACTAGTACTTTTTCTATAAATTAATTATTTTTGAAACTTAATTAAATTTTAAAAATCTCCTACCCTTTAGCGTAGGAGATTTTAATATTACATACATTATGAAAAAAGCAATTTTTATTTTTATCCTTTTATTTTCTTTAAAAAACACCGCTCAGAACACTCCTCAAAATGAATTAGGCGTTTGGTATATGTACAACGGATCTCATCAAGTTTCTGATAAGTTGAGTTTAAAAACGATGGCTCATTTTCGTTTTTTTGAAATTGGTGATGATTTACAGCAATTTATTGGTCGATTAGGTGGAAACTACAAAATCAATAAAAATATGAGCGCTACTTTAGGCTATTCGTATTTAAATACCGATGGTTCTTTTGACGTTGACGGAGGTGAAGTTAATGAACACCGTATTTATGAAGACTTTAATATCAAACATAAAATAAACAAACTTGGTTTTGCTCATAGATTTAGAGCTGAACAACGTTTTTTTAATTCAACAACTTCTCATTTTTTACGCTATCAAATCGGGTTAAGCCATCCTTTAAACGAAAAGTGGAGTACTTATTTATACAATGAAGTATTTTTTGATTTTGATGATGAAGCTTACAATCAAAATTGGTTGGGCGCAGGTTTTAAATATCACTCATCTAAAAAAACAACATTTAAAGTTGGCTACCAAAGAATAAATGTAAATGGTGACGGTAATTTTAATAGAATTCTCTTAGGTGTTGCTATTAGCACAGATCATCGTAAGAAGAAATAAAAACCTACTTTAGCAAAAAACTAATTAAAACATGAGCGCACCAACTTTTACAAACGATGCAATTGTATTCGGAATTTTAATGATTTCCTTAGGATTTGTATTTTATACAGAATCTAAAACCGACGGATTTTGGCCTAAATTTTATAAAATAGTACCAGGTCTTTTTATGGCTTATTTTATACCTGCTATTTTCACTACTTTTGGCGTGATTTCTCCCGAATGGGAAACTGCAACCGTAACTGGTGAAGTTGTAAAAGGAAAATCTCAATTGTATTATGTTGCTAGTCGTTTTTTACTACCTGCAGCATTAGTTTTAATGACATTAAGTATCGATTTAAAAGCAATTTTCAACTTAGGTTCTAAGGCATTAATTATGTTTTTTACAGGAACAGTCGGAATTATTATTGGTGGACCAATTGCTATTTTATTAATATCTTTATTTTCTCCAGAAACAGTTGGTGGTGCAGATTTTGATGCAGTTTGGCGTGGACTTTCAACACTGGCAGGAAGTTGGATTGGTGGTGGAGCAAATCAAACTGCAATGCTAGAAATTTACCAATATAATCCTGCCAAATATGGCGGAATGGTATTTGTTGATATCGTAATTGCAAATGTTTGGATGGCTATTTTATTAATAGGAATTGGTAGAAAAGAAAAAATTGACAAATGGTTAGGTGCAGACACCTCAGCTATTGAAGATTTAAAAGAACGTGTGTCTAAATTTACACAAGGCGTTAAAAGAAACCCTACGTTAACTGATTTTATGATTATGTTAGCTATTGCATTCGGAACTGTTGGTTTTGGGCATTTTGCAGCTTCTTTTTTAAGTTCGTTTTTTAGCGATTTAGTTGCTGAAATTCAGTCAGAAACTTGGCGAAATATTTTTACCTTTTTAGGCTCAGGCTTCTTTTGGCTAATTAGTATTTCAACCATTATTGCTATTGTTTTATCATACACCAAAGCAAAAAATTATGAAGGAGCAGGAGCTAGTAAAATAGGAAGTATTTTTATTTACATTTTAGTAGCAACTATTGGTATGAAAATGGATTTAACAATGATTTTTGATAATGTTGGTTTAATAGCTATCGGTTTTGTTTGGATGGCAATTCATGCTGGTTTGTTAATTTTAGTTGCTAAATTAATTAAAGCCCCTTATTTCTTCTTAGCTGTAGGTAGCCAAGCAAATGTTGGTGGTGCTGCCTCTGCCCCTATCGTGGCACAAGCATTTCATCCTTCATTAGCAACTGTTGGTGTTTTATTAGCGGTATTCGGATATGCAATTGGAACTGTTGGTGCAATTTTATGTACAATTTTAATGGAAATATCTGCTACTTTATAAGAGAATTCTGCATATTTGCAACTCTAAATTTAAAATAACATGAAAAAACTTATCGCCATTTGTGCGTTTTCAATATTAGCTTTTGCTTGTTCTTCTAAGAAAGAAGGAAACATGATTGTTAAAGGTCAAATTAAAGGATTAAAAAAAGGTACATTGTACCTTCAGAAAATGAACGATACTTTAATAGTATCTGTAGATTCTGTAGCGTTATTAGGCGATGATAAATTTATTTTAACCGATAATGTTGAGTCTCCTGAAATGTATTATTTAACTTTTGATGGAAATACCGATGAAAAGAGATTGATGTTTTTTGGTGAAAAAGGAGAAATCACCATCAACGATAAATTAGAAGAGTTTGGTTTTAGTCCAGAAATAAAAGGATCTAAAAATCAAGAAGTAATGGATAAATACCGTGATTTTGACCAAAGATTTAAAGATAGGCGATTAGATTTTGTTAAGAAAAATTTAGAAGCTCGTCAAGCTAATGATGAAGAATTAATTGCAAAATTAGACTCAGATTACAAAAAAATGATACGTAAACGTTTTTTATTTACGACTCAGTTTGCTAAAAACAATGCAGATAGTGAAGCTGCACCATATATTGCTTTAACTGAATTATTTGATGCTAATATTATTTTATTAGATACTATTAATAATAATTTAACCGATAAAGTAAAGAACTCTAATTATGGTAAACGCTTAAATAAGTTTATCAACCGAATAAAAGCTGAAGAAGGCGCTAAATAATGGCTTCTTTTCATAAATTTAAAAAAACTCGATACTAATTGTATCGAGTTTTTTGTTTAACAGTTATGTTACAACCATTGTTTACTTGTTTTTTTTATTATTGATATACACATCAACTAAGTTCTCTAAAACATTTAAAGGTAACGGACCATTGGTTAAAACTACATCGTGAAATTCGCGAATATTAAACAAATCTCCCAAAGCTTCTTTTGCCTTTTCACGAAGCTCTAATATTTTTAACATTCCTATTTTATAAGCCGTTGCCTGGCTTGGCATTACAATATGACGTTCCACCATTTTTACGGCATCTAATTCAGCATTTGGAGTGTTATCTGTGTAATATTTAATTCCCTGTTCACGTGTCCATTTTTTAGTATGAATACCAGTATCAACAACCAAACGACAAGCTCTCCAAAGCTCCATTGCTAAACGACCAAAATCGGAATATGGATCTGCATAAAAACCCATTTCTTTAGGAATATATTCAGAATATAATCCCCACCCTTCAATATAAGCAGTGTAACTACTAAACTTTCTAAACATGGGTACATTTTGTAGTTCTTGTGCAATTGCTATTTGCATGTGATGACCAGGAATTCCTTCATGATAAGCTAAAGCTTCCATTTGATAAGACGGCATACTTGCCATATCATACATGTTAGCGTAATAAGTACCAGGTCTTGATCCATCTATTGCTGGCTGTTGATAAAATGCTTTTCCTGCTGATTTTTCTCTGAAAGGTTCTACTGCTTTTACAATTAACTTAGCATTTGGTTTTGTTATAAACAACTCGTCTAATCGAGTTTTCATACTATCAATCATATGCGTTGCTTCTTTCATATAAACCTGTCTTCCTTCTTTAGAATCGGCATAATAAAATTGCTTATCCTTCTTCATAAATTCGAAAAACTCTTTTAAAGATCCCTCAAAACCTGTGCCCTTCATTATAACACGCATTTCATCATGAATACGAGTTACTTCTTTTAAACCTATTTCATGAATTTCTTCTGATGTTAAGTTCGTTGTTGTAGTTCTTTTTAAAGCATTGTTAAAAAAAGCTTCTCCCTCAGGAAACTTCCATGAGCCAGCATCTGTAGTTGCTATTTTCTCTTGAGCTTCTAAAGTTGAAATTAAGTTTTTATATGCTGGTAAAACTCCTTCTTTTAAAGCCACAATTCCTTTCTCGATCAATGCTTCTTTTTCTTCGGCATTAATAGTTAGTTTATTCACTTTGTTCGTGAAATCGTTTAATAATGTGCTTGTTTTACTTGAATTATCAAAAGGTTTTCCTTTTATCAAGTTCTTAGAATCTTCTAATACTTTTGCAAAAACAAATTTAGGAGGCATAATGCCTTTACTTTCTCGTTCTTTTAAGTTAATAACTAATTGACTAAATAAAGGTTTTAAATTGTGCAATCTGGCGATGTAATTTTCAGCGTCTTTGGTTGATGTTACCTGATGCATATTTATTAAAAATGCCGGAATTTCAGACTGCATTCCGTGCATTTGATTTACAGGATATGTATGAAAACGATATTTAAAATCTGCTATTTCATTCTTTAGCTGCTGCTTAAATAAATCATAACTTAACTTAGTACTTGCATTTAACTTAGTTACGTTTAAAGAATCCTTTAACCATGTTAATGCATTTTTGGTATGTACTAATTCTTCTTTAGCAAATGCATCAGAAATATCATTCCATTTATCTGCATCTTTTTTAATACCTAAGTAGGTTTGATCCATTGGGTGACGATTTAAATGTCCTTTAAATTGTTCGTCGAAAAAGGTATTTGCTTTTTTGGAATGTTCTGAAATTTCTTCTTTAGTAATAACTTTAGTTTTTACATCTTCTTTACACGATTGTAAAAAACAAGTAAAAACTAAAGCTGAAATTGTAATTAATCTTAGTTTCATCTTTGTAGTTATTTTATATCGGAAAAGATACAAAATTAGATGAACACTATATTTTAAATGAAACTATTGGTAATTTACTATGATTAGCAATATCTTCTGAAATACTACCTTCAAAGAAATGAGAAATTCCTTTTCTACCATGAGTGGCTACAGCAACAATATCTGCATTGCTTGCATTAGCAAAATATAAAATTCCTTTTTCCACCGAGTAATCAGAAATTATTTTAACCTCATTAATACTGCTCGCACTTTCATTGGCTTTATTAAAAAACACTTTCATTTCTTCTTCTAATTCTTTCGTGTTTTTGAATTTTGTGGTAGGTGTGTTTATGTATACTAGTTGTAATTTAGCTCCTAATTTATTAAAAAAAGCTTTAGCTTCTATATAAGGAGATACATCGTCATTGGTAAAATCACATGCAAAAACTACTTTTTCTATTTTTTTAGTAATTGGTTGTTCTTTAATAACCATTACAGGCACGTGCGCATGGCGAATTACTTTTTCGGTGTTAGAACCAATAAACATCTCTTTTAATCCGTCAGCTCCTTTCGAACCCATTACAATTAAATCTACATTTTCTTCTTTAGCTAATTCATCTAATTCACTAAAAATTTTAAAATGCTTAATTATCGGCGTTACTTTAATATCCGATAAATAATCTTTATCTAGGAATTCTTTAAATCTTTTTTCTGCTAATTTTAAATAAAAAAAAGTTTCTTGATTAGCTGATTCATCTGATTGATTAATTAATGAATTTGATAATTCTAACATATGAACTACTACAATTTCTGCATTATTCTCTTTTGCTAAAAAAGCAGCTGTTTGTAATGCATTTTCTGAATGAATCGAAAAATCGACAGGGATTATTATTTTTTTCATAATGTGTTTTTTAAGTTTAACTACTCCTATAAAGTTACTAAATTTATATCAGAAAAAAGAAGATTTTTGATACGTAATTAACTTAATGGCAACCTTGTACTGTGTTTACTAAATTGGTTACAGGTAAAGGTGAAACATAAGGAATTCCTAAACCCAAACCTCGTAATACAAATAAAACACCTATAAAAACAACTACAAACGGAATTACTTGTTGAATTCTTTTTCGCACTAATCCGTTCGCAAAATTACCTACATAAATAACGATGGTCATTAACGGAATTGTTCCCAATCCGAAAATAAACATATATAAACTTCCAGACAAAGCATTCGTTGTTGCTAGTGCGCCGAAAACAGCCATATACACCAATCCGCAAGGAAGAAATCCGTTTAGAAAACCGATGGTAAAAAAAGTATCATTTCCTTTCTTCTTTAATTCTTTTCCAAGAGCTGATTTAACTTTCATGATAAACCTATTCAGCTGTTTTGAAAAATTATATTTCTGAAAAGCCTTTGGTAAAACAATAGCCAAAATCATTAAAACACCTACTATAATTGAAAGTTGCTGTTGAAATCCGAAGAAATAAAAACCTTTCCCTAAAAAACCAAACAACAAACCAATTAAACTATAGGTGAATAAACGCCCTAAGTGATAACTAAGTATTTGAAAAAACTGTTTTATCTTATTTGTCCTATCAACGGGCAACATAAAAGCAATTGGCCCGCACATACCAATACAATGAAAACTACCTACCAAACCAAATATGATCGCAGATATAAACATTAATAAATTAATTCTTTTTGATATAAATATGTCTTATTTTTATAGTTCCAAGAAACAGTAATGTTCCAACGACCACCTAACAAACGTTTCTCAGGCACGAGCAAATATGTATTAGAAATTGAAATAGGTATTTCAAAATCTAATTGCTTATTAGATGGTCTATATAGGAACACTTTTCCTTTAATATCAGTAGGATTAAATTCTGTTGGAAAATAGATCCTTAAACCTTCCGGTACTCTTTTTACTATAATATTTTCTTTTAAATCTTTTGCATTTTTTGTTGCGTCAATATTTTCTTGAAATTCTAATTCTTTTTGATAATACTTTTCAGTTACCAAATCGTGATTGTAATTTTCACCTGTACTCATTGATATAACGAAATACATTATAAAACTCATAAATGCAATAATTACGATTACTATACTTGTGCCCCAGTTTAGTTTCATTTTTCTTGTTTTTAACGTCATTGCGAATAAAATGAAGCAATCTGCTAATTTATTAAGAGATTACTTCCTCGTAATGACAAATTTATTATCGATAACTTCTTGGTCCTAAAAAGTTAGTTTTAGTAGTTTCTATTAACTTATTACCACTATACACACCTATTTTAAGATTTACTTTTTCTTTTTTCATTTCTGATTGATGTAATTCTATAAACAAAGTTCCTTCTGCTAATCCTTGCTTCGGAACTTCAAAACTTTGATGTGTTACCGTTTCTATTTTTCCCTTATGAGAAAGTAACTTATAACTTACATCATCAATCTGCTTGGTTGTTTTGTTAATTACTTTATAGGTATAAATATTACTAATAATTCCGTTTTCTTTATGTTGATATAATTGCCCTGGTAATCGTAAAATTGTAGCTTCAACATCATTTCTTAAAAATAACATTCCTATTAAAACGGCTATTAAAATTCCTAAAACGGCAGTATATCCTTTCATTCTGGCCGTAAATTTAAAAGGTGTTTTCTTTTCAATATTTTCTTCGCTTGCAAAACGAATTAACCCTTTTGGCAAACCAACGTTTTCCATCATATGGTCACATTCATCTATACAAGCGGTACAGTTTACACATTCTAATTGCGTACCGTTACGAATATCAATTCCTGTAGGGCATACGTTTACACATTGAAAACAATCAATACAATCTCCTTTTCCACTAGCTGCTCTGTCTTCTTTTTTATTAAATTTTGCTCTTCCTTTTACCCCTTCTCCACGTACATGATCATAAGCAACATTAATTGTTTTATTATCTAATAAAACACCTTGCAACCTACCATACGGACAAGCTATAATACATACCTGCTCTCTAAACCATGTGAAAATAAAGTAGAAAACTGCCGTGAATATTAATAAAGAAATTAAAGTGTTTGTATTATTTAACGGATTACCTGTTACATAATCAATAACCGTATCACCACCTATTAAATAGGCTAAAAACACATTAGCAATTAAAAATGAAATGATAAAAAACAGGAACCATTTTAATAGTCGTTTCTTAATTTTTTCGGCATTCCAAGGTTGTTTTTCCAAACGGATTTGTTTTCCTCTATCTCCATCAATCCAATATTCTATTTTTCTAAAAACCATCTCTAAAAATATGGTTTGCGGACAAATCCATCCACAGAAAATACGTCCGAAAACAACGGTAAATAGAATTACAAAAACAACGCCCACAATCATTGAAACCACTAATAAGTGAAAATCTTGTGGCCAAAAAGGAAATCCGAAAATATTAAATTTTCTGTCTATTACATTAAATAATAAAAACTGGTTTCCATTAATTTTAATAAATGGCGCAGTTAATAAAATCAGTAATAAAAAATAACTAACGTACGATCTGTACTTATAAAAACGTCCGCTTGGTTTTTTAGGATATACCCAAGCACGCTTACCTTCATTATTGATGGTACCAATACTATCTCTAAATTGTTCGTTCTTGGGTGTCTCCATTGTTAACTATTAAAACCAAATACTATTATTGTAAACTATCTTTTGCTATTGCTGTAACCTCTTCTGTTACTTGTTGCGACTCGTCTTTATACAAATCACCTTGTGCTGCCTTAGGATTTGCAGGTGTGGTACCTTGCATAGACATTATATAACTTGCTACTTTTTGAATATCTACAGGCTTTAATGTTTTGCCCCAGGCAACCATTCCTTTTCCGTCTCTACCACCATTAGTTATCGTTGCAAAAACGTTTTTAATTCCGCCGCCTAACAACCAATATTCATCGGTTAAATTAGGTCCTATTCCTCCACCTCCATCTCCAATATGACAAGCAGCACAGTTTAAGTTATATACTGCTTTACCTCTTTTTAAATCACTTTCTGATGTTAAAAATGTTACTGTTTCAGCATCGATAACTGCATCTTTTGATGTTGACTTATAAGCTGCTAATTCTCTTTTAGCAACTGCAACAGATTCTGCATATTCCATCTCTTGCGTATAACCATCTAGTACTTCAAACCTTACTAAATATACTACAGCAAAAATTATCGTTGCATAAAACATGTATACCCACCATGGCGGTAAGTTATTATCTAACTCTTTAATTCCGTCATAATTATGATCTAAGATAATTTCTTCTTCTTGCTCTACTGCTTTAGCTTCTGTCCATTTAGTAATTAACTTTCTAGCCCAAGCCCAATGATCTACTTCATCAGGATTTACTCCTGCTTTAATCATAGCAACCTCCTCTATTTTCTTAACACCAGTAATTGTAAGTATTTCTTTAGCGATACAAACAAAACCAAAGGCAATAAGACCTAACCAAACTAAAGGGTTTTCTAAGAAATTATATGGGTTTTCATAAGAGCTTATAGCCTTTGCTAGCACAAAAGGTGTTAAAAATGTAAACAGAAATGAGGTTACAGATTGCACTCTTGTGTAATTCTTTGGCATTAACTCATTTGCTTTATTTACAACGGTGTTCGATAAAACCTCTTTTAAAAGCACCACCAAACCAAAACCAATTGCTATAAACCAGACTAACGAATTTTCTAAAAAATTAAAAGGTTCTTCATATGCCTTAAATGCCGCTGCTAAAATAAATGGCATTGAAAAAACAAAAAGAAAAGATACTATTGATTGAATATATTTTTTCATAATATTTTGTTTTAGTCATTTAAAGGCAAATCACTTACCTTACTTATATATTCTTTTTTGGCAGTAAACACCCACCAAAATAACACCATAAAAAAGGTAAAGAATATTGTTAATGAGATCATCGGGTATATTTCTATACCTGTAATGCTCTCCATATGGTTTTTTACGAATTTTAACATAATTTCTAATTTTTACTCGCTTAGTGAATTTTTAATATTTTAACACTTGTTCTTAAATGTTATTTATAATTTATTAGACTATTGTCTACTTAATTGTTTTTGAACATCTTTTACTTTTATATCAGTACCTAATCTTTGTAGGTAAGAAATTAAAGCGACAATTTCACGATCTTTCATTTCTATGAAAACTTGGCCATTTTCGGCTGCATACTTTTTATCTGAAGCATAGCTCTTAGCAAAATCAGGATCTTGATGTAAGTTTTCTTGAATTTTAGCTCCTTGTGCATCCATATTGGTTTGCGCATTTGCTATTTCTTCTTCTGAATAAGGAACACCAAGAGAAACCATTGCTTTCATCTTCCCTTCCGTATTACTTTTATCTAATTTATTTCTGACCAACCATTGATACGCTGGCATAATAGAACCCGGTGAGGTGCTTTGTGGATCATACATATGATTTAAGTGCCAGCTGTCTGAATACTTACTTCCGATTCGATGTAAATCTGGTCCTGTACGTTTACTTCCCCATAAAAATGGATGATCATATACGAATTCACCTGCTTTAGAATACTCTCCATATCGCTCTACTTCACTTCTAAATGGTCGCACCATTTGAGAGTGACACCCAACACATCCTTCACGAATATAAATATCACGTCCTTCTAATTCTAAAGGTGAATATGGTTTTACACTAGATATTGTTGGTATATTAGATTTAACTAACAACGTTGGCACAATCTGAACAACACCTCCTATTAAAATTGCAACTGTTGCGTATATTGTTAATTTGATTGGTTTTCTTTCTAACCAAGTATGCCATCCTTCACCTTTTGTTCTGTTTTTAGAAACTTTTGTTAAAGGTGCTGCTTCTGCTAAATCATCAGTAACATCGCTACCAGATCTTACAGTTCTTATCATGTTGTACAACATTACAAATGCTCCAACAATAAATAAACTACCTCCAATAGCACGCATCCAATACATTGGTATAATTTCATTAACAGTTTCTAAGAAATTACCGTAAGCTAATGTTCCGTCTGGATTGAATTGTTTCCACATAGATGCTTGTACAAAACCTGCAACATACATTGGTAATGCATACATTATGATTCCTAAAGTACCAATCCAAAAATGGAAGTTTGCTAAGGCTGTAGAATATAATTTTGTTTTAAATAATCTTGGTACCATCCAGTAAATCATCCCGAAGGTAAAGAAACCGTTCCATGCTAATGCACCTACATGCACGTGTGCTATAATCCAATCACTAAAGTGTGCAATTGCATTTACATTTTTTAAAGATAGCATTGGCCCTTCAAAAGTTGCCATACCGTAACCGGTAATTGCCACTACAAAGAATTTTAAAACAGGATCTGTACGTACTTTATCCCAAGCTCCACGAAGTGTTAATAATCCATTTATCATTCCACCCCAAGAAGGTGCTAGTAGCATAATTGAAAATGCAACCCCTAAATTTTGTGCCCAAGTTGGTAAAGCGGTATATAATAAATGGTGAGGCCCTGCCCAGATATAAATAAATATTAACGACCAAAAGTGAACGATTGATAATCGATATGAATATACGGGTCTGTTTGCTGCTTTTGGAACAAAGTAATACATCAACCCTAAAAACGGGGTTGTTAAGAAAAATGCTACGGCGTTATGCCCGTACCACCATTGCACCAAGGCATCTTGAACACCTGCGTACACTGAATAACTTTTTAAGAAACTAACAGGTAACGCTAAACTATTAAAGATATGTAATACTGCAACGGTTACAAAGGTTCCTAAGTAAAACCAAATGGCTACATATAAATGGCGTTGTCTTCTTTGTAAGATTGTCCAAATCATGTTTACACCAAAAGCTACCCAAACTAATGCGATTGCAATATCTATAGGCCATTCTAACTCTGCATATTCTTTAGAACTTGTATATCCTAAAGGAAGTGTTATGGCAGCTGCAACAATAATTAATTGCCATCCCCAGAAATTAAAGTTACTTAAAAAATCACTCGCCATACGTGCTTTAAGCAATCGCTGTAACGAATAATAAACTCCTGCGTAAATTGCATTTCCTACAAATGCAAAAATTACCGCATTGGTATGTAGCGGACGTAAACGACCAAAACTTAACCACGAAATTCCGTCTGTAATATTTGGGAATAAAAACATTAATGCCAGTAATAAACCTACTGAGAAACCTACAATTCCCCATAGTAGTGTGGCGTAAATGAATTTTTTTACGATCTTATTATCGTAATAAAATTGTTGCATTTCCATAATTTAATTGAATTTAATATCTATTGTTAGTTTTTTTTATTCATTTTCATAAAAACAGTCTAAGACTTTTTTGTTTCATCTTTGACCAATTCGTCATCAAAAAGCATACGAACAGATGGCGTGTACGAATCATCGTACTGCCCATTTTTTACTGAAACAATAAATGCAATAAAAAAAATTAATGCCACTAAAATACTTAGTGTAAGTAGTAAGTAAATAACGCTCATATCTTGCCTGATAATTATACATCAAAGATACTTGTGAAGCTTTTCTTAAAATATGACATTTGTCATGTTTCGTTATTTTTAAAATAAAAAAACTCGAAGAATTTCTTCGAGTTATATAATTAAATAGTCATTGAAAACAACTTCGTTTCTGGCTTATTCTTATGTAATCTTTTATCGAACGCCATACAAATATTACGCACATATGGTCTTGCTTTTTCAGGAACCTTTAAAGTATTTCCTGCTATAGAAACCAAACCGTCTGATTGCATTTCTTGTAATTTCTCTAAAAGAACATCAATATTCTTAACCTGTAAATGCTCAGCATCCCACGAAGTGGAAAAATGACACATAATATTTAAAATATGCTTTCGGATAATTAAATCTTCTTCGGATAAAACATGCCCTCTAAAAACAGGGATTTCTCCTTCATTTACTATTTTTTGATATTCTTTTACCGTTTTTACATTCTGTGCGAATCCGTACCAAGAATCTGATATTGCCGACATTCCTAAACCAATCATTAATTGTGTTTTATTGGCAGTATACCCCATAAAATTACGGTGCAATGTTTTTTCTTGAGTAGCTCTATATAAACTGTCTGATTTTAGTGCAAAATGATCCATTCCTATTTCTACATAGCCCATTTCGGCAAATAGCTCTTTTCCTATTTCGTACAGTTTACGCTTCTCTTCATTTTTTGGTAAATCTTGTTCGTTAAAGCCTCGTTGACCAACACCTTTTACCCATGGCACGTGCGCATAACTGTAAAAAGAAATTCTATCGGGCTGTAATTCTTTCGTTTTATTAATCGTGTGAATTACATTTTCTTTAGTTTGAAATGGTAATCCGAAAATTAAGTCGTGACTAACAGATGTATATCCTATTTCTCTTGCCCAACGCGTTACTTTCTCCACATTTTCAAAAGGCTGCACTCTATGAATGGCTTTTTGTACTTTCTCATTATAATCTTGTACACCATAACTTACACGTGTAAAGCCAACATCAAACAAGGTTTGTAGTTGTTCTTTTGTCGTATTATTAGGGTGACCTTCAAAACTAAATTCGTAATTCTCATGTCTTTTTGCGTTAACAAATAATCCATCAATAAGTTTTTTTAACTGTTCTTTTGAAAAAAAAGTTGGTGTTCCTCCACCTAAATGAATCTCTTTTATAATAGGTGTTTCATCTACTAAATCAGTATATAAATTCCATTCTTTTAAAACAGTGTCTATATAATCTTCTTCCACTTCATGACGTTTTGTAATGTGTTTATGACAGGCACAAAATGTGCATAAACTTTCGCAAAAAGGTAAATGGATATAAATACTAATTCCTTCTGTAGCGTTACTTTGTATAAATGATTTTTTAAATGTTTCAATCCAGTTTTCTTTCGAAAACGATTCATTATCCCAATACGGAACCGTTGGATAACTTGTATATCTTGGACCCGGAATATTATATTTTTGTATAAGTGAATTCATTAATATTGTTTTTTTTCTGCAATTCCTTTGGTAACCAGTGAAACACCCGATGAAGTTCCTAAACGAGTAACTCCCATATTAATATATTTTTCTGCTGTTTCTTTGTCTCTTACTCCGCCTGCAGCTTTAATTTGCACGTTATCATTCGTAACTTCTTTCATTATTTGAATATCAGTTGTAATTGCTCCGCTTGTTCCAAACCCCGTAGATGTTTTTATAAAATCTGCTCCTGCATTAACCGCTAATTTCGATACCTCTTTAATTTGTCCTTTTGATAAATAACAATTTTCAAAAATCACTTTTAATGTGTTTTTACCAATAGTTTCTTTTATCAATCTAATCTCATTTTCAACATACGCAATTTCGCCATCTAGTAATTTACCTATATTAATAACCATATCAATTTCTGATGCTCCGTTTTCAATACAATTTTGTGCTTCAAAAACTTTTACTTCTGTAGTCATCGCTCCTAACGGAAATCCGATTACAGCCGCAATTTTCACATTCGTGTTTTGCAACTCTTCTTTTACTAATTTAACATACGATCCGTTTACACAAACGGCATAAAAAGCATGTTCCTTTGCTTCACTACACAATTGAATAATTTCACTTCTTGTTGCTGTTGCTTTTAGTAGTGTATGATCTATATATTTATTTATTTGCATAATTTATATGTTTTTAACTCTCTTTATAGTGTCTAATTTCGATAAAGTTAATCGCACAACACTCTCTTCTACAGCTGTAAGATTATGAATTATTTTTGGTTCTAATGAAATTAAATCACCTGTATTTAATTGTTTTATTTCTCCTTCTAAACCAAAATCAATACAACCTTTTAATACCTGAACAATAATAGCAAATGGCGCCTGATGGTCTTTCATTATCTGTCCTTTTTTGAATACTATTCGTATTTCTTTCGAAAAATCAGTATCCAGTAATAATGACACTGCTGGCTTATTTTCATTGAAATTTACCTCTTCTAAAAATGATGCTATCTTCATATATTTTTTATTAAATATCCATTACGGATTTGGTAATTACTATTTTATTTTTCTTCCTAATAAATTTGTTGCAACAGTTGTAAATACCACAATACTAATAGAACTTAAAGGCATTAAAATTGCTGCGATTACAGGTTTTAACTGACCTGTTGTTGCAAAATACAATCCTATTAAATTATAACATAAAGAAAGTATAAAGCTATACTTAATTATTTTAATTGCTTTTTTTGAAACTTTCATATAACTCGCTATTTGATCGAATTTAGAAGCATCTAAAATAGCATCGCAAGCAGGTGAAAACACATTGATGTTTTCTGACAATGAAATTCCGACATTACTCTGTGCCAAGGCCCCTGCATCATTAAGTCCGTCACCAATCATAATTACATGCGCTCCTTTATTTTGTAATTCTTCCACATAATGCAATTTATTTGCTGGCTTTTGATTGAATAAAAACGAAGTGTTTTTTGGTAACAACGTTTCTAAATATTTCTTTTCTCCTTCATTATCACCAGAAACAACAGCTAAATTATAGTTGGAATTTAATTCAGAAAACAAATCTCCAACACCGTTTCTATAGGCATTTTTAAAAATATACTTTCCTTTATATTCATCATTCACACGAATATGAACAGAGGTATCTAGATTAATTTGTTCTTCCGTCTTTTTCACAAAAGAAGAAGAGCCAACTCTTATTTTGGTTTCTTTTGATGTAGCTTCAATTCCTTTTCCTGTAAACTCTTTAAAATTGGTCACAGAAATCATTTCTTCTTTTAAAGAACCGTATAACATTCTACTTAAAGGATGGTTTGAAGCTCGCAACGTACTTTTTAATAGTGCTTTTTCTTCGGATGACAACTCAACACCTTTATAGTCAATTTCATTTTCTTTACTGGTTGTTAAAGTTCCTGTTTTATCAAAAATTACACTATCAATTGCTGCTAATTGCTCTACCACAGTAGCATTTTTTAAATAAAATTTCTTCTTACCTAAAATACGCAACATGTTTCCTAAAGTAAACGGTGCAGCTAAAGCAATGGCACACGGACACGCTATAATTAACACTGCCGTAAATACATTTAGCGCTTTACTTGCATCAAAATACAACCAAAATGCAGTAGCAATAAATGCGATTAATAATATTGTAATTGTAAAATGCTGACTAATACGATCTGTTAATGTTTTAAAAGACGAATTTTTATCTTTTTTAAACACATCGTTACTCCATAATTGTGTTAAATAACTCTGTGAAACCGACGTTAAAACTTCCATTTCTATAATTCCAGATAATTGTTTTCCCCCTGCGAATAATTTATCTCCTGATTTTTTTGATACAGGAATTGCTTCTCCTGTAACAAAACTATAATCAATTTTAGCATCACCGTTTATCAAAATTCCGTCTACGGGAATTAATTCTTGATTTCTAATTAGCAGTCTATTTCCTTTTTCAACGTCATATATCTGTACATTTTCTTCTTTTCCTTCGGATGAAATCCTTGTAACAGCAATCGGAAAATACGATTTATAATCACGCTCAAAAGACAAGAAATTGTAGGTTTTCTGCTGAAAAAACTTCCCTAATAATAAAAAGAAAACCAATCCTGTTAAAGAGTCAAAGAAACCTGTTCCCAAATCAAAAATAATCTCTGCCGAACTTCGGATAAATAAAACAGCAATACCTAAAGCAATCGGAACATCAATATTTAAAATTTTAGAACGCAACCCTTTATAAGCCGAAATAAAATAATCCTGCGCAGCATAAAAAACTACAGGTAATGAGAATACAAACATTAACCAACGGAAGATTCCTTTATAGTGCTCTAACCAAAAACCTGATACTTCAAAATATTCTGGAAATGATAAAAACATTACGTTTCCGAAAGAAAAACCAGCGATGCCTAATTTATAAATCAAGCTTCTATCTACTTTCTTTTTCCCTACTTCATAATCCTCTAAACTAATATAAGGTTCGTAGCCTATAGAGCTTAACAGCACTACAATTTCTTTTAATGAAATGGTTTCAGAATTATACGTGATCCGTACTGTCTTTTTAGGAAAATCAACTTGCGAAGCACTAACATTTCTTTGCAACTTATGTAAATTTTCTAATACCCAAATACACGAACTACAATGTATGTGTGGAATATATAAATTTACAACATGTATGTTACCATCATTAAACTCTAATAGTTTATCAACAATAGCTACGTTGTCTAGAAAATCGTATTTTCCTTTAATTTCTTCAGGAATAGCTCCTGGATTGTTTTGAAAATCATAATAACAGGTTAAATCGTTTTCTGAAAAAATTTCAAAAACCGTTTTACATCCATTGCAACAAAAAAACTTTTCTTTTACAAAGATAGTTTCAGTATCGCATTCGTTACCACAATGAAAACATAGTGTGTTTTCCATATTTACTCTTTTGCCTAGTACAAATATCTACTATCATCACTTATTAAAACATGATATTTATCAGCTTTTAGTTATATTTGAATCTCCTAAACAGACCGCTAACATGAGCAAATGTGAACAATGCATTATTCGTCAATTTAATTCTTTAAAATCTCTTACAAAAGATGAATTAGTTAGAATTGCTGGTTGTAAAACTTCTAAAACAATAAAAAAAGGATCGGTTTTATTTGAAGAAGGGGAACATATAAATGGTGTTTTTTGTATTAAAGACGGTGTTTGTAAGGTTTCTAAAATGAGTGATAACGGTAGAGATCAGATTGTAAACTTGGTAAGAAAAGGAGATATACTAGGTGAACGTAGTTTAATAAATAATGAAAGTTCTAACTTAAAAGCTATTGCTGTAAATGATATGGAAGTTTGTTTTATTCCTAAAGAAGAAATTGTTAGGGATTTAGAAGGCAATCCTAAGTTTACAATGGACATTCTTAAAAACATGGCTTTATCTCTTAAATCAGCCGATAATTTTATTGTTGATATGGCTCAAAAAACTGTTAAACAACGTTTAGCTGCAACATTGCTAAGTCTTGATGAAAGATTTGCTAAAAATGAAAATGGAGCTTTAGATATACTTTTATCTCGAGAAGATATTGCTAATATTATTGGTACAGCTACCGAATCAGCAATTCGTTTACTTTCTGAATTTAAAAAGAAAAAATTAATCAATTTAAAAGGAAAGGAAGTTTTTATACTTGATAATAAAGGTTTAAAAGATATTTCTACAGGGTTTTAATTTTCTTTTTAAAGCAAAAAAAACGTCTAATAATAGACGTTTTAAGTTTTTAAGCTTCACCGGTTGTTCCTCCAAAATTCATCGGTATTGGTACTTGCTCATAATCTTTTATTTCACCATGGGCTTGTTCAAATTTTCTAACATTTTCCGCCAAAGCCTTTGTTAGTCTTTTAGCATGTTGCGGTGTTAAAATAATTCTCGATTTTACTTTTGCCTTAGGTACACCCGGCATTATGTTTATAAAATCTACTATAAATTCAGACACTGAATGATTAATAATTGCCAAGTTACTATATGTTCCTTCAGCAACATCCTGATCTAATTCAATATTTAATTGTGGATCTTTATTTTCTTCCATAATATAAGTTATAAAAAAAGACCTCTAAAATTTAGAGGCCTTTTGTATTAGAAATTATAAATTTTTCTCCATTTCATCACTAGGTCCAACAATCTGACGATCGTAAGATCTCATTCCTGTTCCTGCTGGTATACGTTTACCAACAATTACATTTTCTTTTAATCCTTCTAAGGTATCTATTTTACCGTTTACTGCGGCTTCGTTTAATACTTTAGTCGTTTCCTGGAATGACGCTGCTGATATAAACGACTTCGTTTGTAACGAAGCTCTAGTAATACCTTGTAATACTTGTTCAGCTGTTGCTGGCTGAGCATCACGAGCGGCTACTAAATTTTTATCTGCTCTACGTAAAATTGAGTTTTCATCTCTTAATTGACGAGCTGAAACCATTTGACCTGGTTGTAAATTCTCTGAGTCTCCAGCATCTTCAACAACTTTCATTCCGTAGATAGCATCGTTATCTGTAATAAAGTCGTTTTTGTGAATTAATTGATTCTCTAAGAATAAAGTATCTCCAGAATCAATAATTCTAACTTTACGCATCATTTGACGAACTACTACTTCGAAATGCTTGTCATTAATTTTCACACCCTGTAAACGATATACTTCTTGAATTTCGTTTACTAAGTATTCTTGTACTGCAGAAGGTCCTTTAATATTTAAAATATCTATAGGAGTTGTTGCTCCGTCAGATAACGGCATACCTGCTTTAATGAAATCGTTTTCTTGAACTAAAATCTGGTTAGATAATTTCACTAAATACTTAGTAATATCTCCTGTTTTAGATTCAATAATAATCTCACGATTACCACGCTTAATTTTACCGAAAGATACTACACCATCAATCTGAGCAATTACTGCTGGGTTAGACGGGTTACGTGCTTCAAATAATTCTGTTACACGTGGTAAACCTCCTGTAATATCCCCTGCTTTACCAGACTTACGTGGAATCTTAACTAATGTATGACCAGACGCTACTTTGTCGCCATCACTAACCATTAAGTGAGCACCTACTGGTAAACTATACGAACGTAAAGCATTACCATCAGCATCTTCAATAATTAATGAAGCAATGATTTTCTTATTTTTAGAATCGATCATTACCTTTTCTTGGAAACCAGTTTGTTCATCAATTTCAACAGAGTAATTAATACCTTGCTCTAAATTGTCAAACTTAACTCTACCATCAAATTCAGATACGATAACTCCGTTAAATGGATCCCATTGACATACTGCATCTCCTTTTTTGATGGTTTTTATATCTTTATTAAAGATAATCGACCCATAAGGAATAATATTTGTGCTTAATACAATATCCGTCTTTTTATCGATGATTTTGATTTCAGCTGTACGTGAAATAACGATTTCAATTTCTTTACCTTCGCTATCTTTACCATTTACAGTACGTAAATCTTCAATCTTAACTTTACCATCAAATTTTGCAATTAACTTATTCTCTTCAGAAATGTTACCTGCAACCCCACCAACGTGGAATGTACGTAATGTTAACTGTGTACCAGGCTCTCCAATAGATTGTGCTGCAATTACACCAACTGCTTCACCTCTTTGAACTTTTTTACCTGTTGATAAAGATTGTCCGTAACATTTTTCACAAATACCTCTTTGAGATTCACATGTTAATGCAGAACGAACTTCTACTTTATCAATTCCTGATGCTTGAATCTTATCAGCTAAATTAGGTGTAATTAATTCACCTGAACCAACTAAAAGATCTTCAGAGTTTGGAGCATAAACATTATGTAATGATGTACGACCTGAAATACGATCACTTAAAGATTCAACGATTTCATCATTTTTCTTTAATGGAGCTACTTCTAACCCTCTTAAAGTACCACAATCAACTTCGTTTACGATTACATCTTGAGATACATCTACTAAACGACGTGTTAAATATCCTGCATCGGCTGTTTTTAATGCGGTATCGGCTAATCCTTTACGTGCACCGTGTGTTGATATAAAGTATTCAAGAATAGATAATCCTTCCTTAAAGTTAGAAAGAATTGGATTCTCAATAATTTCTCCACCACCAGCTGTCGATTTTTTAGGCTTTGCCATTAATCCACGCATACCTGTTAACTGACGAATTTGCTCTTTAGATCCACGTGCTCCAGAATCTAACATCATAAATACTGAGTTAAATCCTTGTTGGTCTTCACGTAAACGCTTCATAGATAATTCTGTTAATCTATTATTCGTAGATCCCCAAACATCAATTACTTGGTTATAACGTTCTTTTTGTGTTAACATACCCATGTTGTAGTTTCCTACAATTACATCCACTTCTTTATTAGCTTCTGCAATCATGCTATGTTTTTCTTCTGGAATAATGATATCTCCTAATGAGAATGATAAACCTCCTTCAAAGGCATATCTATATCCCATATTTTTAATTTCATCTAAGAAACTTCCTACAGCAGGAATGTTGGTAACTTTTAAAATCCCTCCAATAATTCCTCTTAATGATTTTTTAGTTAAAACCTCATTGATATATCCAGCTGCTTTTGGTACTTTTTCGTTAAATAAAACTCTACCAACTGTTGTTGCTATAATTCTAGTAACGTCTTGCCCATCTACAACATCGTGTGTACGAACTTTAATACCTGCATTTAAGTCTACTTTTTCTTCATTTAAGGCTATAATAACCTCTTCTGGAGAATAGAAAGTTAATCCTTCACCTTTAATAGGCACTTCTGGAGTAGACTTTCTTTCTTTAGTCATGTAATAAAGACCTAATACCATATCCTGAGATGGTACCGTAATAGGTGCACCATTAGCAGGGTTTAAGATATTGTGTGATCCTAACATTAATAACTGTGCTTCTAAAATAGCTTCAGGTCCTAATGGTAAGTGAACTGCCATTTGATCCCCATCAAAATCGGCATTGAAGGCAGAACAAGCAAGTGGATGTAATCTAATTGCTTTTCCTTCAATTAATTTTGGTTGAAATGCTTGTATACCAAGTCTGTGTAATGTAGGTGCACGGTTTAATAAAACTGGATGCCCTTTAATTACATTTTCTAAAATATCCCAAACAACAGGTTCTTTTCTATCTATAATTTTCTTTGCAGATTTTACAGTTTTTACAATACCTCTTTCTATTAACTTACGAATAACAAAAGGTTTGTATAATTCTGCTGCCATATCTTTTGGCAATCCACATTCTGATAATGCTAATTCTGGTCCAACAACAATTACCGAACGTGCAGAATAATCAACACGTTTACCTAATAAGTTTTGACGGAAACGACCTTGTTTACCTTTTAAACTATCAGATAAAGATTTTAATGGTCTGTTAGATTCAGTTTTTACTGCAGATGATTTACGTGTGTTATCAAACAATGAATCTACTGATTCTTGTAACATACGTTTCTCATTACGTAAAATAACCTCTGGTGCTTTAATTTCCATTAATCGCTTTAAACGATTGTTACGGATAATTACACGACGGTATAAATCATTTAAATCTGAAGTAGCAAAACGACCACCATCTAATGGCACTAACGGACGTAATTCTGGTGGTATAACTGGTACCGCCTTCATAATCATCCACTCTGGGTTGTTTTCTCTATTTTTTTGAGAATCTCTAAAAGCTTCTACAACATTTAAACGTTTTAAAGCTTCGTTTTTACGTTGTTTAGAAGTCTCTGTATTTGCTTTGTGACGTAATTCAAATGATAATGATTCTAAATCGATTCTTTCTAATAAATCAATTAAACATTCAGCTCCCATTTTAGCAATAAACTTCGTAGGATCTGTATCATCTAAATACATATTTTCTTGTGGAAGTGTATCTAAAATATCTAAATACTCTTCTTCTGTTAAGAAGTCCATTTTTTGTAATGGCTCTCCGTCAACAGTTTTAGCGTCACCTGGTTGAATTACTACATAACGTTCGTAGTAAATAATCATATCTAACTTCTTTGATGGCAAACCTAAAAGGTATCCCATTTTGTTAGGTAATGATCTAAAATACCAAATGTGAGCTACAGGTACCACTAAATTAATGTGACCTACTCTATCTCTACGTACTTTTTTCTCAGTAACTTCTACTCCACATCGGTCACAAATAATTCCTTTATAACGGATTCGTTTGTATTTACCACATGCACATTCATAATCCTTTACAGGACCGAAGATACGTTCACAGAATAAACCATCTCTTTCTGGTTTATGTGTACGGTAGTTTATAGTTTCTGGTTTTAAAACCTCACCTCTTGAAGCGCCTAAAATAGACTCTGGTGATGCTAAACCAATTGAAATTTTGTTAAACTTTTTAACAGTGTATTTTTCGTTCTTTCTTGCCATAATGAGTAATGGATTCGAATTAAAAATTTGCCTCTAATGAAGCGTATATTTAAAATGATTTATTGGTAGGTAATTAAAATAATTACCTACCAATATTTCACTGTTTGTTATTCCTCTAATTTAACGTCTAATCCTAAACCTTTCAGTTCGTGCATTAATACGTTAAAAGATTCTGGTAAACCTGGTTCTGGCATAGTTTCACCTTTTACGATTGCCTCGTAAGTTTTGGCTCTACCTAATACATCATCAGATTTCACTGTTAAGATCTCACGTAAGATACTCGATGCACCATATGCTTCAAGTGCCCAAACTTCCATCTCTCCAAAACGCTGACCACCAAACTGAGCTTTACCTCCTAATGGTTGTTGTGTAATTAATGAGTAAGGTCCGATAGAACGCGCATGCATCTTATCTTCAATCATGTGACCTAACTTAATCATATAAATTATACCTACCGTTGCTGGTTGATCGAAACGTTTCCCTGTACCTCCATCATATAAATATGTATGTCCGTAACGTGGAATTCCTGCTTCATCTGTTAAGGCATTAATCTGATCGATGTTTGCTCCATCAAAAATTGGTGTAGCATACTTTTGATCTAATTTTTGACCTGCCCATCCAAGAACTGTTTCATAAATCTGACCAATATTCATACGAGATGGTACTCCTAATGGATTTAATACGATATCAACTGGTGTTCCGTCTTCTAAGAAAGGCATATCTTCTGCTCTTACAATACGAGCAATAATACCTTTATTTCCGTGACGTCCTGCCATCTTATCTCCTACTTTTAATTTACGTTTTTTAGCAACATAAATTTTTGCAAGTTTTAAGATTCCTGCTGGTAATTCGTCCCCTACTGAAATAGTAAATTTCTCGCGACGTAAAGAACCTTGTAAATCGTTAACTTTAATTTTATAATTGTGAACTAATTCAACAACTAATCTATTTAAGTCTTTATCTGTCGTCCAAGTTCCGTGTAAGTGTGTAAAATCACCTACAGAATTTAACATTTTTTGAGTGAATTTTTTACCTTTTGGTAAAACCTCTTCTCCTAAATCATTAAATACACCTTGAGACGTTTTTCCTGTAATTAAATTGAATAATTTTTCAATTAATACATCTTTTAAATCTTCGAACTTATGAACATAAGAAGCCTCTAAAGTTGCAATTGCTTCTTTATCACGAGCACGTTTTGTTTTATCTTTTACAGCACGTTTGAATAATTTCTTATTAATTACTACACCTCTTAATGATGGCGAAGCTTTTAATGATGCATCTTTTACATCACCTGCTTTGTCACCAAAGATAGCTCTTAATAATTTTTCTTCAGGAGTTGGATCAGATTCTCCTTTTGGTGTAATTTTACCAATTAAGATATCACCAGGATTTACCTCTGCTCCAATACGAATCATTCCGTTTTCATCTAAGTCTTTTGTAGCCTCTTCAGAAACGTTAGGAATATCGTTTGTTAATTCTTCAGCTCCTAATTTCGTATCACGAACATCCAAAGAATATTCATCAATATGTATAGAAGTGAAAATATCTTCACGAACAACTTTTTCAGAAATTACAATCGCATCCTCAAAGTTATACCCTTTCCAAGGCATAAAGGCTACTTTCATGTTTCTTCCTAAAGCTAATTCTCCTTTTTGTGTTGCATAACCTTCACAAAGTACTTGACCTTCTTCAACTCTATCACCAACTTTTACAATTGGTTTAAGGTTAATGTTCGTACCTTGATTCGTTTTTCTAAACTTAATTAAGTTATATGAAATATCATCAGAGTCAAAGCTTACTAAACGCTCTTCATCAGTTCTATCATACTTAATTTTTATCTTATTAGCATCAACATACTCAACAACTCCAGCACCTTCAGCATTGATTAAGATACGAGAATCTTTAGCAACTCTACGCTCTAATCCTGTACCTACAATTGGTGATTCTGGACGTAATAATGGAACTGCTTGACGCATCATGTTCGATCCCATTAATGCACGGTTGGCATCATCATGCTCTAAGAAAGGAATTAACGACGCTGAAATAGATGCTATCTGGTTAGGAGCAACATCCATGTAATCAATCTCAGTAGGTGTAACTACAGGGAAATCTCCCCCTTCACGTGAAATTAATTTATCTCCAACAAAATCTCCATCTGCATTAATCTCTAGATTAGATTGTGCAAACTTCATTCCTTCTTCTTCTTCAGCACTTAAATATATATGCTCTTGATCTAATTCGATGTTTCCTTCTATTACCTTTTTATAAGGCGTTTCGATGAAACCTAAATTATTAACTTTTGCAAATACAGCTAAAGATGAAATTAATCCAATGTTCGGCCCTTCTGGCGTTTCAATCGGACATAAACGACCGTAATGTGTATAGTGAACATCACGAACCTCAAAACCTGCTCTTTCTCTAGATAAACCTCCAGGTCCTAGTGCAGATAAACGACGTTTGTGCGTAATCTCTGCTAATGGATTGGTTTGATCCATAAATTGAGATAACTGGTTAGTACCAAAAAACGAATTAATTACTGAAGACAATGTCTTCGCATTAATTAAATCAATCGGAGTAAATACTTCGTTATCACGTACATTCATTCTTTCACGAATAGTACGAGCCATACGAGCTAAACCTACACCAAACTGACCTGCTAATTGTTCACCAACAGTTCTTACACGACGGTTAGATAAGTGGTCGATATCATCTACTTCTGCTTTCGAGTTAATTAACTCAATTAAGTATTTGATAATCGTAATAATATCATTTTTTGTTAATACCTTCTGATCAATTGGTTCGTTTAACTGTAATTTGGTGTTCATTCTAAAACGACCAACTTCACCTAAACTATAACGCTGTTCAGAGAAGAATAATTTTTCAATAATTCCTCTTGCTGTTTCCTCATCTGGCGGCTCAGCATTACGTAATTGTCTATATACGTGTTCTACTGCTTCTTTTTCAGAATTGGTAGGATCTTTCTGTAATGTATTGTGAATGATTGCATAATCTGCCATGTCATTATCTACCTTATGCAATAAGATAGTTTTAGCACCTGCATCGATTATTTCATCAATATGTTCTTTTTCTATGATAGTATCACGGTCAAAAACTATTTCGTTACGCTCAATAGATACAACTTCTCCTGTATCCTCATCAACGAAATCTTCATGCCAAGTTTTTAAAACTCTAGCTGCTAGTTTACGCCCTAATACCTTCTTTAATCCTGCTTTAGAAACTTTTACTTCTTCCGCTAAATCAAAGATCTCTAATATATCTTTATCTCTTTCAAAACCGATGGCTCTGAATAACGTAGTTACTGGTAATTTTTTCTTTCTATCAATATAAGCGTACATTACTTGATTGATATCAGTTGCAAATTCTATCCAAGATCCTTTAAAAGGAATTACTCTTGCAGAGTATAACTTGGTTCCGTTTGCGTGGAAAGATTGTCCAAAGAAAACACCAGGTGAACGGTGTAACTGAGAAACCACAACTCTTTCTGCACCATTAATAATAAAGGTACCAGAATTAGTCATGTAAGGAATTGTACCTAAATACACATCTTGAACAATTGTTTCAAAATCTTCGTGTTCAGGATCTGTACAATAAAGCTTTAATCTTGCTTTTAATGGTACACTATGTGTTAATCCTCTTTCTATACATTCTTGAATGCTATATCTAGGTGGATCTACAAAGTAGTCTAAAAATTCTAATACAAATTGATTACGTGTATCTGTAATCGGAAAGTTATCCATGAAGGTTTTGTACAAACCTTCTTCACCACGCTCATCTGCTTTAGTTTGCAATTGGAAAAAGTCTTGGAATGACTTTACCTGTATATCTAGAAAATCTGGATAGTCGGTACCTAATTGCGATGATGCGAAGTTAATTCTTTCAGTAGTGTTTATCGTTGCCAAAAGAGATGCTATTTTTAAATTAAAAATATTATTTTTTGAAACTATTTCGTTTCAATAATGCAATTTTAATTGCTTTGCTGACTTAAAATCAGCTCTTTATAGTCGTATTATCACTAGTCTAAAACAGTAATAAAATAAAGAACGAATATATACACAAAATGGTTTAGGACTAGAAACATGAGTTCCTAGTACCTAAACCTTAATTGTTTTATCCCGTTTTAACTCGGGAGTATAGCTTACTTAAGCTCTACTTCAGCTCCTGCTTCTTCTAAAGATTTTTGAAGACCTTCTGCTTCATCTTTAGATACTCCTTCTTTGATTGGTGCTGGTGCACTATCAACGATTGCTTTAGCATCTTTTAAACCTAATCCAGTTAATTCTTTAACTAACTTTACTACAGCTAATTTAGAACCACCTGCTGCTTTTAAGATTACATCAAATTCAGTTTGCTCTTCTGCTGCATCTCCTCCTGCTGCTGGACCTGCTACTGCTACTGCTGCTGCTGCTGGCTCAATACCATACTCATCTTTTAAAATATCAGCTAATTCATTAACCTCTTTTACTGTTAAGTTAACTAATTGCTCTGCGAAATCTTTTAAATCTGCCATTTTAATTGTTTTTGAAATTTTTATTATTTAGTTTATTAGTGCGCGAAATTATTTTTCTGATAACGTCTTTAAAATACCTGATAATTTATTACCTCCTGATTGTAATGCTGAAACAACATTCTTAGCAGGTGATTGTAATAACGAGATAATATCTCCAATAAGTTCTTCTTTAGACTTAATGTTAACTAGTGAGTCTAATTGGTCATCTCCAACATAAACTCCCTCTTCAACATATGCTCCTTTTAATAAAGGTTTGTCTGATTTTTTTCTGAACTCTTTAATAACTTTTGCTGGTGCATTTGCAACTTCAGCAATCATCATTGAAGTATTACCTTTTAAAACATCCTGTAAATCTCCGAAATTTTTATCAGAAGCTTCCATTGCCTTTGAAAGCAAAGTGTTTTTAACAACAGCTAATTCTACGCCAGCTTTAAAACATGCTCTACGTAAGTTAGATGTAGTTACTGCATCTAAAGCAGAAATATCTGCTAAATAAATGATACTTGTATCTGCTAATCTTGCTGTTAAATCTTGTATTACTTGTGATTTGTCTTCTCTTGTCATAATTAAAAAGTTTTAACTGCCTTATGATACAGATTTTTCATCTACAGCAACACTAGGACTCATAGTTGAAGACATAAAAATACTCTTAATATAGTCTCCTTTAGCCGCTGTTGGCTTTAATTTAATTAACGTTTGTAGTAACTCATTTGCATTTTCCTGAATCTTCTGAGCATCAAATGATACTTTTCCGATCGCAGCATGTACAATACCAGTTTTATCAACTTTAAAGTCAATTTTACCAGCTTTAACTTCCTGTACTGCTTTTGCAACGTTCATAGTTACTGTACCTGTCTTTGGGTTAGGCATTAAACCTCTTGGTCCTAACACACGACCTAATGGTCCTAACTTACCCATAACACTAGGCATAGTAATAATAACATCAACATCAGTCCAACCTCCTTTAATCTTCTGAAGGTACTCATCTAATCCAACATAATCTGCTCCCGCTTCTTTAGCTTCAGCTTCTTTATCTGGAGTAACTAATGCTAATACTTTAACATCTTTACCTGTTCCGTGTGGTAATGTTACAACTCCACGTACCATCTGATTTGCTTTACGAGGATCTACTCCTAAACGTACCGCTAAATCAACTGACGCGTCAAACTTTACAGTTGTAATTTCTTTAACTAAAGCTGATGCATCTTTTAAGCTGTAAACTTTAGAGCTATCTACCTTAGAACGAGCTTCTTTTTGCTTTCTAGTAATTGCCATTTCTAAATATCTTTTAAAGTTTAAGCAGGTGCATCACCTGTTACTGTTAATCCCATAGAACGAGCAGTTCCGGCAATCATCTTCATTGCAGATTCGACTTTAAAGGCATTCATATCAACCATTTTGTCTTCTGCAATTCCTCGAATTTGATCCCAAGAAACACTTGCTACTTTTTTCCTATTTGGTTCTCCTGAACCTTTCTTAATTTTGGCCGCTTCTAATAATTGTACTGCAGCTGGTGGTGTTTTTACAACAAACTCGAAAGATTTGTCTTTATAAACAGTAATCACGACAGGTAATACTTTACCTTGTTTGTCCTGTGTACGTGCATTAAATTGCTTACAGAACTCCATGATATTAACACCGGCAGCACCTAAAGCGGGTCCAACTGGTGGCGACGGATTCGCAGCACCTCCCCTTACTTGTAGTTTAACTAATTTACTTACTTCTTTTGCCATTGTTTAAGATTTAATGATTTGTTTAAAATGGAAGCTTTAAACACATCTAAATATAGGTGTAACGATTATATTTTTTCTACTTGCGTATAATTTAATTCTAATGGAGTTTTTCTACCGAAAATCTTAACCATTACTTCTAATTTACGCTTCTCCTCATTAATATTTTCAACTGCCCCGTCGAAACCATTAAAAGGACCATCGATTACTTTTACTGTTTCTCCTATATTAAAAGGAATTACAATATTTTCATCTTTTACAGAAAGTTCATCAACTTTTCCTAACATTCTGTTTACTTCTGATTTACGCATAGGCACTGGCTCTCCTCCTTTAGTTTCACCTAAAAAACCAATAACATTTGTCACTGACTTAATTACGTGAGGAACTTCACCTGCTAAATTAGCTTCTACCATTACATAACCCGGAAAATAAACTCTCTCTCTGTTAACTTTTTTTCCGTTTCTTTCTTGAATAACTTTTTCGGTTGGTACAATTACCTGGTTTACGTAATCTGTCAATCCGAAACGAGCGATTTCAGTTTCAATATAGGCTTTAACCTTATTTTCCTGTCCTCCTACTGCTCTAACTACGTACCATTTCATTACTGAATCAGCCATCATTAAAACATTTTAAAGAAATTATCTAATCCTGTTTGAAAAACTTTATCTACTCCTGCTACTACTAAAGCAAAAACAATTGTAAATGCAGCAACAACAACAGTAGACTTTTGTGCCTCTTCACGAGATGCCCAAGTCATATTTGTATTTAGTTCTTCAAAAGAACCTTTAATATATTGTATAAAGTTATTCATTTTCTTATCCTTTTAACGAGTTACGATATTAATCGCAACTCGTTTTGATTATGCACGGACGGAGAGATTCGAACTCCCGACACCTGGTTTTGGAGACCAGTGCTCTACCGCTGAACTACGCCCGTATTTTAAAAGGAGTCTCTGATTTAAGAGACTCCTTTTTATAATGTAAACTAATTGATTAGTCTAAAATTTCAGTTACCTGACCTGCACCTACTGTTCTACCACCTTCACGGATAGCGAACTGTAAACCTAAGTTTAATGCAATTGGTTGGATTAAATCAACTGTAATAGTTAAGTTATCACCAGGCATAACCATTTCAACACCATCAGGAAGAACAATATTTCCTGTTACATCAGTTGTACGTACGTAAAACTGTGGACGGTAGTTGTTATGGAATGGAGTGTGACGTCCACCTTCTTCTTTTTTCAATACATACACCTCAGCCTTAAACTTAGCGTGTGGAGTTACAGAACCTGGCTTACAGATTACCATCCCTCTTTTAATATCTTCTTTTGCAATACCTCTTAATAAGATACCAGCGTTATCTCCTGCCTCACCTCTATCTAAGATTTGACGGAACATTTCGATACCAGTTACTGTAGAAGTTAACTTCTCAGTACCCATACCAATAATATCTACAGCTTCACCAGAATTGATGATACCAGTTTCAATACGACCAGTAGCAACAGTTCCACGACCTGTAATTGAGAATACATCTTCAATAGGCATTAAGAAAGGCTTTTCAGTTTCTCTTAAAGGCTCTTCGATCCATGCATCAACTTGTGCCATTAATTCTAAAACAGTATCAACCCATTTTTGTTCACCATTTAAAGCTCCTAAAGCAGAACCAGCAACAACAGGACCATTATCTCCATCATACTCATAGAAAGATAATAATTCTCTTACTTCCATTTCAACTAACTCAAGTAACTCTTCATCATCAACCATATCCACCTTGTTTAAGAAAACAACCATACGTGGAATACCTACCTGACGACCTAATAAGATGTGCTCACGAGTTTGTGGCATTGGACCATCTGTTGCAGCTACTACTAATATAGCTCCATCCATTTGAGCAGCACCCGTTACCATGTTCTTTACGTAATCGGCGTGACCTGGACAGTCTACGTGCGCGTAGTGACGGTTTTGAGTTGCATATTCAACGTGAGAAGAGTTAATTGTAATACCTCTTTCTTTTTCTTCTGGTGCATTATCGATTTGATCAAAATCTCTAGCTTCAGAGAATCCTGCATCACTTAATACTTTAGTGATAGCAGCAGTTAATGTAGTTTTACCGTGATCTACGTGACCAATTGTACCAACGTTTAAGTGGGGCTTCGAACGATCGTAAGTTTCTTTTGCCATGATTATTAATTTTAATTCTTAGTTAAATATATTTAGTGTTACTTTAAATTCTTTTTTAAAAAAACTCTAAAAAAGAGCCAATGACCGGATTTGAACCGGTGACCTCATCCCTACCAAGGATGCGCTCTACCAACTGAGCTACACCGGCCTGGATAATTATTATAGAGCGAAAGACCAGGTTCGAACTGGCGACATTCAGCTTGGAAGGCTGACGCTCTACCAACTGAGCTACTTTCGCGTATTTTTAAAACCTTTCATTAATAATCAAAAGTTGAAGCTTGATATATTAACTAATCGGTTTTAAAAAAGTGGGGAGAGCAGGATTCGAACCTGCGAAGTCGTAAGACAACGGAGTTACAGTCCGTCCCAGTTGGCCGCTTTGGTATCTCCCCTTTGGTAATTTAAAACTATGTTAAAGAACTTTCTTTATTTTGAGCCGATGAGAGGACTCGAACCTCCGACCTGCTGATTACAAATCAGCTGCTCTAGCCAGCTGAGCTACATCGGCTTTTATTGTCATAAAAAACAATCCGCTATTTCTAACGGATTGCAAATGTATAAAGTAATTTTTATATTCTAAAGCTTTTTTAGATTATTTTTTATCTTTTTATGATACTAATGAATCTCGATGCTTTTCTTTTGATTTCTTTAAGCTTCTTTTTAATGAGTCAACAGCAATGTTTACACCTTCTTCAAAGGTTTTATTCTGTTTTTTTACCATCAATTCACTTCCCGGAATATTTATCTTTATTTCTGTAATTTTATTTTCTTTCTCACTTGTTTTCTGAACTTTTAAAAAAACTTCTACATCAACTATCTTATCATGAAACTTCTCTAAACCTTCTATCTTCTTTTCAATGTAATCTATCAAACTTTTATCTGCTGTAAAGTTTACTGACTGCGTGAATACTTTCATAATTTTTTAAATCTTTATTTTGACTCTCTAGGGTGAGCCTTGTTAAACACTTTTTTTATCTGCTCCAAGCTATTATGCGTATACACTTGGGTAGCGGCTAAACTTGAATGCCCTAGTAATTCTTTAACCGAATTTAACGACGCACCATTATTAAGTAAATGTGTTGCGAAAGCATGCCTTAATATATGTGGGCTTTTTTTTGCTTTTGTGGACACTCTACTAAAGTACAAATTAATTATTCGGTACACAAGAGTTTCATAAATTTTAACCCCTTTTTTGGTTATCAAAAGCTCCTCTACTCCTTTTAATTCTTTTTCTTTTTTTAACGCTAAATACTGATTTAAAGTAATTAAGATAGACGGCAACAGCACTACAAACCTCTCTTTATTTCTTTTACCCAAAACTTTTATTAATTGCCTACTAAAATCGATATCTTTTTCTTTAATATTAATCAGCTCTATTCTTCGCATACCTGTTGAATACAACAACTCTACTATTAACTTATTTCTTACTGATTCAAAATCTACTTCTTCATTTAAAATAGCCAATACTTTTTGTATTTCTTTTTCATCAAAAGGTGCTTGTATTTTTTTTTGAACTTTTAATGCTTTGTGTTTTGCTAACGGATTAACTTCAACTTCTTTTACTTTCTGAAGAAAGGTGTAAAAAGTTTTTAAAGAACTCACTTTTCTATTTATACTTCTATTCGAAATTTGCTTATCAACAAGACTCACTATCCATGTTCTAATTTGATTGTAATGAATTGTCGTTAACTCTTCTTGCTCAAATTCAGCCACACAAAAATCTTTAAATGCTACAATATCTGTTCGGTACGCATTTATAGTGTTTATAGAGTAGTTTTTTTCGTGCTCTAAATATTTTAAAAAAGCTGCTACAAGCATTGGTTTTGTTTTTATTGAAATAAATATACAAAAAAACCTGTATTGATAAATCAACACAGGTTTTATATTACTCTTTATAAACTATTTCTAGCTTACTTCTTCTTTCGTTCTTAATCCTTGAACGTAAGACGCTTTTTTCATTTGAGCACGTTTAACGACAGATGGTTTGTTAAACTGTTTTTTGTCGCGTAATTGTCTTAAGATTTTTACGTCTCTGAACTTTCGCTTATAACGTTTTAACGCTCTATCGATATTCTCTCCTTCTTTAATTGGAATAATTAACATGTGTTAGCACCTCCCTTCATTGTAGTCTCTAAATTTTTATTTTTAGGACTGCAAATGTACTGAGTCTTTTTTAATTAACAATTAAATTTTTACTTATTTTAAATTTCACTGTCGCATTAGCGATTGAAACGGCATCCTTTTTTATTTTTTTTATAAAAAAGATATAGTGTAAAGCGCGACCTGAAAGGGAATGCCCAAAACATCTTCAATGTAAAGGTAAAATTAGGTTGCTGGTTTATATTCCTTCTTATCTATGATCATTTTTGCGATGCAGAAAATGCATTTTCGCAAAAACGACAATCAACAATATTAGGTTGCTGGCTTATATTCTTTCTTATCTATAATCATTTTTGCGATAATTTCTTTCAAAATTTCAGAAGTACCTCCACCAATTGGTCCTAAACGGCTATCTCTTAATAAACGTGCTAACGGATACTCTTCCATATAACCATAACCTCCTAATAACTGTAAAGCGTCGTATATAACCTCATCTGCCATTTTTGTGGATAGCATTTTACTCATACTCGCCTCTTTTACCACATAAACACCTTCGTTTAGCCTCTTTGTAATTGAATAGTTATATTCTCTACACATATCGACTTTAGAAGCCATTTCAGCTACTTTATGACGTAACGCCTGAAACTTATCTAATGTTTTACCAAAAGCTTCTCTTTCGCTCATATATGTTATCACATAATCTACAGCAAACTCAGCTCTTGCATGTGCATTGATAGCCATTATTAAGCGCTCTAAAGCAAAATGCTGCATTATATACGGAAAGCCTTTTCCTTCTTCACCCATTAAATTCTCTGCAGGAATTACTACATTATCAAATGCAATTTCTGCCGTATCTGAAGCTCTCCAACCTAGTTTATCTAACTTTGTTGATGAAATACCTGGTGTATTTCTATCGACCAAAAGAATACTCATTCCTTTATGCTTATCCTCCGGATTTGTTTTTGCTGCAACTACTAAGTAATCAGAATACACACCGTTTGTAATAAAAGTCTTAGACCCGTTAATTACATAGGTATCTCCTTTTTTAATTGCAGTAGTTCTCATACCTGCAACATCACTACCACCAAAAGGTTCAGAAATACATAAACATCCTATCATATCTCCGTTAATACTGGGAGTTAAATATTCTTTTTTGATTCTGTCGTCTCCTTCTTTATTTAAGTGTGTCATTGCCAAGTAAGCGTGCGCCCACATATTTGCTGCAAAACCACCTGAGTTTATTTTTTGTAATTCTTCTAAAAAAATCACAGTATAAAAAAGATCTAAACCTAAACCACCGTGTTCTTCTGGTTGATTTAATCCGAAATAACCCATTTCCCCGAATTTCTTCCAAATGAAACGCTCAACGGTTCCGTCTTTTTCCCACTTATTTATATGAGGAACAACTTCTTTTTGCAAAAAGTCCTTAAAACTCTTTCGAAAAAAGTCATGTTCTTCAGTAAAGTACATACTATTCATAATTATATATTCTGTTTGTTGTTTGTTTATTCTGCTTTCAAATATAAAACTATTCTGTCATATTTCTCAATAGGGAAACCGTCAATGTTTTTTATTTCCACAATATTTTGAAGTTCAGCTACCTCATCTCTATATTCAAAAATCTTTTTACAGAGATCGTAATCAATATATGGATTTTTTAAAACCTCCTTAAAAGTAGCCGTATTTATATTTATTTTTTGAATTTGTGGTTTTTCATAAATCTTAAACCTTTTTACAACTCTAGCTACAGTTGATTTATCAACTCCCCACACTTCGTTTAATTGCGATGCAAAAGAAAAACCTTGTAGTTTTTTTCGGTATTTTATGATTCTTTCTGAAATCACTTCACCAACACCATTAACAGCTTCAAAATCTTGCTGCGTGGCTTTATTTATATCATCAGTTGTTACCGAAGTTCTTTTACTCGGTGTCTCTTTATACACTGAATTAACTTTTGATTTATTATTTGATGCTAACTTATTACGTTTTACAACCCAATCTGGGAATTTAAAATAAAGTGAAATCTTATTTAATAAACTGTCTGACACTTTTGTTATTTCCTGAAACTCTTGTGCTGAGTTTACGAATTTACGTTGTGCCCGGTAAGCATGCAATCTATCAATTTCTTGAAGAGACATTCCTAATTGTTCTCCTTTAAAATCGGTAATATAATTAGGGTTAAAGGGATAAGTTTTAGGTTTCCTTTTTTCTAGTTCAACACTCTTTAAACTATCTATTTGTTTCTGAAAAGTTAGTAACTCTTTTGAACTTGTATCCGTTATTGGATCCGAAGAAAAATCTGAAAATAAATAAACAAACTGAAGAAGGACTATAATAAATATCAAAAAGAAAATCCCATTTCTTTGGCGTTTGTTATACCAGAAATGGGATTTAAATATTTTCATTTTAAAGAATTTTACATATGATCGTTAACATCTATAGCGCCATCTTCAATTGCTTCTTCTTTCTTATTAATTGCATTGGTGTATTTTATTAACTCTTTTTTAATAACCGGAGATAACATAATTACACCTATAATATTTGGTACAACCATTGCAAAAATCATTGCATCAGAGAAATCAATTACTGCACCTAAACTAATAGAAGCACCTATAACTACAAACATTAAAAATAATACTTTATAAACTAAATCAGTAATTTTTCCTTTACCGAATAAAAATTTCCATCCTTGCATACCGTAATAAGACCAAGAAATCATTGTAGAAAATGCAAATAAAATAACTGCAATTGTTAATACGATTGAGAAGTGAGGTATTACAGAATCAAACGCTATTGCTGTTAATTCAACTCCTTCTTTAATCTCTACACCATACTGCATAAACTGCCCGTCGAAATTTGTAATAATAATTACCAAAGCTGTCATTGTACAAATAACCACTGTATCTACAAATGGCTCTAATAAAGCAACAATACCTTCACTCGCTGGATATTTTGTACGAACTGCTGAATGTGCAATTGCTGCAGAACCTACACCTGCTTCATTTGAAAAAGCACCTCTTCTAATACCTTGAATCATTACTCCAATTAAACCACCTGCAATTCCTAATCCAGAGAAAGCTCCTTCATATATCAACATAAAAGCATCATCTATCAATGAATAATTAGCAAATAAAATAATTAAAGCTGCTAACACATATATTCCTGCCATAAAAGGCACTACTTTTTCTGTTACAGAGGCAATTCTTTTTATTCCTCCAATAATAACTACAGCTACTAATGCCGCCATTACTAATCCAAAATACATTCCTGCATTTGGCCCTGTTAATTCAAATAATTTGGTAAACTGTGCAGCTGCTTGATTGGCTTGAAACATGTTTCCACCACCAAAAGAACCTCCAATAACAAATATTGCAAATAAAACTGCTAATACTTTACCTAAGCCTCCTGCTCCTTTTTCTTTTAATCCTTTTGTCAAGTAATACATTGGACCACCATAAACAGTACCATCTTCACCAACATCTCTATACTTTACACCTAAAGTACATTCTGCAAATTTAGAAGCCATCCCTAATAAACCAGCTACGATCATCCAGAATGTTGCTCCCGGACCACCTATTGATAATGCTACTGCAACCCCTGCAATATTACCTAAACCAACCGTTGCAGATAATGCAGCTGTTAATGCTTGGAAGTGAGAAACCTCCCCGTCGGCTCCTTCATCTTTTATAGTTTCAAAAACATCTCCTCCTGGAGTTTGATCTCCGTATAATTTATCTACTCCGTGCTTTTCAATATCTTCGTATTTACCTCTAACAACCTGAATTGCTGTCACAAAGCCTGTAAAATTAATAAATTTAAAATAAAAAGTAAAATATAAAGCCCCTCCTATTAACACGATAAGTACCCAAGGTATTTGAAAAGTTTCTGAGAAAGGAATTTCATAGAATATAGCTTTTACAAACCAACCTGTATAATCTTTAAAAATTGTATCAATTTTATCTGTAGTACTGCTTTGTGCAAATGTTAACAACGGTGTTATTAATAATAACAACGTAAGAAGTCTTTTCTTCATAATAAATATGTTAGTTTTTATATTTTGTAATGCGCAATATCCTAAAAAAAATGCACTTCCGACAAGTTTTATGCGTTAAATGTGGCTTTACATTATCTTTTCTTTAAATTTTCGCAAATCTTCTTTAAATGATTTTGGTTGAAAATTTAATTCTTTATTTGTTTTAGATAAATCAAATCCTGTTTTAGATGGCCTAATTGCTTTTTGATTTAAATCATTTGTTGCTATCGGTTTAATCAAACTTTTATCTAATTTAAAAACATCTGCTATTTGCTGTGCAATCTCATAAATACTTAATAACGTGTTTGATGAAATATTAAAAATCCCTGTAGACTTTTTATCTATTACTATTTTACACGCTTGCGCCAAATCTTCAACATAAGTAGGCATACGAAATTGATCTTTAACAATTGTAATTTGTTTTTTATCCTCTAAACTCTTCTTTACCCACAATACAATATTACTTCGGGTCATATCAAACACTTTGCCGTATACCAAAATAGTGCGAAGAATCGCATAATCTATTTTAGAGGCTGTTAAAATATTTTCTGATTTCAATTTAGATACTCCGTAATAGTTTAGCGGATTTGGAGTGTCGGTTTCTTTATAAGGACCACTTTCACCATCAAATATAAAATCGGTAGATATATGTATTAAATGTATGTTATTTACTTCTGAATATTCTTTTAACAATTCTACAACACCTATATTTAATAGATCGCATGCTTTTTTATCATCTTCACAAGCATCAACATTTGTCATTGCTGCCGTGTTAACAATAACATCAGGCTTGCATGCTGTTAAGTTTTTAAGAAGTATTTTTTTATCAGTAAGGTCAACAGAAACATATTTAAAATTGGTTTTACCACTTCTATTTTCCCCTCTAGAAAATCCGCTTACAGTATATTTTTCTTTATCCTTTAATAAAAGGTTTACTAAGGTTTGCCCAAGTAAACCATTACTTCCGGTAACAACTATATTTTTCATTAAAACAACTCTCTTAATTTAATTATTTGCTCTGGGCGACCTAGAACAATTAAGTTTGCGCCTGCTGTTAACTTTACCGAAGCATCTGGATTTATGATATATTCTTTATCCGTAGTTCGATAGCCAATTACAGTGCATCCTGTTTTTTTACGCAAATCTAAATCTAAAATGGTGCTATTTAAATACTCCTTAGGCAGGTTATCTATCGCTATTTCTTCTAAATTCGCTGTTGTATCGCCCTCTATAGTTAATCTATCTACAAATTCTATAACATCAGGCGTAACAACTAAAGATGCCATATGCGCACCTCCTAATTTATCAGGCATAATTACATTATCTGCTCCTGCTATTTTAAGCTTGCTATAAGAAGTTTCTTTAGACGCCCTACTTATTATCTTTGAGTCTTTATTTAATTGATTTGCTGTTAACACTACAAATAAATTATCAGCATCCGAAGGTAAAACGGTAATTAAATTAGCGGCATTTAAAATACCTGCTTTTAATAATGCTTCATCGGTTGTTGCATCTCCCTCTATATTTAATATTCCTTTTTCGTCTAATTGCTTTATAATATCCTCATGCATTTCTATAACAACAACGTCTTTTTTGTAGCTATTTAATTTAGCTATTGCTTGCTTCCCATTTCTACCATAACCACAAACAATAGTATGCCCTTTTAACTTTTCTATTTTTTTTTGCACTTTTTTTATTTTTAGTTGACGAAAAAACTGACCGCTAATTAAATATTCAGAAAACGAGGATACTGCATAACCGAAAATAAATAAACTTGATAATATTAAACCTATCGTAAATATTTTTTCTCCTGTACCAAAAGGATGAACTTCTCCAAAACCAATAGTGGTTATGGTAATTATAGTCATATATAAAGCATCAATAAAAGAATAATTGAATATTATTAAATACCCTCCTACTCCTATTGATAAAATTAATACTGAAAATAAGATTGCTTTGTATAACCTTGATTTAAATACATTATTTATCATAAATCGAAAACAGAGGTTCTTTTAGTGTAAATCATATCTTTTAATTTTAATACAAATGCCATTGTTAAATATAAAGCAAAAGATAAACCCACGGTTACAAAAGATATGTAAATAAAAAACAATCGCACATTGGTAGCTCGCATACCTAAACGATCTGCCAACCTTGAAGACACTGCAAAACCATGGCGTTCAAAAAAATGACGTACCGAATGAATAAATTTCATAATTAACTTATTTTCATTGCAAGGTACCAATTTACAATGATTTGTTTATAACATCGGCTTTAAAATAAATTTGGTTTCTGTAACTTTGCTTTTCGTAAAAATCTCACTTTGAAAGAACAAGAGTACATAGAAGTATACGGAGCACGCGCTCACAATTTAAAAAACATCGATGTAAAAATACCTCGAGAAAAACTGGTGGTTATTACTGGCTTAAGTGGTAGCGGAAAGTCATCATTAGCTTTCGATACTATTTATGCTGAAGGACAGCGTAGATATATTGAAACTTTCTCTGCTTATGCGCGTCAGTTTTTAGGCGGATTAGAAAGACCTGATGTTGATAAAATTGATGGATTATCGCCCGTAATTTCTATCGAACAAAAGACAACTAATAAAAGTCCGCGTTCTACCGTAGGAACTATTACCGAGATTTACGATTTTCTTCGTTTACTCTTTTCTCGTGCCTCGCATGCATATTCTTACAATACAAACGAGAAAATGGTAAGTTATTCTGATGAGCAAATCAGGCAACTAATTTTAAAAGATTTTAATGAAAAGCGCATCGCAGTTCTTGCGCCTTTAATTAAATCTAGAAAAGGGCATTATCGAGAGCTTTTCGAACAAATTTCTAAACAAGGTTTTGTCCGCGTTCGTGTAGACGGAGAAATAAAAGAGATTGTAAAAGGAATGAAACTTGACAGATACAAAACTCATGATATTGAAGTAGTTATAGATCGTTTAATTATAAACGAAAAATCAGAAAAACGTTTAGAAGAAACTATAAAAACAGCTTTATATACCGGAAATAATATTTTAATGGTGGTTGATGTTGACGATGAAAAGCCTCGTTATTTTAGTCGCGAATTGATGTGTCCTACAACCGGAATTGCATACCCGAATCCAGAACCAAATACATTTTCATTCAACTCACCAAGAGGTGCATGCTCTAATTGTAACGGTTTAGGTATTACCAATGATATTAACGAGAAAAAGGTAATTCCTGATCATACTATTTCTATTAAAAAAGGTGGAATTATTCCTTTAGGAGAACAAAAAAATAGTTGGATTTTTAAACAATTACAAACTATTGCCGATAGACACAATTTTAAACTTACCGACCCGATAAATAAAATCCCGCAAGACGCGATGCATATTATTTTACACGGTGGTAATGATAAATTTGAAATCAACTCTAAAGATCTTGGTGTAACTAGAAATTACGAAATAGATTTTGAAGGGATTATCGCTTTTATCGACAATCAATATAAAAATGCAGAAAGCACTTCAATTAAACGCTGGGCAAAAGACTTTATGGATGAAGTTAGCTGTTCTGTTTGCGAAGGTAAAAGATTAAAAAAAGAAGCGCTCCATTTTAAAGTTGTTGATAAAAACATTAGTGATTTAGCACAAATGGATGTTACCGAGCTAGCTACTTGGTTTGAAAATATTGAAAGTAGCCTTTCTGAAAAACAATTAATAATTGCATCTGAAATACTAAAAGAAATCCGAACTAGAATTCAGTTTTTATTAGATGTTGGGTTAGATTATTTAACTTTAGACAGAACTTCTAAATCACTTTCTGGTGGAGAAGCGCAACGAATTCGATTGGCTACTCAAATTGGTTCACAATTAGTTGGCGTTTTATATATTTTAGATGAGCCAAGTATTGGTTTACATCAACGAGACAACGAAAAACTAATAAAATCACTTATTAAATTACGTGATGTTGGTAATTCGGTTTTAGTTGTAGAGCATGACAAAGACATGATTGAACAAGCCGATTTTGTATTCGATATTGGTCCGGGTGCAGGTGTTCACGGAGGTGAAATTGTAAGTGAAGGAACTTTTGAAGATTTAAAATCGCACAACACTTTAACTGCAGATTACTTAACGGGAAGAAAAGAAATTGCTGTTCCAAAAGAAAGAAGAGCAGGCAACGGAAATTTTATTAAACTATCCGGAGCATCCGGAAACAACTTAAAAAATGTATCTGTAAAATTTCCTTTAGGCCAAATGATTTGTGTTACCGGAGTTTCAGGAAGCGGAAAATCTACTTTAATAAACGAAACATTATATCCTATTTTAAATGCCCATATTTATCGTGGTGTAAAAAAACCAATGCCTTATAAAAAGATTGAAGGCCTAGAACATATCGATAAAGTAATTGATATTGATCAATCTCCTATTGGTAGAACTCCACGCTCAAATCCGGCAACCTACACAGGTACTTTCGGAGAAATTCGTAGTTTATTTGCCAAAACTCCAGAAGCTGCCATTCGTGGTTATAAACCTGGTCGTTTTAGTTTTAATGTAAAAGGTGGTCGTTGTGAAACTTGTCAAGGAGGTGGAGTTCGCGTTATTGAAATGAATTTTTTACCAGATGTTCAGGTAGAATGTGAAACCTGCCAAGGAAAACGTTTTAATAGAGAAACGTTAGAAATTCGTTACAAAGGAAAATCGATTTCTGATATTTTAGACATGACGATTAATGAAGCCACTAACTTCTTTGAGCATATTCCTAAAATATATCGCAAGCTAAAAACAATTAAAGATGTTGGCTTAGGGTATATTACTTTAGGGCAACAATCAACTACACTATCTGGTGGAGAAGCACAGCGTATAAAATTAGCATCAGAATTATCAAAAAGAGATACCGGAAACACTTTTTACATTTTAGATGAACCTACCACAGGCTTGCATTTTGAAGATATTCGTGTTTTAATGGATGTTTTAAATGAATTAGCAAATAAAGGAAATACCGTATTAATTATTGAACATAATATGGATGTAATTAAACTTGCTGATTACATTATTGACATCGGTATGGAAGGTGGGAAAAATGGAGGAAATGTTTTAGCCACGGGCTCTCCTGAAAAAGTTGCCAAACATAAAACTAGTTATACTGCTAAGTTTTTAAAAAAAGAACTAAATTAGCAAGCTTGCTAAAGATGTAAATTAGCAATATAAATTGTTACATTAATTATAAAAGAATTTATGAGTATGAGTCCGAACGATGACAGAAAAATTAAAGAAAAATTACAACCAAAAACTTGGAATGAAATAAAAACAAACGATTCTTGGGCTATTTTTAAAATCATGGCCGAGTTTGTTGAAGGGTACGAAAAATTAAGTAAAATAGGACCTTGTGTGTCTATTTTTGGTTCTGCAAGAACAAAAACAGATGACCCCTATTATAAACTAGCTGAAGAAGTTGGTTTTAAATTAACTGAAAACGGATTTGGAGTAATTACCGGTGGTGGACCAGGAATAATGGAAGCTGGTAATAAAGGAGCGCATAGAGGAAAAGGAACTTCGGTTGGATTAAATATCGAATTACCTTTCGAACAACACGATAATCCTTGGGTTGACCGTGATAAAAACTTAAACTTCGATTATTTTTTCGTTCGTAAAGTTATGTTCGTAAAATATTCTCAAGGTTTTGTTGTAATGCCAGGTGGTTTTGGTACTATGGATGAGCTTTTTGAAGCAATCACATTAATTCAAACTAACAAAATTGGTCGTTTTCCTATTGTTTTAGTAGGAACAAAATTCTGGGCAGGTTTATTAGACTGGATAAAAAACACCTTGTTAGAAGAAGGTAATATTAGTGAAAAAGATTTAGATTTATTTAGAGTTGTTGATACTGCTGATGAAGCTGTAGAGCACTTTAATAAATTTTACAAGAAAAACGAATTAAAACCAAACTTTTAAAAATAATTACATAAAAAGCTCGTTGATTCTTCAACGAGCTTTTATCTTTAATTTGAAACATCAATTACTCCTCTTTTTTATCTCACTTTTCATGTCCTGTTATACAGTAACAGCGCAAACGAATACTATTGAAATAGATGCAAAACTAGATGATAAAAAGGATTTACTTCACATCAATCAAAAAACTGTTTACTATAATAATTCTTCAGATACATTAAATACTATTTTTTTACATAACTGGTCTAATAGTTATAAAGACAAAAATACTCCACTAGGAAAACGTCTTATAGAAGATTATAAAAAAGACTTTTACTTTTCTAAAGAAAAAGATAAAGGTTTTACCAAAATACATGAGATTACAGTAAACAATAAAAAAGCTACTTTTAATGTAAAAGAAAATCAGCCTGATATAATTGAAATACCTTTAAAAGGTCTTTTAAAACCAAATGACAGCTTAATTATAGCTACAAATTATATTGTGAAAATTCCAAGTGCTAAATTTACAGGATACGGAAAAACTAAAAACGAATATCACTTACGATTTTGGCATATTACACCTGCTGTTTATAATAAAAAATGGCAACTGATGAGCAATTTAAATATTGATGATTTATATGAAAACCTAACAAACTACACTATAAACATTTCTATTCCTAAAAAATATACTATTGAAAGTAATCTGCCTCAAAAGAAAATTAAGCAAAAGAGTAACACGCTCTATTATTTAAAAGGTAAAAAAAGAAAAGATATTTTTCTTCACATTGACTCCCTAAATCAATTCAAATCCTTTAAATTAAAAGACAAAAAAATAATAACAGACACAAATTTAAAAAATATACCTAGAGACACTACTGCCAAAATAATAAATAAACAAATTGACTTTATTGAGGGTTTTTTAGGCAAACATCCACATAATGAAATTTTTATTGATGCTGCCACCATTAAAAAAAATTCGTTACATGAAATTTACGGACTTCCTAGATGGCTTAAACCTTTTCCTGAGAATTTTAGATGGGAAATCAACTTTTTTAAAGCACTTTCTAAAAGATATATAAATGATGCATTAATACTAAACCAGCGAACAGATTATTGGCTTACAAATGGTTTAGAAACTTTTTTAATGATGAAGTATATTGATGAGTATTATCCAAATATTACTGTTTTGGGTAAATACGCTAAATACTGGCCTATTAAAACATATAATTTATCAAAACTAAAGCAAAATGATAAATACTCTTTTGTATATCAATTTAGTGCACGTAAATTTTATGACCAACCATTAAATACTCCTTCTGACTCTCTTTCTAATTTTAACCAAAAGGTTGTTAGCGAATACAAAGCTGGGTTAGGATTGCTCTATCTTCAAGATTATATCGGAGGTGATACTTTGACTCAGTCTTTAAAAGAATTCTACGCTAAAAATCAATTAAAAGAAACTAACAGTCAACACTTTAAATCGTTACTTCAAAAAAACACCTCTAAAGATTTAGAATGGTTTTTTAATGATTATTTAAAAACGAGTAAAAAAATAGATTATAAAATCTCTAAAATAAAAACCACGAAAAGAAAAGATTCTTTAAAGGTTACTATTAAAAACAAAAGGAATATTTCTTCACCTGTTGCTTTATATGGCATACAAAAAAAGAAGATAGTATTTAAAAAATGGATTACAGGAACAGATTCTACAAAAACAATTAAAATTAAAAAAGGTGGCTTTGATAAACTCGCTTTAAATTACGAAAACATTTACCCAGAATACAATTCTCTCGATAATTTCAGAAATGTTAACAATACACTTATCAATAAACCAATAGATTTTCAGTTTTTTACAGATGTTGAAAACCCTTATTACAATCAATTATTTTATTATCCCGATTTTAAATATAATTTATATGACGGTGTAATTTTAGGAGTAAACATCAATAATCAAGCTGTGATAAGCCATAATTTCGAATTTAGCCTAACGCCCAATTTCAGTACAAAAAGCAATAATTTTTCAGGATCCTACGGTTTTTCTTACAATCATTTTTTTAAGAAAACTAAAATTTATAAAATTCGTTATGGTTTTAGTGGAAGTAGTTTTCACTATGCACCAGAGTTATATTACACTACGTTTGCTCCTTCTGTTAGCATTCAGTTTAGAAGAAATACATTACGCGAAAACGGATTAAAACTTTTTATTGCCAGGTTAATTAGCGTTAATAAACAAGTGGAATTAGGCCAAACCAAAGAGGCTAGTGACAAGTATAATGTACTTAATTTAAGATATATCAACTCTAACTTCAATGCTATAAAAAGAACCCAATACGCTATTAATGCGGAATTAAACTCTAGTTTTAGTAAAATAACAACCGATTTTCGTTATCGTAAGTTTTTCTCGGCGGACAAAAGTTTTGATGTTCGTTTTTTTGGAGGATTTTTTTTACATAACAAATCTGAAGGAGATTATTTTAGCTTCGGATTAAATCGTGGTTCTGATTATTTATTTGAACAAAACTTATTTGGGCGTTCTGAAAACGAAGGAATTTTTAGTCAGCAATTTGTAATTGACCAAGCTGGTTTTAAATCAAAATATAGTAAACCTCAATTTTCGAATCAATTAATAACATCAATAAACACAAGTGTTAGTGTATATAAATGGGCAGAATTTTATAATGATGTTGCAATGCTTAAAAATAGAGATACCTCACCTAACTTTTTTTACGAGAACGGAATACGTTTAAATTTTATCCCTAATATTTTTGAATTTTACTTTCCTATTTACACTAACGAAGGTTTTGAGGTTACACAAGAAGCATATCCTACAAAGATTAGATTTGTAATCACCACAAGTATTGACAGAATTTATAATTTCCTTAGAAGAGGTTTATTATAGATACTTCAACAAAACTTCTTTTTTTTTGATTTTTTTGAAGAATATTCAGTAATAGTTGAAATTTTTAAATTTCAACTAAAAAAACTATCTTTGTAAGCACACCAAAACCAGAAGATAATGAAGCAAAAGACCGAAATAGCTAACACTCAACAACTTTCTTTTAAAGATTTTAAAAATGAAGTTTTAAACGACTATCGAATTGCACGCTTAAGTAGAGAATGTAGTTTACTAGGGCGTAGAGAAGTTTTAACAGGTAAAGCAAAATTCGGAATTTTTGGTGACGGTAAAGAAGTACCACAATTAGCGATGGCTAAAGCTTTTCAGAATGGAGATTTTAGATCTGGTTATTACCGTGATCAAACTTTTATAATGGCAATTAACCAATTAACTCCTCAACAATTTTTTGCTGGATTATATGGTCATACAAATATAGATGCCGAGCCAATGTCTGCTGGTCGCCAAATGGGAGGACATTTTGCTACACATTCTTTAGATGAAAACGGAGATTGGAAAAACTTAACTGCTCAGAAAAATTCTTCTGCAGATATTTCTCCAACCGCAGGTCAAATGCCACGTTTATTAGGTTTAGCACAAGCTTCTAAAATTTACCGTAATGTAGATGGTTTAGAAAGTTTTACTGATTTTTCTAATAAAGGTAATGAGGTTGCTTGGGGTACAATTGGTAACGCAAGTACTTCTGAAGGTTTATTCTTCGAAACTATTAATGCTGCTGGTGTGTTGCAAGTACCAATGGTAATGAATGTTTGGGATGATGAATACGGAATCTCAGTACACGCAAAACATCAAACGACAAAAGAAAGTATTTCTGAAATTTTAAAAGGATTTCAAAAAGAAAACGATACAAACGGTTACGAAATTTTTGTTGTAAACGGATGGGATTATGTACAATTAATTGATGTTTATAACAAAGCTTCAAAAATTGCAAGAGAACAACATATACCTGTTTTAATTCATGTAAAAGAATTAACACAACCACAAGGACACTCTACTTCTGGTTCTCACGAAAGGTATAAATCTGCAGAGCGTTTACAGTGGGAACAAGAATTTGATTGTCTTGCTCAAATGCGTAAATGGATTTTAGAATTCGAATTACAAAATGAAGACGGAACTACTTTAAAATTTATTGATTCTGAAGAGGATTTAATAAAAATAGAAAAAGAAACTAAAAAAGAAGTTAGCAAAGCAAAACGTGATGCTTGGAGTGCTTTCACAAATGAAATAAAAGAAGAAGTTGCTGCTGCTGTAAATTTATTAGAAAAAGTAGCTCAAAAAAGTAACAACGCTTCATTTATCAATAAATACAAAAACGATTTATTGGCGATTACTGAACCTATCAGAAAAGATATTTTGGTTGCTGCCCGTAAAACATTACGTTACTTAAAGGATGAAGATTTTGCAGAAAAAACAACACTTCAAAACTTTATTAAAGCATCTATAGATAATGCTGCTGTAAAATTTTCTGCTCACCTATTAAGTGAAACAGCATTAGCTACAGAAAAAATTACTGCTGAAACACCAACATATGCTGCTGAGAAAAACTTAGTAGATGCACGTGTTATTATGCGTGATAATTTTGATGCTATCTTTAATAAATACCCAGAAGCTTTAATTTTCGGAGAAGATGCTGGATATATTGGTGATGTAAATCAAGGTTTAGAAGGTTTGCAAGAAAAATATGGCGAACTAAGAGTTTCTGATACAGGTATTCGTGAAGCTACAATTCTAGGTCAAGGTATTGGAATGGCAATGCGTGGTTTACGTCCAATTGCTGAAATTCAGTATTTAGATTACCTTTTATACGCTTTACAAATTATGAGTGACGACTTGGCAACACTTCGTTACCGTACTTTTGGTAAGCAAAAAGCACCGTTAATTATTCGTACTCGTGGGCACCGACTAGAAGGTATTTGGCATTCTGGTTCGCCAATGGGAGGAATTATTAATAATATTCGCGGAATTCATGTACTGGTTCCAAGAAACATGACCAAAGCTGCCGGATTCTACAATACTTTATTAGAAGGTGATGATCCTGCCTTAGTGGTAGAATGTTTAAACGGATACCGTTTAAAAGAAGAATTACCAACAAACCTTGGTGAGTTTAAAACTCCGATTGGTGTTGTTGAAACAATAAAAGAAGGAACAGATATTACTGTAATGTCTTACGGTTCTACGCTTAGAATTGTAGAAGAAGCTGCTAAAGAATTAGCACAAGTAGGTATCGATATCGAAATTGTAGATGCACAAAGTTTATTACCTTTTGATTTAAATCACGATACAGTAAAGTCGGTTGCTAAAACAAATCGTTTATTAGTAGTTGATGAAGATGTACCAGGTGGAGCTTCTGCTTATTTATTACAAGAAATTGTAGAAAATCAAAATGGATACAAACACTTAGATAGTAAACCACAAACCTTAACTGCAAAAGCACACAGGCCTGCTTATGGTACAGACGGAGATTACTTCTCTAAACCATCTGCTGAAGATATTTTTGAGAAAGTATACGAGATTATGAATGAAGCAAATCCTGCTAAATTTAAAAGCTTGTACTAAGCATAATATTACAATAATCATTAAAAATCCCAAACGTAAATGTTTGGGATTTTTTTTTAACAAAACAATAAGTTTAAAAGTTCTACCTTTTTGGTATTTTAGTAAATTTTATATTAAAAACTCAACACAAACAATGAAAAAACTACTAATATTATCTTTATTATTAGCATTTGTTTTTCCTTCAGAAATAAATGCGCAAAGACGAAAATCAAAGAATAAAAAAGAAACTTCAACCGAGAAATCTAAACCTAAAAATAAGACAAAAAAATACTCTGATTTTGTGAAAAAAGACACAAAATCTGACGAAGGTTTATTTAAAGTTCATGAAAACGACGGAGAATACTTTTATGAAATTCCGAAAAGTTTATTTGGAAAAGAAATGCTTTTAGTAAGTCGAATTAAAGAATTGCCTTCAAATTTTGGAGGAGGTTATATAAATGCTGGTTCAAAAACAAACGAACAAGTTGTCGTTTGGGAGCAATTTAAAAAGAAAATCCTCCTAAAAATAAAATCTTATAATGCCATTGCAAACGATTCTTTACCAATTTACAAATCGGTAAAATCAAACAATTTAGAACCTATTTTATATGCGTTTGATATCAAAACAGAAAGCAAAGATTCTTCTGCTGTTTTAATTAACGTTACTAGATTTTTCTCTTCAGATGTTAAAGCAATTAGCGGAATAGGAAGTAGATCAAGAACCCAATACAAAGTAAAAAAATTGGATAGCAAAAGAAGCTTTATCAATACCATAAAAAGTTATCCTAAAAATATTGAAGTTATACAAGATTTTACTTTTGATGCAAGTAAACCACCTTCAAACAGAAATGCAGGTACCATTAGTATCAGAATGAATCAGTCAATGATTTTACTACCAGAAAAACCTATGACACCGCGTTTATTTGACAAACGTGTTGGGTATTTTACTGTTGGAACTGTAGATTATAATTCAGAAAAATTAAAAGCAGATAGCAAAAGGTATATTAGCCGCTGGAGGTTAGAACCAAAAGATAAAGAAGCTTACGCAAGAGGTGAATTGGTTGAACCTATTAAACCGATTGTTTACTATTTAGATCCGGCAACGCCAAAAAAATTACGCAAATACATAAAACAAGGTGTAGATGATTGGGCTGGAGTTTTTGAAACTGCTGGATTTAAAAATGCTATTATGGCGAAGATGCCACCGAGCAAGGAAGAAGACCCAGAATTTAGCATGGAAGATATTAGATATTCTTCAATAAGATATGTGGCAAGTACTACAAGAAATGCCGTTGGGCCAAGTGTTTCTGATCCTCGTTCTGGTGAAATTATTGAAAGTGATATTATTTGGTATCACAATCATTTGCGTTCATACAGAAACAGGTATTTATTAGAAACTGGTGCTGCAAATCCTTCTGCCAGAACCTTAGATACTCCTGATGAAGAAATTGGAGAAATGATGCGAATGGTTATTGCGCACGAAATTGGTCATGCATTAGGTTTACCTCATAATATGGCTGCAAGTTATGCATACCCAACAGAATCTTTACGAGATGGTGATTTTACTCAAAAAAACGGAATCGCAGCAACTATTATGGATTATGCTCGTTATAATTATGTAGCACAACCTGAAGATAAAAACATTCGTTTTATTCGTCAGTTAGGACCTTATGATCATTACTCAATTAATTGGGGATACCGTGTAATTCCTACTGCTACGACTCCTAAAGACGAAGTAAAAACTTTAGATAAATGGATTGATGAAAAAGCAGGTGATCCTATTTATAAATTTGGGTATCAACGTAGGGGTGGATTTGACCCTGCTTCACAAACTGAAGGTATTGGAAACGATTTAATAAAAGCAAGTACTTACGGAATTAAAAACCTAAAAATCGTTGCTACAAATTTACCTAAGTGGACCTCTGACCAAACAAATGATTATACCGATTTAAATGAGTTATACGGAGAATTATTAAGCGTTTGGAATCGTTATATAAATCATGTAGTTGGTAATATTGGTGGTGTTTTTGAAGATAACAAAAAACCTAATCAACAAGGTAATGTGTATTCGGTATTAGCAAAAAGCAAACAAAAAGAATCGTTAAATTGGTTATTAAAAAAGACCTTCACCACACCAAATTGGTTATTAGATAAAAATATTTTAGCAAACATTAATCACACGGGCTATGTTGAAAGAATGGGGCGTTTACAAAATCGTCATTTAAGTAGTTTATTGAGTGAATCCCGCTTACAAAGAATGACTAATTCGGAAGTTACGAGTGATGATTTTTATGCTGCAGCAGATATGGTTAAAGATCTTAGAAAAGGTATTTTCTCTGAAGCTAACTCAACTAAAAACGTAACTGTTTACAGACGGAATTTACAAAAGAATTTTATTGACAGACTAGGTATTTTACTGAATAGCAAAAGTGCTAAAAACTCAGATGTTTCTTCAATTTCTCGCGGTGAGTTAACTTCTTTAAAGTATTTAACAAACAATGCTAGTAAAAGAGCTGTAAATAGTATTACAAAATACCATTACAAAGACTGTATCGCAAAGATTGATGCAATTTTAAATTCTAAAAAATAATAGTATCTCGAGTGATCTTTAACTATCGACTCCGCTCGATATAACATTATTACTTTCTTAACAAACTAGTACCTATTGCGCATTGTAAACAGCGTTTCTTTGCGCAATAGTTGTTTTTAAGCTCTAATAAAGCCTGACTTTCAAAAGCATTTTTAGCTGTAATATTTAAATCTGAAAACTTAGTTATTATTGAGTTTCTCTCTGGCTTTATTTGTTGCATCAATTTAAAAAAACCGTCACTATTTACTTCTCCTCTAATTTGTTCGTTCACAAACTTTAACGGCAAAACAGTGTTTACCAACAATAAATCTATAAATGATTTTGTGAGTTTTTTTGCTGATTTTTTTGATTCGGTTTCAAACGTATAATGTGTCTTCCAAAAATCAGATATTGCTACTGAAAACAAATCATAAAAATCTTCTAGTTTATTTAACTCCATCAATTTAGAAAACAAATTTTGATATTTAAAAAACAACGCTATTAACTGTGCTATTCGAATAGTAGGAAAATTTGTTGGTCGCATTCTAAAAAATTGAAATAAACTATTAGAAATTGGCAGTAACTTATATTTATGCTTTAAATATGCATACTCGTTTTTTAATTGAATAAAATACGAATCCTCTACTTCACTCTCTAAAAATCCTGCTTGTCCGAATAATAAAGCTGACAATTGGAATTCATTAAACCGGACTTTTTTTAAAATTGAAAACTCAAACGATTGCGCTAATTGTAAAAAAGCTTCTCCATTAATTTTCAATCCAAAATTTTTAGCTAATAACTGAAATAAAACACTCTCGAAATCATTATTTGATTTCACTAATAACTCTTTTATTAATACCGCCTTGTTTTCTAATCGCTCAAAATACAATCGCTCTAACCAATTACTCATCAAAAAAGAATCTACTTCATTAATTTGTTGCTCACACGGAATCCAACGAAGTTGTTTAGAAAATAACGATTGATAATTATTAAGTACGTTTTTATCAATTAAACCATGCAACTCAAGAGTTGGTAATGGCTTATTATTTTTCATAAAAACAGCTGAATCATGTTGCCAAACTACATGTAAAATTACGGCATCATAGTTTTTATCTTCTTCGTGTTTGTGTAAATACCAATCAGATGAGTTGATGTGAATTTCAACATTCCCAATCCATAATTGATTATTTATTTTAAGATGTGTGTTTAAAAAATCTGGTCCAGTATTTAAATTATGAGTCCCGGATTTAATTATTTGAATCGTTTCGTTAGCTACAGATTTTAAGCTGCTCGAAGGAAACAACTTATTTTGCCATAAAAAATGTAGAAAATCTTCTTTCATAATCCGGAGTTAGCAATTATTTTTTGACCATTAAGATATAAAAATATTACTAAACCACTTTTTATCAGTAATTTAAACACTTCAACAAAAGCATTAATCATAGAAAAACAACTCATTCAACTTTAACCTTTTCGAGTAAAACAAAATGAAAGATTAAATTTATTGACTCATCAATTTTTATAATAATCAAATAGTTGTTTTTATTAAAAGCTATTGTAATTTTGTAATCTAAATAAATTAGAATGAACAGTATAGAAAATTTAAAATGGCGTTATGCTGTTAAAAAATTCGACGAAAATAAATCACTTTCAGAAGTACAAATAAACATTTTAAAAGAAGCTTTTAATTTAACAGCTACTTCATACGGATTGCAACCAATTAAAATGGTTGTAATTCAAAACAAAGAAATTCAAGAGCAACTAGTTGTTCATTCTTGGAATCAGCCACAAGTATTACAAGCGTCACATGTATTGGTTTTATGTATTCCGAAAGAATACACTACTAATGATATTGATTCTTATTTTTCATTGGTAAAAAACATCAGAAATACTCCTGATAAAATTTTAAATCCGTTTAAAGAAATGTTGAGTTCTTCAATAGCTAGCAAAACGCAAGAAGAATTAACTATTTGGAATAAAAACCAAGCATACATTGCCTTGGGTAATTTAATGACTGTTGCGGCAAACGAGCAAATAGACTCTTGCCCAATGGAAGGTTTTATTCCTGAAAAATACGATGAAATTTTAGGTTTAAACAAACATAATTTAACATCTGTTTTAGTATTGCCTGTTGGTTTTAGAGCGGAAGACGATTATATGAAAGATCTAAAAAAGGTTCGTAAAAATATAGAAGACGTAATTATAGAAATGTAATCTTAAAATAAATGAACGGAATTGAAATCTTTCAATTCCGTTCATTTAAAATTTATTAAACCCTTTGCATTTAATTTACAATTACAATTTAGTACATTCGTAATTCATAATTAAACCGTATGCAACCACTACACATAATACTCCTTATTCTTGCCTATTTTGGGGTACTAATTCTTATTTCTTACATCACTGGTAAATCGGCAAACAATAATACTTTTTTTAAAGCAGATAATTCTTCTCCTTGGTATTTAGTTGCCTTTGGTATGATTGGCGCTTCTTTATCGGGTGTAACTTTTATTTCTGTTCCTGGTTGGATTGAAGGACAACAAATGAGCTATATGCAAATGGTATTGGGTTATGTTGTTGGTTATGCTGTTATTGGTTTGATATTACTCCCGTTATATTACCGACTACACCTTACTTCTATCTACACCTATTTAGAAGATCGTTTTGGTAGATATTCCTATAAAACCGGAGCTTCTTTTTTCTTATTATCAAGAACTGTAGGTGCTGCTTTTCGATTATTTTTAGTAGCCAATGTATTGCAATTAATTTTGTTTGATGCATACGGAATTCCGTTTTGGGTAACCGTAACCATTACTATTTTATTAATTTGGTTATACACTTTTAAAGGAGGAATAAAAACGATTGTTTGGACAGATACCTTGCAAACTTTATTTATGCTAATCGCCGTAGGAGTTTGTATTGTTACTATTAAAGACGAAATGCAAATAGAAAACTTAACCTCCTATATATCAGACAACAAATTATCTAAAATGTTCTTTTTTGATGATTGGAAATCTGGAAATTATTTTTGGAATCGATTCTTTTCTGGAGCATTTATAGCTATTGTTATGACAGGTTTGGATCAAGATATGATGCAAAAAAACTTAACCTGTCGTAACTTAAAAGATGCGCAAAAAAATATGTTTTGGTTTACGCTTGTGTTAGTAATTGTAAACTTTTTCTTTTTAGCCTTAGGGGTTTTATTAACCGATTACGCAACTACAAACGAAATTAACGCGCACAAAGATCAATTATTCCCAACGATTGCCATGAGTGGCGAGTTAGGCTTAGCAACTTCTTTATTCTTTTTACTAGGATTAATAGCTGCCGCTTATTCAAGTGCCGATAGCGCATTAACTTCTTTAACAACTTCTTTTAGTATTGATATTTTAGAAATTGATAAAAAAGAAAAAAATCAAGAAAGAACACGAAAAAAAATACATGTCTTATTCTCAATCATATTAATTGCAACAATTTTAGTTTTTAAATATTTTATTGCTGATGCCAGCGTGATTGCTAAAATATTTCAGTTTGCGGGTTATACTTATGGGCCATTATTAGGTTTATATGCCTTCGGATTATTTACCAAACTAAATATAAAAGACAAGTTAGTTCCTGCTATTTGTATTGCATCGCCAATATTTACTTATTTGATAAGTATTTTTAGCAAGTCGCAATTAAATTTCGACTTCGGATTCTTTGTATTAGTGTTAAACGGATTTATTACTTTCTTCGGATTATTAGCCATAAAAAAATCTAAATATGCCTAAAAAAGGAAAAGCAAAAAACACTGTTAATAAAGCAAAACATACGCGCTTAATGAAACAGAAAGAGAGCAAGGTTAAACTCGAAAAAAAACGAAATAAAGAGCGTTTAAAAGCCCTTGTAAAAAAGATGAATGAACAAAAAGAAACGGAATAGCTTTATTTGTTTTAAGCAATATTTCAACAAAAAAATCCCGAGTGTTTAACGCTCGGGATTTTTAGTATATAAATCTTAAAACTATTTATCAATTGATCCTAAAACACGTTTCATAAAATTATTTAACGCTTCTTTTTTAGGGGTACCATCTTTAATCATTTTATCAACTTCAATAGCACCATACATATTAGATATCAACTCACCAATAACATCTAACTCTTCATCTTTTAATGACGAAACTTCTGTTAAGGCCTCTAATGTTTCAATCGTTTCTAGTATATAATCCTGATCGTTTTCTTCAATAAATGAAGTTAAGTGTTTTATAATTGGTAATTTCATAATTTTTTTCTGTTTTTTCAGGTCTAGCAAAGTTGAGACCTTATTATTATAGTATCGCTACTTTGCGCAGGCTGATAGAAATTATATTACTTCGTTTACTAAATCTTTTAACACATCAAACTTATTGGTTTGTGCTTGGTTTACAAACTTACCATCTACAAAAGTGGCAAAGGTTGGTAAATTACTTACATCTGCCAATTGCCTGCTTTCAGGAAATTTTTCTGCATCAACAATTACAAAAACTATTGCTTCATTTTCAGAAGCTAATTTCTTAAATTTTGGTTTCATAATACGACAATTACCACACCAAGTTGCCGAAAACTGTACCGCTACTTTTTTATTGTTTGCTACTAAATCTGCTAAATTATCTTGACTTAATTCTTGTACCATAGTTTTATTTTATTAAAAAGGAGTTCGTGTATTTCATCCCCCAATTAGTACACGAACGTGCTCCTTTCTTAGTATTATTAGTTTGCTGCTAAATACTCAGCTGTTCCTTTTGCGTTTGGCTTCATTGCTGTTTTACCTTCTTCCCAGTTTGCAGGACATACTTCTCCATTTTTCTGAACGTGAGCATAAGCATCAATTAAACGTAAAAATTCATTTACATTACGACCTACTGGCATGTGGTTAATTCCTTCATGAAAAACAGTTCCTTCTTCATCAATTAAATAAGTAGCTCTATATGTTACATTATCTCCAACAACTTGTACTGTTTGAGTTGCTTCATCAAAAACCTCATCAGAAATATCTAAAATCCCTAAGATTGATGATAAATTACGATTACTATCTGCTAAAATTGGGTATGTAACACCTTCAATTCCTCCGTTATCTTTTGATTGATTTAACCATGCAAAGTGAACTTCTGGAGTATCACAAGAGGCACCAATTACAATTGTATTTCTTTTTTCAAATTCTCCTAATGCTGCCTGAAAAGCATGTAACTCGGTAGGACAAACAAAAGTAAAGTCTTTTGGATACCAGAATAACAATACTTTTTTCTTGTTATTTACTGCTTCTTCTAAAACATTTATTTTGAACGTATCTCCCATTTCGTTCATTGCATCTACATTTAAATCTGGAAATTTTTTACCTACTGCTGTTGCCATTTTTATATTTTTTATTGATTATTATTCATTTTAACGAGTACAAATATACCAAGCAAAACAAGTAGAACAGAAAAAAATTGATGCTAATTTTTTATATTTATATCAATTTTACTTATACCTAACAGCTGTAGTTATTACTTTATACTATTTCAATTTTTTAGCTTATCTTTTTAAATACATAAGCTAAAAGAGTTAATTATAGTTTTATATACGTTAATTTAACTGTAGTTTTTCTATTATTTTTGATGCAACTTAATTATACCTATGAACAATTTAAAAAACAAAACAATTCCTAAAGAAATTTTAACCAAGGTTACAAAAGCACTTTCGTACTTTCCTTCTTTAGAAAACATACCTATTACTTTTAAATTTAAAAAGGACATTAAAAAATCGACTATGCAAGCGCAACCTGAGTTTTTAACCGTTTTATTCGGAAAAAAACCAAGGCATTATGTTATTTTCATCAGCGAAAAATTTAAAATCTCAGGTACAGAATTAAGAACAAGAGATATTCCTTATGATGTGTTTGTTGGTTGGATTGGTCATGAACTTGGGCATATTATGGATTATGAAGAAATGAGTAATTCTCAATTAATATGGTTTGGTTTTAAATATATCCTTCTCGAAAAACATATTATTAACGCCGAAAGAAAAGCGGATCATTTTGCTGTTCAGCAAGGAATGGAAGATTATATTATGAAAACTAAAAACTTCATTTTAAATCATGCCGATATAACACAAACATATAAAAACAGAATGAAGCGTTATTATTTATCTCCAGAAGAAATTATGCAACTAGTTAACGATCGTGATAATGTTACTTTAAAACCTTAAGCTTTTAAAGCTTCTTTTACAAAGGCTTCCCACTCTGTAAATTTCTCACTTCCCATAACTCTCTCCATTTTTACTTGACCTCCTTTTTTCTTATTTCTCTCGCTCCAACTATGAAAAATAGCGGCAGGTATTATATTCACTTTTACCCCTTCTAAAGCTTTACTTCTCGCTACTTTGTAATTTTTATTTGCTTCTTTTAAAAATGTGTCTAATTTTTCAGCAACTAGCGATTCATCTTCTTTCAAATCTGTTCCGATATACCAAGTATGATAAAACTCATCATCTTTATGTCGTTTTGCACAAATAGTATATTCTGTTATTTGTGTATTAAACTGCTCTTCTAAATGCTTCATTCCTGCATCCATTTTATTAACAGATAATTGCGACCCAACTGTGTTTAAGAAAAACTTAGTTCGACCTGTAATTTTAATTTCTGCTCTTTCAACATCCGTGAATTCAATTGTATCACCAATAAGATATCTCCACAAACCACTTACCGTACTTATTATTAAAACATAATCTTGATTTAATTCTACATCTTTTAAGCCAACAGAAGGTGCGTCATCTTTTAACGATCCGTCCGAGAGTATATACTCGGGTTTAAAAGGAACAAATTCAAAATAAATACCTTCATTTGTATTTAACTGCATTGCGTCTGTTTCTGGTCTTACTTGTGTTGCAATATATCCTTCGGATGCTAAATAGGTATCTATCACCGTAACTTCTTTTCCTAATAAAGCTTTAAAACTTTTTTCATATGGGCCGAACGCCACACCTCCTGAAGTATAGACTTGAAGGTTTGGCCACATTTCGTGAATATTATTTAGGTTGTGATATGCTATTACTTTTTGCAACATTAATTCTATCCAAGAAGGAATACCGCTTAAAGCACCAATATCCCATTTTTCTGCATCTTCAGCAATTTTTTGTACACGTGTATCCCAGTCTCCAATTTTAGCAATATCTTCACCTGGCTTATAATAACTTTTGAACCAAAACGGAATATTACTTGCAGTTATACCGCTTATTTCACCTTCTTCTTTGTCATCTTTTCGTTGATTTAAATCGGTAGAACTACCCAACATCATAATTTCTTTCTCAAAAAAATCAGAAGGCAAATCGAAGTTTTTAAGAGCCAACACTTGTTTAATTCCAGATTGTCTTATAGCTTCTAACATTTCGTTAGTAACAGGTATCCTTTTACTTTCTGATCCTGTTGTACCTGAACTTAACGCAAAATAATCTGGACTATTAGGCCATGTTACATTTTCTTGTCCTTCATGTAACTTAAACCACCACTCTTTATTCATTGTGTCATAATCAAAATAAGGAACTTCTTTAGCAAACGGAACTGCTAATTGTGGTGTTTTTAAGATCTCTTCAAATTTATATTGCTTACCAAACTGTGTATTTTTAGCTGTAGTTAATAAGTCATTTAAAACCTTTTCTTGATTTTCTATATGATTATCACTCTTTACTAATACGTTTGCCATATCAATAATTCCTTTTATAATACCTCCTAAAACTGCCATAAACCTTAATTTTTATCAAAAATAAGCAAGAAAAAGCATTAAACAGCATAAAAATAGCTATTGAGTTAACATTAATATTTTTTGAGTCAAGCCTTGCTTCTCTTCTCAATTACCTTTGTAGTATCAATAATTATTAACCTAAAAACAAGATAAACATGAGTGATGATAAAAATATTTTTGGAGTATTAGTAGGAATGGCAGTTGGTGCCGGAATTGGGGTGTTATTTGCACCAGATAAAGGAAGTAAAACAAGACAAAAAATAGCAGATGGCGCTGTTTCTGCAAAAGAAACTATTGTTACAGAAGCTACACACCTTAAAGACGAAGTTGCTACAAGAGCTGAAGCTTTAAAAAACAATGTTTCTGATACTTTAAGTACAAAAAGTCATACGTTAGAAGAAAAATTAGACACCATTATTACGGACGCTAGTTACAAGGCTGAAGATGTAATCTCTAACTTAGAATTGCGTCTTAAAACATTAAAGGCTAAGAATAAAAAATTACAAACTAAATAATGTCTGTTTTTAAATCTTTACACACAAATTCAGAAAGAGCGATCGAAAAAGGCGAAGATTTTATTAAAAATTCTGAAAAATACTATAAGTTAAAAGTTTTTCAGGTTTTAACCTCTTCTCTTAGCATGATTTTTAATTTTGCTATTATAGGTATTTTTATACTTATTGCCTTTATATTTTTAGCTGTTGCAATGTCATCAGTTATTGGTAAGTATTTAAACAATCCTTTTTTAGGATATATATTAGTTGCATTACTGTTTTTTGTTTTTGGACTTATTGCGTATTTAGTAAGAAACCGTATAGATAACTTTGTTATTAAAAGTTTATCTGAAAAATATTTTGATGATGAAGAAACACTATAAAAACAGCCAAGAAATAACTACCGAATTAAAAAAACTACGTCTTAAACGTGATATTTCTGTTGAAGAAATTAAACTGATAAAAGAGCAGTTAAAAGAAGATTTGTCAATTGCTAATTGGATAAGAACATTGGCAACAAATCTTGGTAAATTAGGTGCTTATAATTTTGCAAAAAAAATGATGAAATAACGTGCTATATGAATACAGGAATTTTATTTAACGAAAAATACCTAGAAAATGTTTTAAAACATCTTCTAGGTATTTATATTTAATCGTAATTTTACGATCCCTATTTACTTGCAAATAATTTTATATCATTTTCTGACACTTCTTTCTCTCCAAGAATAATTAAACGTTCTACGACATTACGCAACTCTCTAATATTACCTGTCCAATCATATTCTTGCAACAATTTAATGGCACTTTTCGAAAAGCCTTTCTTTGGCATTCCTTGTTCTATTGATATTTTCTCTGAAAAGAAATCTACCAATAACGGAATATCATTTCTTCGATCATTTAATGCTGGTACTTTTATTAAAATTACCGCTAGTCGATGGTATAAATCTTCTCTAAATCTTCCTTCTGCAATTTCCTCTTTTAAATCTTTATTGGTCGCTGCTACAATACGCACATTTACCTTTATATCTTTATCAGAGCCTACACGCTGAATCTTATTTTCTTGCAAAGCACGCAATACTTTTGCTTGCGCCGATAAACTCATATCACCAATTTCATCTAAGAAAATAGTTCCTCCATTTGCGGCTTCAAACTTACCTGCTCTATCTTTATTTGCTCCTGTAAAAGATCCTTTTACATGACCAAACAGCTCACTTTCTATTAATTCAGACGGAATCGCAGCACAATTCACCTCAATCATTGACCCTTTTACTCTGTCTGATTTTTCGTGTAACCAATGTGCCACCAACTCTTTTCCGGTTCCGTTCGGACCAGTAATTAAAACGCGTGCATCGGTAGCTGCTACTTTTTCAATAATTTCTTTAATGTGAATAATCGCATCACTCTCACCAATCATTTCGTAATTCTTGCTTACTTTCTTTTTTAACCGCTTGTTTTCTACAACCAATTCTTTTTTATCTAAAGCATTACGAACCGTATTTAATAAACGATTTAAATCTGGCGGCTTAGAAATATAATCGAATGCTCCTAAGCGCATCGTATTTACAGCGGTATCAAGATCTCCATGTCCAGAAATCATTACTATAGAAGTTTCTGGTTTCATTTTTTTAGCTTTTTCTAACACCTCAACACCATCCATTTTTGGCATTTTAATATCACATAAAACTAAATCATAATCATTGTTTTTAATCATTTCAAATCCTGATAATCCGTCTTCAGCTTCTTCAACCTGATACGCATCATTTTCTTCTGAAATAATTTTTTTTAACACCCTGCGGATTGCAGCTTCATCTTCTATTATTAATATTTTCGACATATATATATAATCTTTTTAATAATTTTTAAAATGCAAGAACCAAGCCACTATGCTTTCTTTTCAATAATATGAATATCTCTTTGAGGAAACGGAATTGATATATTGTTTTCTCTAAACAATTCATCTATCTTAAATCGTAATTCGCTCTTTGGTATTTGTGCCTGAAAACTATCATTTAATGTAAAGACAAGTTTAAAATCTAAAGAACTATCTCCAAAGTTTTCAAAAAATACTACTGGCTCTGGATGACTAAAAACTTTTGGATGAGAAATTGCTGCCGATAACAATAATTTTTTAACCAACTGCACATCGCTTCCATAGGCTACACCTACTTTTACGCTTTCACGAGTTGTGGTTCCGTTTTGAGTCCAATTATACAAACTATTCGTTAAGTACTTATGATTAGGAATTACCAATACTCTATTATCAATCGTTACAGCTCTTGTAGTACGCAGTTTTATTTCTTCTACCCTACCAACTTTATCATCTAACTCTATAATATCGCCCACATGTACACTTTTATCAAGAATGATAAAAACACCAGATATAATGTCTTGAAAAAAAGTTTGCAATGCTAAACCAATACCTATTAATAATGCTGATGACGCTACTAATATAGCACTTAAATTAACTCCTGCAGAAGATAAACTTATTGAAAAAACAATTAAATAAAGAAGCCAACTTGCAAAAGAAAAAATAGTATCAAACTTATTTTCATCCTCTTTTTCTAACCTGTTCTTTACAAATTTTTTAAAATATTTAAGAATAAACCTTACTATTATAAAGGCTATAATTAACAATAAAATTGTTTTTACTGTTATATCTATTTCCTTGCCCCCTAAAGGCACTTTAATGTTTAAAAAACTTGTGATCTCTTTTAATATATCTTTCATTTTAAATAATTATTTAACCGTTATAACGAATCCATTTCCATAAGTCTTTATACGTTGGTTTTTTACCGTACATTAAAATACCTACGCGGTAAATTTTTGCTGCAAACCATACAATTAGCATAAATGTAAGGATTAGGATTAACATTGATATTGCTATTTCCCACCAAGCTACACCAAACGGAATACGCATTAACATTACAATTGGTGATGTAAAAGGAATGTATGAAAAAATTACGGATACAGGCCCATGAGGATCGTTCATTACTGTAGCGAAACCAACATATACTCCTAAAATTAAAGGCAACATTATTGGCATCATAAATTGCTGTGTATCGGTTTCATTATCAACTGCGGCTCCTACTGCAGCAAATAATGAGCTATACAACATATAACCTCCTAAGAAATAGAAAATAAATAAGAAAAACATTTTTAACAAAGGCAACCTAAGTATTTCCTGAATAATCATTTCACCTTTACCTCCTGCTGCTTTTTGCATCGCTTCCATTTGTTCTGCGGGTACTTTTGCTGATTGCATTTCTACCATATCAACTCCAAAAACTGATGAAGCTACTAAACTAAATATCAACAATAAAATTCCCCAAATGAAAAATTGCAACAAACCTGCAGATGCATTACCTATAATTTTACCTAACATTAACTGAAAAGGTTTTACTGAAGAAACAATTATTTCAATTATTCTACTTGTTTTTTCTTCAATAACACTTCGCATTACCGAAGTACCATAAATCATCACAAACATCATTAATAAATAACCAGCTAAACCACCCATTGCAATTTTTAATCCGTTTATTAATTTAGAAGATTTTTCGCCTGAGAAATTAAACATTTTTATATCTGTCGACATTTTTGATGCTTTAATTTGTGCTAAATCAATGCCGAATTTTGTTAATTTTTCGTTTTGCAATGTTTTATCAACCTTGCTTTCTAAATTCCCCATGATTGACATACTTGGCGAATCTTTTGAGAAAAACTCAATTGAATTTGCCAATACTTCCAAGCTATCTATTTCAGGGATGTATAGCGCTCCGTAATAATCACCATCTTCTACCTTCTTTTTAGATTCTTCAATTCCGAGTGCTGTAAAATCTTCGTATTTAACTGTTTTAGAATCTTTAAAGATATCTTTAGAAAACAAACCTGACTCATCTACATAAACTATTTTCTTAACTTTTTCGTCATTTTTTTTCATCAAGAAAAAAACCAGCGCACCCATACCAATCATTAATAACGGACTTAAAAAAGTCATCATTATAAACGATTTATTTCTAACCTTAGCAATGAACTCACGTTCTATAATTAATCGTAATCTGCTCATCTTTTAATTGTTTTTATTTACTGCCTGAATAAAAATATCGTTGGCACTTGGTATTAATTCAACAAAATGCTGTACTTGTCCTTGGGTTGTTAAAAATGATAATAAATCATTTGCTGAATTACCGTTGGTTAATTGTACATTTAATTTTAATCCATCATTTAACAATTTAAAATCAGCTGGTAGCACATTAAAGCTCTCTTTCAACTTAGCTTCAACCTCTTCCGGATTTGCCGTGTTTACACCTACCTGAAAAGTATTTGTTCTAAACTCTTTTTTAATATCATCTAACTTACCGTCTAAAATCTTGTTAGATTTATCTATTAAAGCAATATAATCACACATTTCCTCTACAGATTCCATTCTGTGTGTAGAAAATATTATCGTTGCTCCTTCATCGCGAAGTTGTAAAATTTCTTTTGCTATTAATTGTGCATTAATCGGGTCGAAGCCTGAAAAAGGTTCATCAAAAATTAATAATTTAGGCTGGTGTAATACGGTTACTATAAACTGTATTTTTTGTGCCATTCCTTTAGAAAGCTCTTCAATTTTTTTATTCCACCAAGCACCTATATCAAATTTATCAAACCAATATTTCAATCGTTTTTTGGCTTCAGCTTTACTCAATCCTTTTAATTGCGCTAAATACAAAGCTTGCTCACCAACTTTCATCGATTTATACAAACCCCGTTCTTCTGGTAAATAACCAATATACTCTATATGATTAGGAGCTAGTTTTTCTCCATCTAAAATAATTTCACCACTGTCAGGCATTGTAATTTGATTAATGATTCTAATCAAAGATGTTTTTCCTGCTCCGTTTGGTCCTAAAAGCCCGAAAACGCTTCCTTTAGGAATTTGCAATGACACATTATTCAACGCCGTATAATCACCGTAACGCTTTACTACATTATTAATTTCCAATAAATTATTCATCGATTTTATAGTTGATTAGCTGCTGTTTGTCGCAAACCAGCAATGACAAACTTACATATTTTTACATTGATTAGTAACATCTTTAAAGCAAACGTTACATATTAATTCAGCGTTAAATTTACTATGCACGCATAACTTTTTTCAAAAATACTATGCATGCATAATAAATTTCTGTATCTTTGGCTTCACATGGATAAAAATAAATCAATAGATCACCAACTAAGAGCCACATGGCAAGCTGTTGCAAAAATGTACAATGAACAAGCTGCAAAGCATGACAGTACGATGGCAACTGCTTTTGTTTTATTGAATATAGATTTTGAAAAAGGAACTCCATCAACTGCTCTAGGTCCGTTAATGGGAATGGAGCCTACAAGCCTTTCTAGGTTATTAAAAACAATGGAAGATAAAGGTGTTGTTTGCAGAGAAAAAAGTCCTACCGATGGAAGAAGCGTTATTATAAAACTTACAGATTACGGTAAAGAAATGCGTCAAATTTCAAAAGGTCATGTCTATCAATTTAACAACGAAGTACGAAAACATATTACTGAAGAAGAATTAAATTTATTTTTTAAAGTAACAACAACCATAAACAAACTTATTACAGAAAAAACGGTATATAATAGTACCAATAAAAAAGCTGTATAAAAACAAACCTATAAACAAATGACAAGAAGAATTAAAAAAGTAGCAATCGTCGGTTCTGGAATTATGGGAAGCGGTATTGCTTGTCATTTTGCTAACATTGGCGTTGAAGTCTTATTATTAGACATTGTTCCTAGAGAACTTAACGACAAAGAAAAAGCAAAAGGACTTACGTTAGAAGACAAAGCTGTTCGTAATCGTTTGGTTAATGACGCTTTAACAGCTTCTTTAAAATCAAAGCCATCTCCTATTTATAAAAAAGAATTTGCAAGTAGAATTACTACTGGAAATTTAGAGGATGACATTGCTAAAGTTGCCGATGTAGATTGGATTATGGAAGTTGTTGTTGAACGATTAGATATTAAAAAAATCGTTTTCGAAAAATTAGAAAAATATCGTACTCCTGGTACTTTAATTACTTCTAATACTTCAGGTATTCCTATCAAATTTATGAATGAAGGAAGAAGTGAAGATTTTCAAAAGCACTTTGCGGTAACTCACTTTTTTAACCCTCCACGTTATTTAAAATTATTCGAAGTTGTTCCTGGTCCAGATTGTAAACAAGAAGTAACTGACTTCTTAATGGATTATGGTTCTAAATTCTTAGGAAAAACTTCAGTATTAGCTAAAGATACACCTGCTTTTATTGGTAACAGAATTGGAATCTTCGGAATTCAATCTTTATTTCACCAAGTAAAAGAATTAGGGTTAACTGTTGAAGAAGTTGATAAATTAACCGGTCCGGTGATCGGTCGCCCAAAATCAGCAACTTTCAGAACTGTTGATGTTGTTGGTTTAGATACTTTAGTACATGTTGCTAACGGTATTTATGAAAACTGCCCTAACGACGAAGCTCACGAATTATTTAAACTACCAGGTTTCATTAACACTATGATGGACAATAAATGGTTAGGAAGTAAAACAGGGCAAGGTTTCTATAAGAAATCAGTAAATGCTGAAGGAAAGAAAGAAATTTTAACGTTAGATTTAGATACGATGGAATATCGTTCTAAAAAACGTGCTTCTTTTGCTACTTTAGAATTAACAAAAACTATTGACAAACCAATTGATCGCTTTAAAGTATTAGTTGGCGGAAAAGATAAAGCGGGTGAATTTTACCGTAAAAACTTCGCAGCAATGTTTGCGTATGTTCAAAATAGAATTCCAGAAATTTCTGACGAATTATATAAGATTGACGATGCTATGAAAGCTGGTTTCGGTTGGGAAAATGGACCTTTCGAAATTTGGGATGCTGTAGGTGTAGAAAAAGGTATCGAATTAATAAAAGCTGAAGGAAAAGAGCCAGCTGCTTGGGTTACCGAAATGGTAGCTAAAGGAGAAACTTCTTTCTATACAGTTAAAGAAGGAGCAACTTACTTTTATGATGTTACTTCTAAAGCACAAACTAAAAAGCCAGGTCAAGATTCATTTATCATCTTAGATAATATTCGTAAAACTACCGAAGTATTTAAAAACTCAGGAGTTGTTATTGAAGATTTAGGAAATGGAATCTTAAACTGTGAATTCCAATCTAAAATGAACACCATTGGTGGCGATGTTTTAGCTGGATTAAATAAAGCAATTGACTTAGCTGAAAAAGATTTCCAAGGATTAGTTGTTGGTAACCAAGGAGCAAACTTCTCGGTTGGAGCAAATATCGGAATGATTTTTATGATGGCTGTAGAGCAAGAATATGATGAATTAAACATGGCTATCAAGTATTTTCAAGATACAATGATGCGCATGCGTTACTCTTCTATTCCTACAATTGCTGCACCGCATGGTATGTCTTTAGGTGGTGGATGTGAATTATCATTACACTCAGATAAAGTAGTTGCCGCTGCAGAAACCTATATGGGATTAGTCGAATTTGGTGTTGGAGTTATCCCTGGTGGTGGTGGTTCTAAAGAAATGGCTTTACGTGCTTCTGATACTTTCCGTACAGGAGATGTTCAGTTAAACGTATTACAAGAGTATTTCTTAACTATTGGTATGGCTAAAGTAAGTACTTCTGCTTATGAAGCTTTCGATTTAGGATTATTAGAAAAAGGAAAAGATGTAGTTGTTGTAAACAGAGAACGTCAAATTGCTGAAGCTAAAAAGCACGCTGTATTAATGGCTGAAGCTGGTTATACACAACCTGCTGCACGTAAAGATGTATTAGTTCTTGGTAAACAAGCATTAGGTGCATTTATGGTAGCAACGGATTCTATGCAAGCAAGTAATTTTATATCAGAACACGATCAGAAGATTGCAAATAAATTAGCCTACGTAATGGCTGGTGGAGATTTATCAGAACCAACAAAAGTTTCTGAACAGTATTTATTAAACCTAGAACGCGAAGCTTTCTTAAGTTTATGTTCAGAGCGCAAAACATTAGAGCGTATTCAGCACATGTTAAAAACTGGTAAACCATTAAGAAACTAAGAAATATGAAAACAGCATATATAGTAAAAGGATATAGAACCGCCATAGCAAAGTCTAAAAGAGGTGCGTTCAGATTTAAAAGAGCTGATGAATTAGCTGCTGAAACTATCGAATATATGATGGAGCAGTTACCTGATTTTGACAAAAGTCGTATCGACGATGTAATTGTTGGTAATGCAATGCCAGAAGGTTCTCAAGGTTTAAATATGGCACGTTTAATCTCTTTAATGGGATTAAAAACAGAGGATGTTCCTGGAGTAACCGTAAACCGTTTTTGTTCTTCAGGAATAGAAACTATTAGTATGGCAGTTGCAAAAATTCAATCAGGAATGGCTGAATGTATTATTGCAGGTGGAGCTGAAAGTATGAGTTCTGTACCAATGACAGGATTTAAACCAGAATTAAACTACGATACAGTTGCAGCTGGTCATGCAGATTATTACTGGGGTATGGGAAATACTGCAGAAGAAGTTGCTAAGAAATACAACGTTTCTCGTAAAGACCAAGATGAGTTTGCTTTACAATCTCATTTAAAAGCATTAAAAGCACAAGAAGAAAACCGTTTTCAAGATCAAATTGTTCCTATTAAAGTTGAAGAAACTTATGTAGATGCAAACGGAAAACGCGCAACAAGAGAATATACAGTAACCAAAGATGAAGGACCTCGTAAAGGATCTAACATTGCAGGTTTAGAACGTTTAAAGCCAGTATTTGCTACGAACGGAAGTGTTACTGCTGGTAACTCATCTCAAACAAGTGATGGTGCTGCCTTTTTAATGGTTATGAGTGAAGATATGGTGAAAGAATTAAACCTTAAACCAATTGCTCGTATGGTAAGTTATGCTGCCGCTGGAGTACCACCTAGAATTATGGGAATCGGACCAGTTGCTGCAATTCCAAAAGCATTAAAGCAAGCAGGATTAAAACAAGAAGATATTAGCTTAATTGAATTGAACGAAGCATTTGCTTCGCAATCATTAGCTGTAATTCGCGAATTAGGATTAGATGCAGACATCATTAATGTAAATGGTGGAGCAATTGCATTAGGACACCCATTAGGATGTACTGGAGCAAAATTATCTGTTCAATTATTCGACGAAATGCGCAAGCGTAATATGCAAGGAAAATACGGAATGGTAACAATGTGTGTAGGTACTGGTCAAGGTGCTGCAGGTATTTTCGAATTCTTAAACTAACAACAAAAAATAACAAAAATGGCAGATTTATTAAGAGGAGGTCAATTCCTTGTAAAAGAAACAAAATGTGAAGATATATTCACACCAGAAGATTTTTCTGAAGAGCAAGTAATGATGAAAGAAGCGGTTAAAGAATTTAACGACCGTGAAATCATTCCTCATAAAGTACGTTTCGAACAGAAAGATTATGCTTTAACCGAAGAAACTATGCGTAAAGCTGGTGAATTAGGTTTCTTAGGTGTGTCTGTTCCTGAAGCTTATGGCGGATTAGGAATGGGGTTTGTTTCTACCATGTTAACTTGTGATTATATCTCAAGTGGTACAGGTTCTTTTAGTACTGCTTTTGGTGCGCATACAGGTATTGGTACTATGCCAATTACTTTATACGGTACCGAAGAACAAAAACAAAAATTTGTTCCTGCTTTAGCAATGGGTGAGCGTTTTGGTGCTTACTGTTTAACAGAGCCAGGTGCTGGATCGGATGCTAATTCTGGTAAAACTACTGCCGAGTTAACTGAAGACGGAAAACATTATAAAATTAACGGTCAAAAAATGTGGATTTCGAATGCAGGTTTTGCTGAGATTTTTATCGTTTTTGCTCGTATTGGTGATGACAAAAATATTACTGGTTTTATCTTAGAATATGACAAAGCAAATCCTAACGGAGTAACCTTAGGTGAAGAAGAACATAAATTAGGTATTCGTGCTTCTTCTACGCGTCAAGTATTCTTTAGCGATACTTTAGTACCGGTAGAAAACATGTTGTCTACTCGTGGTGGTGGTTTTAAAATCGCTATGAATGCATTAAATGTAGGTCGTATTAAATTAGCTGCTGCTTGTTTAGATTCTCAAAGAAGAGTAATCACTTACGCTACACAATATGCTACAGAACGTAAGCAATTTAAAACTCCTATTGCAGAGTTTGGTGCTATAAAAATGAAATTAGCTGAAATGGCAACTAATTCTTACGTAGGTGAATCTGCGTCGTATAGAGCTGCTAAAAATATTGAAGACAGAATTTCAATGCGTGAAGCAGAAGGAAGCAGTCATCAAGAAGCTGAATTAAAAGGTGTTGAAGAATATGCAATCGAATGTTCTATCTTAAAAGTTGCTGTTTCTGAAGATGTACAAGCTTGTGCTGATGAAGGAATTCAGATTTTTGGAGGAATGGGATTCTCAGAAGAAACTCCAATGGAGTCTGCTTGGAGAGATGCTCGTATTGCTCGTATTTACGAAGGAACTAACGAAATTAACAGGTTACTTTCTGTTGGTATGTTAGTAAAGAAAGCAATGAAAGGTCATGTTGATTTATTAGGGCCAGCAACAGCTGTTGGTAACGAATTATTAGGTATTCCTTCTTTTGATACTCCAGATTACTCAGAATTATTTGCTGAAGAAAAAGAAATCATCGCGAAGCTTAAAAAAGTATTCTTAATGGTTGCCGGTGGTGCCATTCAAAAATACGGACCAGACTTAGAACAGCACCAACAATTATTAACTGCTGCTTCTAATATTTTAATTGAAGTTTACATGGCAGAATCTGCTATTTTAAGAACTGAAAAGAATGCAAAACGTTCTGGTGAAGCTTCTCAAAAAGAGCAAATTGCAATGTCTCAGTTATATTTATACAACGCTGTAGATATCATTATCAAAAATGCTAAAGAAGGAATTATTTCTTTTGCAGAAGGTGATGAGCAACGTATGATGTTAATGGGTCTTAAGCGTTTTACAAAGTACGCAAACTACCCTAACGTAGTTGAGTTACGTAACACAATTGCAGAAAAATTAAAAGCAGAAAATAAGTACTGCTTCTAATCCTCTAAGAGGAATTAGGTAATAATATATTTCATAATTAGCCAAAGTTGTTAGCGTAACAATTTGTTATCTAACTGTAATAGCTAATTACTGATTTAAAATCTTCTTAAACTTTATAGGTTTTAGAATTTAGTTGTTTGTTTAAAGATCGTCAAATTAATTTTTGACGGTCTTTTTTTATTCCCTTAACTTTAAGTTATTAATAGTATTTTTAAACAATAGTTTTTGTTATAAAAACCTCACCCAACAAAAAATAAAACTTTCCTCTTATTTATAACTCAATAAGATTACTTGTACAAACAAAATACATTATGAAAATCAGAAAAGTAGTATTCAAGAATTTTAACCTCGCGCCAATATTTTTAGTTTTCATCATATTCTTTACTAATTGTCATAAAGAGAACAAATTAAATCAAACTAAAAATGAATCTATTGGCCCTAAAAATGGAACGCTTTTAATTGGTGGAGGAGGAATGACTGATGAAATGTGGCAAGTATTTTATGAATTAGCAGGAGAAAAATCGGCAAAACTTGTGGTAATCCCAACTGCTTTTGATGAAAACTCGATAAATTACGATCCTGATTTTAAAATTTTAGAAAGACAATTTATTTCTCGTGGTTTTGACAGTATTAAGTTTATGCATACAAGAGACACACTTATTTCAAATAGTAATAATTTTATAAAACCGTTAAAAACTGCTACTGCTGTTTGGCTTACCGGTGGCAGGTCGTTTAGAACTTCGGCTGCTTATTTAAATACAAAAACACATACCGAATTAAAGAATGTTTTAAATCGTGGCGGTATTATTGGCGGTCATTCCGCTGGTGCTTCTATTCAAGGTTCTTATTTAGTAAGAGGTGGACGAAAACCAAATGATAATTATAAAATCTTTAATGATTTTAATACTGGTTTTGGTTTTGTTACAAACACAACTTTCGACCAACATCACTTAGAAAGAAACCGACAGTATGATATGTTTAAGTTATTAAAAGTTGAACCAAAATTATTGGGTATCGGTGTTGATGAGAACACGGCTATTATTGTTCATAAAAATGAATTTGAAGTAATTGGAGATAAATATGTTGCTATTTACGACAACACTTTTTGGTCTAATTATTTTAATAAAATAGATTCATCAGAAACAGGGAAAAATAAGTTTTATGTTTTAAAAAATGGTGAAAAGTATAATCTAAAAAAAAGACGAGTACAACGAAATAAATTTATTAACCCCAAAAAAATCACTTCCAAAGAACTAAAAAAATATGTTGGTAATTATCTCTTTGAAAAAAGTAAAGTTTTGTGGAATAACATTTTAATTGAAAATGACACCCTTAAGTTTCAGGTTGTAAGGCGAAATATCATTCGAAAATCAATTCCGATTTATGCTTATGATAAAGATATATTTTTTGATGTTGATGCAGAGTTATGGTTTCATTTTAAAAGAGATAGCTTAGGTAAAATTATTAGTTTTAATAAACGAACACATCAATTTATAAATAGTAAGAACCGAAAATTTAATAAAACCGAATAATAGCTGTTTTACAAATATTTTATATCACATGGAAGATCGATATATAGAAACACACAAAACTTGGAATATTATTGCAAAACAATATGAGGAGAAGTTTATGGAGCTTGACTTATACAACGGCACTTATAAAATATTTTGCGATTTACTATCTAAAAAAAATACGGTTATACTTGAAATTGGTTGTGGACCAGGAAACATTACAAATCAAATTTTACGCCTTAACCCTACTCTAAAAATTTTAACTACAGATGTTTCAACGAACATGGTTTGTTTAACTAAAAAGAATAATCCTACTATTAAAACGCTGGTTTTAGATTGCCGAAACTTAAAAACGGTACAAAATACTTTTAATGGAATTCTATACGGATTTATAATTCCTTATTTATCAAAAAAAGATTGCTCAAAACTTATTTCAGATTGTGCTAACATATTAGATAATAAAGGTGTTTTATATTTAAGTTTTGTAAACGGGTATCCCGAGAAATCAGGATTCATATCAGGGAGTTCATGAAACAGCGTTTACTTTTATTATCATGAATTAGAAAAGATCAAAAAAGAATTAAAACTCCACAATATGCTTATTACCAACATAATTGAAAAAGAGTATAAAAAATCAGGTTCAACCTTTGAAACACACACTATATTAATTGCAAAAAAAAGCAATAATAAACAATGATAATTGTAAGTAAACTATTCTTATTTGACTACTTATAAAAAATTAATAAAACAACGTTAATAAGCGATAAACAAAGCTTAACAAAACGTGTTGCAATATTTTTAAAAAAATCTAATTAACGTATATTGCAACCTATTAAAAGTGAATATTATGCAAGAGAATAAAATAGTAAATTATATTAAAGATGTACTAAAAAATATGCCAGCAGGTTGGTTAAATATTACAACACATCGATTAGATATTTATAATGAAGAATTAGCAAAAACAGAATTTTTAGAGAAGTTTGAAACTTTATACAACAATAATAATTCTGAATTAAAAGCACTTGATCAGTTACCAACTGCATATGATTATATTCGTTTAGGACACCCGTTATCTTGTGTTTTAGAATGGGGAATTGCCAATTTAAACAATCTTAAATCAGAAAACGTAATTAGTTTTGATTCTAAGACAGTTCCTGTTTTAGCAATCTTAAGAAAAAATTTATTAGAAAATAAATACACTCAAATAGTTTATAAAGGTGAGTTACCTGACTATTTTGATATTGAAACTATTCAGCATGTTTATGGTTATAAATTTGAGTTGAAGCAACTTAAAGAAACAGCTGAAACTCCTGAATTTGATGGTAGCACAATATTCATTTCTCAGCAAGATGAAATTGGTTCACTTAACTTAAATACTGCTATTGATTTTTTCATCAATATTCATTCTCAAATAGGAAGTGTTTTAGTTATAAACGGCGAGAAGAACGAAAGTTATATTTCAGATATTCAGCATGTAAGAAGAAGAGAAACTGTTGCTATGACACCTAGTAATTCTCTTATGGCCTTAAAAGCTTTAACGAGCAAAACATCCATTGAAAATGAAAAAATTGATAGTTCAAATAAAGCGAGTGTTTTAAATTCTATTAAAAAAATTACTGGAGCCAATACAAAACCATTAGTAGCATCAAGCGGATTATCTATTCAGTATGCTATTTTAATGGGACTGATACATGACGCCCTAGAGAAAAATAACGGAAAAGATATAAAAATAATTGTACCGCCTAATTGTTATGGAGGAACAAATGACCAAGCAAGGCGTGTTGCTGCTTGTATTGAAAATGTTGAAATTGTAGATTTACCGGTAGATGGTGATAATGATATGGTACAGAGTATTGAAATTGTGTTGGCAAAAATCGCTAGCCAAGATGCTGTTCCGTATATTATTGCTGAAATACCTACAAACCCTAGAGTTGAAGTTCCTAACCTTATAGAATTGAAAGAAGTTTTAAGTAAAAAACGCACAACTTCTTCTGGAGAAATAGCCATTGATCCTGTTTTTATTCTAGATCAAACATTTTGTCCGAATGTTCATTTTTTAGGTGAAAATGAAATTCTATCAACTGTAAGAACAATTTCTTTTGCTAGTGGATCTAAATTTCCTAGTGGTGGACAATGTACTGCTGGTTATTGTATTGGTAACGAAAAAACAACTGCATTAATCGATAAAATAGAAATGCATTTAAATCTTTGCGATAATGAAGCTACAGAGTTTCAGTATGAAATATTAGCAAAACAAATGCCTTCTATGAATCAGCGAATTATAGATGCTTATAAAAACACCCGTGAATTTGTAAACTTTATTCAGGAGGTTTTACCTGCTGCTAAAATTAATTTTGTATCAGAAGAATTAGCTGAACAAGGCTTTACTCCTTCTGTTTTTTCTTTAGATCTTCCAACAAAAGGAAATTCTGATGAAGAAAGAGAAACCTATAAAAGAGCTTTAAATTTAAAGTTAATCAATTTAATGATTACTGAGATTCCGAATGAAAGTAAATACTGTGTAAGTTACGGACAATTAAAAGGTTGTTATTGGACGATACCAGCAACATCAACACAAGGAACCACTAAAGAAGGTGACAAAGATTATATTGCACGCGTGTCTCTTTCTCCTGATATGGATCTTGACCGTCATAAAAAAGTGTTTTTAGATTTTGTAAAAAACATCTAGTTAAAATCTTCCTATCATGAATATAAACGCCGAATTTAAAACTATAGAACATTATTTTTCTCCTAAGATAATATCAGAAGTAAATGATCAATATGTAAAATTAGCTAAGATTAAAGGAGAAGATATTCCTTGGCATAATCATGAAAACGAAGATGAACTGTTTTTTATTTCTGAAGGTTCTTTATTAATGGAAATTGAAAATAAGCCTAGTTTTACAATGACTAAAGGAGATTTATTTGTTGTTAAAAAAGGCGTAAATCATCGAGTATCCGCAAAAAAAGAATGTTTGATTATGCTTATTGAAAGTAAAACAACTAAACATACAGGAACTACAGAGTCGACTATTACGAAATCAATAGAAGAACAAAAATATTAATCATAAAAAAAGCTTCCAAATTTGGAAGCTTTTTTTATTCTAAGAGTAACTTAGTTACTTATTTTAAATCTCCTAAATAACGCTCAGCATCTAAAGCTGCCATACAACCTGATCCTGCCGCAGTAACTGCCTGACGGTATTCTTTATCTTGTATATCACCTGCTGCAAAAACTCCTGGTAAATTTGTCTTCGTAGACTTTCCTTTGGTTATTAAATAACCAACTTCATCCATATCTAAAACATCTATAAATAAATCAGAATTTGGTTTGTGTCCAATCGCTATAAAAACTCCTGTAACTGCGATTTCTTTTTTATCTTTTGTTTGGTTGTTTACAACACGAACACCTTCAACAACATCTTTTCCTAAAACCTCATCTAATTCAGTATTATATAATACTTCAATATTTGCTGTTTTATCTACACGGTGCTGCATTGCTTTAGAAGCTCTCATATGATCTTTACGCACTAGCATTGTAACTTTATTACAAATATTTGCTAAATACGTTGCTTCTTCTGCTGCAGTATCTCCTGCTCCAACTACAATAACATCCTGTCCTTTATAAAAGAAACCATCACACGTAGCACAAGCGGAAACTCCACCACCAATTAAACGTTGTTCACTTTCTAATCCTAAATATTTAGCTGTTGCACCTGTTGAAATAATGATTGTTTCAGCCTCTATCTCGATAGTTTCATCAACAATAACTTTATGAATACCACCAATCTCTGTACTTAGATCAACTTTCGTAACCATTCCAAAACGAACATCTGTACCAAAACGTTCAGCTTGTTTTTGTAAATCGTTCATCATTGCTGTTCCATCAGTTCCGTTTGGATATCCTGGGTAATTATCTACTTCGGTAGTTGTTGTTAACTGCCCCCCCATTTGCATACCTGTATACATAACAGGTTTCATATCTGCTCTTGCAGCGTATATTGCAGCACTGTATCCTGCTGGTCCTGAACCAATAATCAAACATTTAATTTTTTCTGCCATCGTCTTAATTTTTTTGGAATTACAAATGTAATTTTTTTTTAGTTCTATTATCTTTTTTTAATATATATTTTGATTATTAGGCAATAAACTAAAGCTATATTCTTTTCTGAAAATTTTTAATATTTTTTGTTTCAGATGTATTTATTTTTTATACATTTGCACACCGATAATTATTCGGGGTGTAGCGTAGCCCGGTCATCGCGCCTCGTTTGGGACGAGGAGGTCGCAGGTTCGAATCCTGCCACCCCGACTAAAATGAATACCAATAGAAACTAAAACCTTGTAAATCGTATGATTTACAAGGTTTTGTAGTTTTTGGGTTATCATAAGAATTGAATTAATATAGTTTAGTTTGGTTCACAATTCGGTTCACAGTTTCAAAACACAAAAAGTGTGAACCAATTGAAGCCTCAATAAACTGTATTTGAAATAGTTGATTTGACTTTCGTCTAAAAGAATGTTTAATTAAAAGACGACAACTATGAAATCACAAATTAATTTTACCTTATCTTTTTGGGTAAACGCAACACGTATTAAAAACAACCAAGTATCTGTATATGGTAGAATAACTGTAAATGGCAAAAGAGCTAATATTAGCTTACAACGAAAAGTTATTCTATCTGAATGGGATTCTAGAAGAGGAAGAGCAAAAGGTAATAAACAAGAATCACGTTTACTCAATAGATATTTAGACCAGGTTAAAAATAGAGTTTATACAGCATATGATGAACTTATAAAAGAAAAAGCATTTATCTGCTCTCAATCTATTAAAGCTCGTTTTTTAGGTGAAGACAATGAAGAATATTCTTTACTTACTTTAATCGATTATCACAACACTCAAATGAGTGAATCTTTAACTTATGGGACTTTAAAAAACTACTTCACAACTCAAAAGTATATCAAACTATTTTTGACTAATAAAAGAAAAATTCAAGACATATATTTATCTCAATTAACATATCGTTTTGTTGTTGACTTTGAAAAATTCTTGCGTTCATATGTTCCTTCAGACCATCAAAAACAGATGGAAAACAACACAGTAATGAAACATATTCAAAGACTCCGTAAAATGGTAACTTTAGCTTATAAAATGGAATGGATTGACAAAGACCCTTTTATAAAGTTTAAGCCCACTTATATTAAAAATGAACGCGAATTTTTAAGAGAAGATGAGTTACAAAAAATCATTGAAAGAAAATTTGATATAGAAAGATTAATCCTGGTCAAAGACTTGTTTATTTTTAGTTGCTATACAGGATTATCTTACATAGATGTTATGCAGCTAAACGAAGATAACATAAGTTTAGGAATTGATGGAGGTAAATGGATTATCACAAATAGACAGAAAACACACAATAAAGTTAAAATACCTCTATTACCAATAGCTGAAATTTTAATTAAGAAATATAAAGGTCACATTAAAACAAAAAAAACTAAAACATTATTCCCTAACATTTCAAATCAAAAATTAAATTCATACTTAAAAGAAATTGCAGATTTAAGTGGCATAAAAAAGAATCTTACTTTCCATATCGCTAGACATACTTTTGCTACTACTATAACTTTAAGTAATGGTGTGCCTATAGAAACTGTTTCAAAATTATTAGGTCATACAAAAATTGCTACAACGCAGATTTATGCTAAAGTTATTGAAAGAAAAGTTAGTGATGATATGGCTTCATTAAGAAGTAAATTAGAGAAAACTACTTACAGAAGTAAAAATATAGAAATAGGCAGATAAATTTGAGGTTTTAATTTTTTAACATACTATTTAATCTTTTTTGTTACTATTTTGTACCTTTGTATTCAGAATGTCAAAGTTATCACATAAAATATTAGCTATTTTAATGTCGTTTGTAGTTTTATTTTCTACAACTTCATTTGCTATCACAAAACATTTTTGTGGTGTGACTCTTGTAGATACTGCAATTTTTTCTGAAGCTTCAACTTGTGGGATGGAAAGTCAAAAAGATACTTCTGCAACTATTTCTGGTTGTTCAATCATAAAAAAAGATTGTTGCAAAGATGTACAAGTATTAATTGATGGTCAAGACGAAGTACAATTGCAGGTTGATAAAATATCTTTTAACCAAGAATTATTTATTACTTCGTTTATCTACACATACATTAATCTTTTTGAAAATTTAGAGAATAATGTATCTTCGTTCGAAGAATACGAACCACCACTCGTCATAAAAGAAATCTTCAAGATTGACGAGACTTATTTAATTTGATTTTTAAACAATAGACTATAATATCCTATAACTGCAATGTTATAAGGATAATTTGTTGTATTCGATGTTTTTCTAACATCTATGTCTAACTATTTAATAATCAAAATATAATGCTAAATAAAAGCATCAAATTCTTAATAGAAAATAAACTTGTCGCAGTTTTATTGCTCTTACTTTTTGTAGGTTGGGGTACTGTAAATGCTCCTTTTAATTGGAATATTCCATTTTTACCAAGCAATCCTGTAGCTGTTGATGCTATTCCAGATATTGGCGAAAATCAGCAAATAGTATTCACAAAGTGGGATGGTCGTTCACCTCAAGATATTGAAGATCAAATTACATATCCATTAACAACTTCGTTATTAGGTATTCCAGGAGTTAAAACAATTAGAAGTTCTTCTATGTTTGGTTTTTCCAGTATCTACATTATTTTCGAAGAGGATATCGAGTTTTATTGGAGCAGAAGTAGAATTTTAGAAAAACTAAATTCATTACCTAACAATTTATTACCAGAAGGTGTAAATCCTGCTTTAGGTCCAGATGCCACAGGTTTAGGACAAATATTTTGGTACACTTTAGAAGGTCGTGATGAAAAAGGAAACGTTACTGGTGGTTGGGATTTACAAGAATTGCGAAGTATTCAAGATTACTACGTAAAATACGGATTGTCGTCTGCAAGTGGCGTTTCTGAAGTTGCTTCAATTGGTGGTTATGTTCAAGAATATCAAGTGGACGTGAATCCAGAATTAATGCGTCAATACAATATTGGTTTAAATCAAGTTGTAAAAGCCGTTAAAAGTAGCAATCAAGATATTGGAGCACAAACTTTAGAAATCAATCAAGCTGAATATTTAGTTCGTGGTTTAGGATATATAAAATCGATTGATGATATTGAAAACGCAGTAGTTACATCCGAAGATTTTACAGCAATCAAAATAAAAGATATTGGTAAAGTTTCTTTAGGTCCTGCAACAAGAAGAGGTTTGTTAGATAAAGAAGGTGCAGAAGTTGTTGGAGGTGTCGTAGTTGCAAGATATGGAGCAAATCCTATGGAAGTAATTACGAATGTAAAAGCTCAAATTGAAGAATTAAAAGGAGGTTTACCAACAAAAGTTTTAGCTGATGGTAGAACATCACAAGTAACTATTGTTCCTTTTTACGATAGGACAGAATTAATTGAAGAAACTTTAGACACACTAAATGAAGCGTTAACATTAGAAATTTTGATTACCATTTTGGTAATTATTGTAATGGTTTTCAATCTTCGAGCTTCTATTTTAATATCTGGTTTATTACCTGTTGCAGTTTTAATGGTTTTTGTAACGATGAAACTATTTAATGTGGATGCAAATATTGTAGCACTTTCAGGTATTGCAATTGCGATAGGAACTATGGTTGATGTTGGCGTAATTCTCGCCGAAAATATGATTCGTCATTTAGATGATAAAAAGTTACAAACTCGTGAAGATGGAACAAAATATACTACAGACGAAGTAATTTATAATGCAACTGCAGAAGTTTCTGGTGCCATTTTAACAGCAGTTTTAACAACAATTATAAGTTTTGTACCTGTTTTTACAATGATTGGTGCAGAAGGAAAATTATTTAGACCTTTGGCGTTTACAAAAACAATGGCACTATCAGCTTCTTTGGTTATTGCTTTGTTTTTAATTCCCCCTTTTGCAGCTTATTTATTCAGAAAAACAACACTAAAAAAATCTTTTAATCATATTATAAATATCGCTTTAATAGTGGCTGGTATTGTAATTACAATTAGTGGTTATTGGTTGGGTGTAATTCTAATTGCTTTTGGAGTTAATGGTTTATTAGTTGTTATAGGAAAACTAAACAAGAAAAATAACAACCTTATAAATATCATTATTTCTTGTACTGCTATTATATTCTTACTTGCAGAATATTGGCGACCACTAGGTTTTGACAGAAGTATCTTTATCAACTTAATTTTTGTAGCCATTATTTGCTTTGGTATTTTAGGAATATTTTCAGTTTTTAGAAAATATTATAGTCAAATTCTACAATGGGCATTAGCAAATAAAGTGTTGTTTTTAATGATACCAACATCAGTTCTTATATTTGGATTTTGGATATTTTATAACACAGGTAAAGAATTTATGCCCTCTTTAAATGAAGGTTCTTTTTTACTGATGCCAACCTCAATGCCACATTCTGGTGTCGAAGAAAATAAACGCGTTTTACAACAATTGGATATGGCAGTAGCAACCATTCCAGAAATTGAAACTGTGGTTGGTAAAGCTGGTAGAACAGAATCTGCTTTAGATCCTGCACCTTTGTCAATGTATGAAAATATGATTCAGTATAAAACTGAATATATGAGAAATTCAGAGGGAAAAAGACAACGTTATAAAGTAAATGAAGATGGTGCTTTTGAATTGAAAAATGGTGGTTTTGTAACAAATCCAAATAATACTGAAAATGTCTCCTTGAGCGCAGTCGAAAGGTCTCAACTTATCGAAGATGAAGATGGAGAATACTACAGAAATTGGCGATCAGAAATTAGTTCTCCAGATGATATTTGGAATGAAATTGTCAAAGTCACCAAATTACCAGGCGTTACTTCTGCTCCAAAATTACAACCCATAGAAACAAGATTGGTAATGCTTCAAACAGGTATGCGTGCACCAATGGGAATAAAAGTAAAAGGGCAAGATTTAAAACAAATTGAAGCTTTTGGTTTGCAATTAGAGAGCCTTTTAAAACAAGCAGAAGGTGTTAAAGTAGAAGCTGTTTTTGCAGATAGAATTGTTGGTAAGCCATATTTACTGATTGATATTGATAGAGAAAAAATAGCACGTTATGGAATTTCTATTGAAGACGTTCAGAATGTTCTAAAAGTTGCAGTTGGTGGTATGCAATTAACTCAAACTGTGGAAGGAAGAGAACGTTATGGTATTCGAGTTCGTTATCCAAGAGAATTGCGTAATAATCCTGAATCGATAAAAGACATTTATATTCCTATTGAAAAAGGGAATCCTGTTCCTTTAAGTGAGTTAGCAACGATTAGATATGAGCAAGGTCCACAAGTTATAAAAAGTGAAGATACTTTTTTAATTGGTTATGTACTGTTTGATAAATTAGATGGTTTTGCAGAAGTTGATGTAGTAGAAAATGCACAAAAATTGTTTCAAAAAAAAATAGATTCTGGTGAATTAACGGTTCCAAAAGGCATCAGTTATAAATTTACGGGAACTTATGAAAACCAATTACGTGCAGAAAAAACACTGTCTGTTATTGTTCCATTGGCATTAGCAATTATTTTCTTGATTTTATATTTCCAGTTTAAATCGGTTGCTACATCATTTATGGTTTTTACAGCCATAACCATTGCTTTTGCAGGTGGTTTTATTATGATTTGGTTATATGGGCAAGATTGGTTTTTCAATTTTAGCTTTTTTGGTGAAAATATGCGAGACTTATTTAATATGAAAACCATCAATTTAAGTGTGGCAGTTTGGGTTGGTTTTATTGCATTGTTTGGTATTGCTACAGATGATGGTGTAGTTATGGCAACCTATTTAACACAAACTTTTAAACGTGAAAAACCTGCAGATAAAAAGAGCATACGAGCTTCAGCTTTGGAAGCTGCAGAAAAAAGAATTCGTCCTTGTTTAATGACTACTGTTACAACAATTTTAGCATTATTACCAGTTTTAACCTCTACAGGAAAAGGTAGCGATATTATGATTCCAATGGCGATTCCAATTTTTGGAGGAATGGTCATAGACATTACATCTTATTTTCTTTTACCTGTTTTATATAGTTGGAGAGAAGAATTCAAATTAAAAAAAGCAAACAAATGAAAAATTTAATTTTTACACTCATAAGTTTTTTGGCTTTTGGTTTTTCAAATGCACAAGAATTAAATGTACTTATTGAGCAAGCTCTTAAAAACAATCCAGCAATTCAAAAATTTGAACTGCAATATAATATTGCATCAGAAAAAGTGAATGAAGTAAATACATTGCCAAATACTGAATTTGGTGTTGGGTATTTTGTAAGTGAACCAGAAACCAGAACTGGTGCACAACGTTTTAGAATTTCTGTGAAACAAATGTTGCCTTGGTTTGGTACAATTACTTCCAGAGAAAGCTATGTTTCTTCTATGGCAAAGGTTAAATATGAAGATATTGTAATTGCCAAGCGAAAACTAATTACTTCAGTTTCCCAATCATATTATAATTTGTATGCAAATAAAGCAAAGCAAAATGTTTTAAAAGAAAATATAAAACTACTTCAAACTTATGAAACATTAGCATTAACATCCGTTGAAGTTAATAAGGCATCTATGGTAGATGTATTGCGTTTGCAAATGCGCCAAAATGAAATGGAGCAATTATTGGCAATTTTAAATCAACAGTATTTAGCAGAACAAACTACCTTCAATAAGTTATTGAATCGTGATAAATCAATTTTTATAAATGTTGTTAGTGATTTGAATTTTCCTGCAGAAAATTTTGATACCAAAACTAATAATTTATCAGTTCATCCAGAATTATTAAAGTACGATAGATTGTATCAATCTATAGAAAAATCAGAATTATTAAATCAGAAAGAAAGCGCTCCAATGATTGGTTTTGGTTTAGACTATATAAATGTTACAGAACGTCCAAATATTAGTTTTAGTGATAATGGTAAAGATATTTTGATGCCAATGGTAACCCTTTCTATTCCTATTTTTAATAATAGTTATAAATCAAAAACCAAACAAAACAGCTTACAACAAGAAGAAGTTTTAGCACAGAAGCAAGAACGAAAAAATAAATTAGAAACGTTTTTAGATAAAGCAAAAAACGAACGTATTTCTGCAAGAATTAGTTATAAAACACAAACTAAAAATCTGAAACAAGCTAAAAGTGCAGAAGAAATTCTAATTAAAAACTACGAAACTGGTACTATAGATTTTAATGATGTTTTAGATATTCAAGAGTTACAATTGAAGTTTGAAATGAATCAAATAGAATCTATAAAATCTTACTTCGTACAAACCACAATTATTAATTATCTAACCAATTAAATTATGGAAAGAAAAATTTTTATAAAAAACATGGTTTGTAATCGCTGTATAATGTTCATTAAAACAAAATTTGAAAAGTTAGATATTGAACTAAAACATATTGAGCTTGGTGCTATAATTTTCGAGGAAGAGTCAGAAAATGATTTCGAAAAAATTAAAACTGCTATAGAAGAAAATGGTTTTGAAATTTTATTAGGACAGGAAGAAAAGTTAGTAGAACAAACTAAAATAACAATTATTAAATTATTGCAGAAATTACCATTACAATTAGATAAAACACTTTCTAAATATTTAGAATTAAAATTAAATTTAGAATACTCAAAAATCAGTAAAATTTTTTCTTTAAAGGAGCATATTACCATAGAAAAGTATTTTATAAAGTTAAAAATAGAAAAGGCAAAAGAGTTGATTCAATTGCAAGAAAATAATTTTACAGAGATAAGTCAGCAATTAGATTATAGCAATGTAAACCATTTTAGTAGTCAATTTAAAAATGAAACTGGTATGAGCTTATCATCTTACAAAAATGAGCAGAGAAATTTCAGGAATCCTTTAGACCAAATTGTGTAGATATGAACCATAATTATAATACAATACCTTTTTGTTCTGTAGTAACTTTGATTACTTACAAAATGAATAATAAAATGAATAATAAAATGAAAACTAAAATAATTTCAATTTTTCTTATTGCTTTAACTACCATAGTTTTTGCACAAGAGAAACAAGTAACAGAAGGAAATATAAACAACCTTCCAGTAAGAGAACACACCATAACTTTACGTGAAGCAACTGTAAATAAAGCAGGAAAAGATGTTATGGGAATGACCGTTAATGGCACAATTCCTGGACCAACTTTAGCATTTACAGAAGGAGAATATGCAGTTATTTATGTAAAAAATGAAATGAGTGTAGAAACCTCTGTGCATTGGCACGGACTTTTATTGCCAAATTTTTATGATGGTGTTCCATACTTAAATACACCACCTATAGAACCTGGGCATACACAGAAATACGAATTCCTAATAAAACAATCTGGTACCTATTGGTACCATTCTCACACGATGTTGCAAGAACAAAGTGGTGTTTATGGCTCCATTGTTATTCAACCTAAAGAAAAATCGTTAGAATATGATAAAGAATTGGTATTGATGTTATCTGATTGGACTAACGAAAAACCAATGAGTGTTCTTAAAAATTTGAAAAGAGGTAACGAATGGTATGGTATCAAAAAAGGAACAGCTACACCATTAAATAAAGTGATTGCTCGTGGAGCATTTGGTGCACAACTTAATTTCTGGAGACAACGTATGGAAGGAGCAGATATTGCAGATGTATATTATCCAGCGTTTTTAATTAATGGGGAAGAAAACATTGAGTATGCAGATTTTAAACCTGGCGAAAAAGTAAGGTTACGTATTATTGATGGTGGTGCTTCAACCTCTTTTTGGATGACTTTTGGTGGCGAAGATCCACTGTTGGTTTCTGCGGATGGATTAGATGTTATACCCGTTAAAAAGAATAAAACGTTTATAGGTATAGCAGAGGCATATGATTTTATTGTAACCATTCCTGAAGACGGAAAAATAGAATTTAAAATTACAGCACAAGATGGTTCTGGTACAGCATCAGCATTTTTGGGAACTGGTAAAGTTTTAAAAGCACAAGAAATTCCGAAGCCAGACAAAATTGGAATGATGATGAAAATGGCAAAAATGGATATGAAAATGGGTGCACACGCATTAAAATATCGTCCAAGTAAAGATGAACGATTTAAAATAAAAGCTGAATATGGTATGCAGATGGATAAAATGGATGGAGAAATGAAGATGGATCATTCCAAAATGTCTGGGATGGATATGAACAAACCAAAAGATACTATGGCAATGAGTAAAATGAACCATTCTAATATGACAGGAATGGAGATGAAAAAAGAGAATACTATGCCAGCAATGAAAATGGAAGGAATGGATCTATTTGCTGAATATAACTACGATTATTTGAAGTCGCCAGAGAAAACCAACTACGATAAAAATGTTCCTGTAAAAGAAGTTTTATTAAACCTTACAGGAAATATGAATCGTTATATCTGGAGTATGAATGGTGTGCCATTATCTGAAGCTGATAATATCAAAATAAATAATAAAGAGGTAACAAGAATTACGTTCAATAACCTTACAATGATGCACCACCCAATGCATTTACACGGTCACTTTTTTAGAGTAATTAATATAAATGGTGATTATTCACCATTAAAGCATACAGTAAATGTGCCACCAATGCAAAAAGTAACTTTAGAGTTTTATGGAAATAATGGAGATGAAGCTGGCGACTGGTTTTTCCATTGCCATATTCTTTACCATATGATGGGTGGTATGGCAAGAGTAATGTCTTATGACACCCCAAGAGATCCAAGAATGGATGAATTTCCAGCTTCAAAAATTATCGCAGAAACAGATAAATGGTATTCTTGGGGATTGGCAGATATTGCTTCAAATAACACAGCAATTAATTTAACAACTTCTAATTTAAGAAATCAATTTAATGCATCTTTCGAATACGGATGGAACAAAAATTTGGAAGGAGAATTTACTTATGAACGCTATCTACACGATTATTTAAGAGTATTTGGTGGGGTAAATATAGAAAATGAAACACGTGGTAGTTTAGACAAATTAAACACTACAGCAGTTGTCGGTCTTCGCTATTTAACACCTTACTTATTCAATTTAGATGTTCGAGTAGATAATAAATTAAGACCAAGAATTGGATTAGGACGCAGTATAATGATTTTTCCTAAACTGTCTGTTTTCGGTTATTATGAATATCAAATAGATTTAGGTTTTGTAAATACTTTACCAACAAATAAAGATTTCACTTCAGAAACAGTTTGGAGCGCAGGAGCAGAATATATGCTATCAAGAAATTTCTCTTTAATGGCGAGTTACGACAATCGTTTTGGCGGTGGTGGTGGATTATCAGTAAGATTTTAAGAATGAATAGTAGTAAATCAAATATAAATTTAAAAACAAATAAAATGAAAGATTTAAAAATTAGTGTAGTAGTAATATTATTGTTAACGGTTTCTTTTACCAATGCACAGAAAAAAGAAAAAATGAACCACGGAGATATGAAAATGGATCACAGTAAAATGAAAATGCAAGACGCAAAAGCTGAAGCAATTTTAACCGCTTATTTCAATTTAAAAGATGCTTTAGTAGCAGGTGATGAATCAAAAGCAAAAGAATTGGGTGCTTCATTAGAAAAAAGTTTAAACAGTCTTGATGTTTCTAAATATACGGATGCTCAAAAAATAGAATTAAAGGATATTATTGTTGATGCTATAGAACACGCAGAGCACGTATCTAAAAGCCCAATAGCACACCAAAGAGAACATTTTAAGGTTTTAAGTAAAGACATTATAGATATGGTTGCTATTACTGGTACTTCTAATAAATTATATGAGCAATATTGCCCAATGTATGAAAAAGGAAGTGCTTGGTTAAGTATGAATGAAGAAGTGCGTAACCCTTATTATGGTAGTAAAATGCTTAAATGCGGAAAAGTACAAAGAGAAATTAACTAAATGAAAATAGTTAAAATCATATTGTTGATTTTATTGGTCGCTTTTGTGGGAATACAATTTATTCCCACAGAACGCAACCAAAGTGATATTGTACTAAAAACCGATTTTATGTTGGTTAACCTAGTACCAAATAACATAAAAAGCAAGTTACAAGTTTCTTGCTATGATTGCCACAGTAATAATACTGCCTATCCTTGGTATAATAAAATACAGCCAGTGGCTTGGTTTTTAGAAGATCATGTTAAAAACGGAAAAGCAGAATTGAATTTTAGTGAATGGGGTTCGTTGTCAAGCAGAAGAAAAGCAAGTAAACTTCGTTCAATTATAAAACAAATAGAAAGCGAAGAGATGCCTTTAGATTCTTACACGTTAATTCATAAAGATGCAAAGTTTTCAAACGAAGAGACGAATGAAATAATCAATTTTATCACCCAATTAAAAGATAGTTTATAAACAATAATTAAATATATAAAAATGAAAAATTTAAAAATAAGTATAGTAGCAATACTATCATTAGCATTTTCTTTTATAAATGCACAGGGAAAAGAAAAGATGAATCACGACCACGGAAATATGAAAATGGATCATAGTAAAATGCAAGATTCTAAAGCAGAAGCAGTTCTTGCTGATTATTTTATGTTAAAAGATGCATTAGTTTCAGATGATGAATCAAAAGCAAAAGAATTGGGTGCTTCCTTAGAAAAAAGTTTAAGCAATTTTGATGTTTCTAAATATACTGATGCTCAAAAAATAGAATTAAAGGATATTATTGTTGATGCTATAGAACACGCAGAGCACATATCTAAAAGCCCAATAGCACACCAAAGAGAACATTTTAAGGTTTTAAGTAAAGACATTATAGATATGGTTGCTATAACTGGTACTTCTAATAAATTATATGAGCAATATTGCCCAATGTATGAAAAAGGAAGTGCTTGGTTAAGTATGAATAAAGAAGTGCGTAACCCATATTATGGAAGCAAAATGCTTAAATGCGGAAAGGTACAAAGAGAAATTAATAATTAGTAAATATCTATTTGGTCAATTAAACAGATATCTAATTCATAATAAGGAATTGAAACTTTTTATTGTTGGTTGGTTTTTAGTTGAAATCCCGATTTTATGATGTTAGAAAAGTCCTAGTTTGGGAAGGTAACTAATGCTAAAGTTTGGTAATAGCTCTTTCCCTAGTTAGGCACAATAAATTTGAAAAATAAAATTTTAATTAAAGATGCTTGAATTTGAGAGAAAGTCTTATTTTTTTTGGTTGATTGGATACAGTCTAACTCTCATTTTTGAGTATTATTTTAATAAGAGATTAAAATGAAAGAATGTTGTAAAAGCGATTCTCAAGCCACAGAAAATAAGTCTAATATAAAAAAATGGTTCAATTATATAGTATATATAATATTATTTTTAATAGTTGGTGGTGCATTTGTACTTCAATTATTTAGTTAATAAATAAGTTAAAATGCCTAAAGAAAACACTGTAGAAAAATCTAAAAGTACAGACTTTTATAAACAACTATTTAAAAAAGTGATACTTACTACCAGCATAGTTATTGCTTCATCTTTAAGTTATACCTTATGGATTGTTGTAGATTCTGACAGTATTTTTCTACCTTTTTTAATTGTTAGTTTGGCATTTTTTAAAACCATTTTTATTGTAAGGTTAACTTTTACACAGTTAAGTAAAATAATAGGAGAAAGTCATCAACTGACACACATTCTTACTTTATTTGGAATCTTAATTATTTTAATTGTGCTATCATTTTCAGCAGATTACCAGGCGTTATATATTTTAAATTCAGCAAATTTTAAATTCGAAACGATTCCCAATAACTCGTTTTTCTTACAATTTTTCGAGTTTTTGTATTTCAGTTTTATAACCTTTTCTTCTGTTGGTTATGGAGATATTGTACCCATTTCTATATCAGGAAAACTAATTGTTATTTTAGAAGTTGTTTTAAGCTTTTTCGTTTTAGTTTTTGGTATTGCAAACATCAATAGAATCCATGTAAACAAATAATCCTTTTTAAAACTTAAATTATGAAAGTACTTAAATTTATTACTCTATTAACTGTTTTCCTTTTAACAGTTAATCTTACAAATGCACAGGACACCTCTTACACTAAAGACATAAAGGAAGTAAAAGCCGTAATGAAAGCTTATAAAGATGCAATACAAAATTTAACAACAAAAGGCACCTTTGAACTCTTTACACCAGATGCTATCATATTCGAGCAAGGAAAATTAGAAGGTACATACAAAGAATATATATCTCACCATTTAGGACCAGAATTAGGACATTTTAAAAGTTTTATTTTTTCTGATTATGAGATTCAGACAACTGTAAATTCGTCCTATGCTTATACAACTGAAAATTACATCTACACTATAGTTCTAAAGGGGAATAAAACCAAAGGCACAAAAGAAAGAACCATTAAAAGTAAGGGAGTAGCAACATCAATATTGCAAAAAATTGATGGAAAATGGAAGATAATTCATTCTCATACCTCATTTAAAAAACTAAAAATCTAATTGATTATGAAAAATATTTTAGTTCCAACAGACTTTTCAAAAACTTGTGATAAAGCAGCTCATTTAGCAATTGAAATTGCCACACTTTTTGATGCTGAAATTCATTTTTTACATCAAATGCATACACCAGTAGACTGGGTTAAGTTAAACAAAACAGACGAGCATAATTATCCTGATACTCAAAAAGAGATTGGCATTGCCAAAAGCAAGTTAAGAAGTCTTGATAAAGATGCGGAACACAAAGGTTTAAAATCGAGGACTTTCTTGGAGTTTATTTCAGATGTAAAAGCAATTTCTGCACATTCTCACAATTTTCATCACGACTTCATAATAACAGGTAGTAAAGGCACACAAGAAGATTTCTCAAAACAATTTTTTGGGAGCAATACTCAAAAAATTATTAGAGATATCCACGTCCCAATTTTAGTTGTTAAAGAAGAGGCTACACTATTTCCTTTTAAAAACATTGTTTTTGTTTCTGATTTTAAGGAAGATATGTCTAATGCTTTTAAACAAGTTGTTAAAATAGCCGAGAAATGTAATTCAAAAATTCACTTATTAAATATCAATACAAATAAAGATTTTAATAATATTAAAAATGGTATAGTGCCAATAAGAGAATTTTTAACAAACTTTCCAGAATTAGAAAATTATGAAATGCACGTTTATAATGAATCTACCATTTTAAAAGGTATCGAAACTTTTCAAAAAGATAATGAAGTAGATTTAGTAGCAATGTATACACATAATAGAAGTGGTTTATCTAATATATTCTCTAAAAGTATTGCAGAAAACATCACAAATAACTCGAAAAAACCTGTGATGACAATTCATTTATAAATAAATTAAAATAATGAAAAGCTACGACACTCTTTCTGAAGCAATAAGCACTTTACAAGCAAACGGATACACGTATAACCTAAATATGTGCCCAAAACATATAGAATGTAACTCATTAAAATTAAAATTACATCCAGAAGATTTTGATGTAGATGAAATGCATCGTTTTGAAGGAATGAGCAGTACTGATGATAACAGCGTTCTTTACGCTATTTCATCTAAAAATGGAATTAAAGGATTGTTGGTAGATGCTTATGGTGTATATGCAGAAAACATTTCTGAAGCAATGCGAAAAAAACTAAAATAAATAAAATGAACATACTAAAAAAAACAAACCAAAAACTCTCATTATTAGGCTCTGTTTCCTTGGGTACAGGTGTAATGATTGGCGCAGGTATTTTTGTGCTAATGGGTCAAATTGCAGAGTTAGTAGGTGACTTGTTTCCAATTGCATTTATAGCAGGTGCAATAGTAGTTGGTTTTAGTTCATATTCTTACGTTAAATTTTCAAACGCATATCCTTCTTCTGGTGGTGTAGCAAAATTTTTAACAAAAGCATTTGGTCCTGGAACAGCTGCAGGTTCTTTCTCTCTATTAATGTACATATCAATGGTAGTTGCCGAAAGTTTAGTTGCTGGTACTTTTGGTGCTTATACTTTACGCTTATTTCCGCCAGAATATTCTGGATATGCATCCATATTAGGTGTAATTCTTATTGGAGTAGCGTATATAATAAATATTTCTGGTAATAAAATTATTGAAGTTACAGCCACTTTTACAGCAATAATTAAAGTAGCAGGCATTTCATTGTTAGCAATTTCTGGTTTAATAATTTCAGGTTTGCCAACCATAACAGGTAATTATGTAGCATCTAATAGTCAAGCTTTACCAGAAGGATTTGGATTTGTAGCTGCCTTGGCATTGTCAATTCTTGCTTTTAAAGGGTTTACTACGATTACAAATCAAGGTGGTGACATTAAAAATCCACATAAAAATGTGGGGCGTTCCATTATTATTTCAATTGCTGTTTGTACAATTATCTATGTTGTTTTAGCATTGTCGGTTGCTGGTGGATTAAGTGTTGAAGAAATTATAATAGCAAAAGATTATGCTTTAGCAGCAGCAGCAAAACCGCTGTTTGGTGAATGGGGTTCAATTTTAACAATTCTACTGGCTATTGTAGCAACAGTTTCTGGTGTAATTGCCAGCATATATTCTGCTTCCAGAATGTTAGGCATGTTGGGTAATATGAAACAAGTACCTGATATGAACAAAATGAAGAAACTTAAAAATCCCTCGTTAATTTTTACTGTTTCTTTAGCCATACTACTAACTATTTTATTCGATTTAACTCGCATAGCTTCCATTGGTGCTATTTTCTATTTAATTATGGACATTGCTATTCATTGGGGCCTTTTTAGATACCTTAAAAAAGAAGTAAAATTTAATCCAATTATTCCAATAATAGCAATAGTAATGGATATTGTTATTTTATCAGCATTCATTTATTTAAAATATGTTAACGACCCTTTTGTACTTGTAGTAGCAAGTATAGGAATAGCTCTTGTTTTTCTGTTTCAATTTCTTTTCATGAAAACACACACAGATAAAGATGGAAATATGAAAATGGGAATGGAAATGGATGAAGAAGAAATGATGAAAATGTAAAACTTTAAAATTATGAAACACACATATAAAATAAAAGGAATGACCTGCAATGGTTGCAGAAGTCATGTAGAAAAAATACTTTCAAAAGTTGAAGGTGTTACTAAAGCATCTGTAGATTTAGAAAAAGCTGAAGCAACCATAGAAATGGATGCTCATATTAAATTAGAAACTTTTCAAGATGCTTTAAAAAATGATGGAGACAGATATGGTATTCTTATTCCAAATAATGATAAAATGAAACATAAGTATCACATTCATGGAATGACTTGCAATGGTTGTAGAAGTCATGTAGAAAAAACACTTTCAGAAGTAGCTGGTGTTTCAAAAGCAACCGTTGATTTAAAGAAAGCTGAAGCAACTATAGAAATGGAATCTCATATTTCATTAGAAATCTTTCAAGAAGCTTTAAAAAAGGATGGTGGTAGTTATAGTATTCACAAACAAGGAGAACACCAACATATAAAAGAAGAACAAAAACAAGCAGCTAAAGGAAAAGGAACAGGAACAGGTACTTTTTATTGCCCAATGCATTGTGAGGGAGAAAAAACGTATGACAAACCTGGTGATTGTCCAGTCTGTGGTATGGATTTAGTGGAAGAACAAAATTTATCAACTACAAATACAGAACAATGGACCTGCCCAATGCACCCAGAAGTTGTAAAAGATGAACCTGGTGATTGCCCGATTTGTGGAATGGATTTAGTGCCAATGGAGGCTGATAGTTCTGCCGAAGAAAAAACATATAAAAAATTATCTAAAAAGTTTTGGATTGCAGTTGCGTTTACATTGCCAATTTTCTTTATAGCAATGAGTGAAATGCTAATGAATAATCCATTATACGATATTTTAGAGCAGAAGAACTGGAATTGGATTCAGTTTGTATTATCAATTCCTGTAGTATTTTATGCGACTTGGATGTTTTTTGAACGTGCTTATAAAAGTATAAAAACTTGGAATCTAAATATGTTTACACTTATCGGCATTGGTGCTGGTGTAGCTTGGTTATTTAGTGTTTTCGGAATGCTTTTTCCTGATGTTTTTCCAGATCAATTTAAAACAGAATTTGGTGCTGTACATGTGTATTTTGAAGCTACAACTGTAATTTTAACATTGGTTTTAATGGGGCAATTATTAGAAGCTCGTGCGCATAGTAAAACAAATTCTGCTGTAAAAGAACTTTTAAAATTAGCACCTAATAAAGCAACCAAAATAGTAGATGGCGAAGAAGTTGAAGTTTCTATTGATAAAATAGAACTGAATGATATTCTAAAAGTAAAACCAGGTGATAAAATTCCTGTTGATGGAAAAATAACAGAAGGAGATACAACTGTTGATGAATCTATGATTACTGGAGAACCAATTCCTATAAACAAATCAGAAGGCGATAAAATAAGTAGTGGAACCATAAATGGGAATCAGTCTTTTTTAATGAAAGCCCAAAAAGTGGGTAGTGATACCTTACTTTCTCAAATTATTCATATGGTAAACGATGCCAGTAGAAGTCGTGCGCCAATTCAAAAATTAGCAGATACCGTTTCTGGTTACTTCGTTCCAATAGTGGTTTTAATTTCTGTGCTTACATTTATTGTTTGGGCAATTTGGGGCCCAGAACCAGCATATGTATATGCATTAGTAAATGCAATTGCAGTTTTAATTATTGCTTGTCCTTGTGCATTAGGTTTGGCAACACCAATGTCTGTAATGGTTGGTGTTGGTAAAGGTGCTCAAAATGGGGTGCTAATAAAAAATGCGGAAGCTTTAGAAAAATTAGACAAAGTAAATACACTAATCATTGATAAAACAGGAACAATTACGGAAGGAAAACCAACTGTAGAAAAAATTGGTTCTTTCGATGATAATTATTCTGAAAATGAGGTTTTAAATTATATCGTTTCTTTAAATTCAAATAGTGAGCATCCTTTAGCAGAAGCTACTGTAAAATATGGTAAAGAACAAAATGCAGAAATTCTAAAATCTAATTCTTTTTCTGCTGTTACTGGTAAAGGTGTTGAAGCCCTTATTAATGATAAAAAAGTAGCATTAGGGAATCCTAAAATGATGGAATATGCAAACGCAAAAATCTCATCAGTAATGAAAGAAAAAGCTTCTTCTTTCCAAAAACAAGGAAAAACAGTTTCTTATTTATCAGTTGCTCAAAACATTGTTGGGTATGTAGTTATTGGTGATAAAATAAAAGAAACAAGTGCTAAAGCCATTAAAGAATTACAAAATATGGGCATTGCAGTTATTATGCTAACAGGAGATAACCATGATACAGCACAAGCAGTTGCAACAGAATTAAATTTGGCTGATTTTAAAGCGAGCATGTTACCTCAAGATAAATTAAAAGAAGTAGCAAAATTACAAGAAAAAGGCAATGTTGTTGCTATGGCTGGAGATGGAATTAATGATGCACCAGCTTTAGCAAAAAGTGATGTTGGTATTGCAATGGGAACTGGAACTGATGTTGCTATAGAAAGTGCGATGATCACATTGGTAAAAGGCGATTTACACGGTATTGTAAAAGCAAGAAATTTAAGTGATAGTGTGATGAAAAATATCAAACAAAATCTATTTTTTGCATTGATTTACAACATATTAGGTGTACCAATTGCTGCAGGTGTTTTATTTCCTTTTTTCGGTATATTATTATCTCCTATGATTGCAGCATTAGCAATGAGTTTTAGCTCGGTTTCTGTAATTGTGAATGCATTAAGGTTAAAAACAATTAAAATATAATTATATGAAAAAATTAGTAATCGTACTTGTATTAATAACAACAATCTTTAGTTGTAAAAATGAAACTAAAAAAACAGATAATTATGAACATAAAAACCATCCTACAAAATCAGTAAAAGAGAACATACCAAAAAAGAAAGTATTAAGTCCACACCAATCTACTATGGCAATGATAGGTGATGCCCATATTCATATTGATTATTCTTCACCAGGAGTAAGAGGCCGAATCATTTTTGGTGGTTTAGTTGGTTATGACCAAGTATGGCAAGCAGGCGCTCATATGGCTACATGGTTAGAAACCAATAAAGATTTAATCATTAATGGAGAAACGCTTCCTAAAGGGAAATATGGTTTTTTTACAATTCCATCAAAAGGAGACTGGACTGTGATGATTAATAAAAACTGGGAGCAACATGGTAAAGATGAGTATAACGAAAAAGATGATGTTATTCGATTTAAAATTACACCAACATTATCAGAGGAAATCACAGAACATTTAGAGTATAAGGTCAACAAAATAAATGATAAAAGTGGAACTATTTCGATGGCTTGGGAAAAAGTTAAACTCGAATTTCCTTTTGCAATTAAAAAATAGAAAATGGTAAAAAGGCATACAGCTTTAAAAATTAGAAAAACACACAGGTATTTAGGCCTCTTTTTAGGAATTCAATTCCTATTTTGGACCATTAGTGGTTTATACTTCAGTTGGACAAACATCGATGAAATACATGGAGATCAATTTAAAAATTTGGAGTATCAACCCAAAGCGTTTAATAATTTAATAAGTCCTTCAAAACTTAGTATAGCTGAAGGTGTAAATACTATAGAATTAAGGGATATTGGCAATTCACCTTACTATTGGATTAATAAAAACAAGTTGTATAATGCTTTTGATGGTTTGCCAAAAAATAGTATTACGCAAGATGAGGCACTCTATATTGCCAAAAACCATATGAAAGGTGGTTTAGAGGTAGAATCTGTTGAACAAATAACTAAAACTGGGAAACATCACGAGTATCGAGAAAAACTACTACCTGCTTATGTTATCTCATATAAAACCGATGAAGCTCTAAAAGCCTATGTTTCTGTAAACGATGGTAAATTTCAAACCGTAAGACATCGTTCTTGGCGTTGGTTTGATTTTTTATGGATGACACATACTATGGACTATGAAGGCAGAGACAATTTTAATACCCTTGTTTTGAGAGCATTTTCACTATTAGGGTTAATAACCGTATTAAGCGGTTTCTTATTGTGGTTTACCTCTTCACCTTCAATTAGAAAAATATTTAAAAACAGAAAAAGTAAAGTTTAACTATAAAACCAAAGATTATGAATTCAAATGAACACACTAATAACGACAAAGGAATGAGCAATTACACAAAGTTCTTTTTAATGCTAGGGTCATCATTTATAGCAATGTACATTACTATGTATCTCAATACCTATGAATTTGACCATGTCTGGTTTAGCTTAACCAGATTTTATATGGTTTGTCTGGGTATTTCGACTATGGCATTAATCATGTTTTTCTTTATGAAAAATATGTATAATGATAAAAAGAAAAATATAGGCATTGTAATAGGTAGCATTGTGCTCTTTCTTGGCGCATTGGGACTGGTACGAGACCAAAAATCAACTGTTGGTGATATCCTTTGGATGAAAGGAATGATACCACATCATTCTATTGCTATTTTAACCAGTGAACGCGCAGATATTAAAGATCCGGAAGTTAAAAAATTGGCAGAGGACATTATAAAAGCTCAAAAGAAGGAAATAGAAGAAATGAAAGCAATGATAAAACGATTAGAGAATGAAAAATAATAAAATAGTCATATACGCAGGTTTACTGGTAGTAGGCGTGGTATTAGGTTGGTTGTTATTCGGTGGTTCATCAAACAAAGAAACTGAACATAATCACGATGAAATAGCAGAAACCAATCAAAAATGGACTTGCTCAATGCACCCACAAATTATGCAACCAGAACCTGGTGATTGCCCTATTTGTGGTATGGATTTAATTCCTGCCGAAGCTGGAGCAGATGGTTTAGCAGCAGACCAATTCAAATTAACAAAAAATGCAATGGCGTTGGCCAACATTCAAACATCAATTGTAGGTAGTAGTAAAGCAGACGATAACGGTATTAAACTATCAGGTAAAATTGTTGCCAATGAAAAAGCAAATGCTGTGCAAGTCAGTTATTTCTCTGGAAGAATTGAACGCTTAAATGTCAGTTTTACTGGAGAAAAAGTAAACAAAGGGCAATTATTAGCAACCATTTATTCACCAGAATTATATGCAGCACAGCAAGAATTAATTACAGCAGCTTCATTAAAAGAGTCGCAACCGGCATTATATAAAGCAGTTCGTAATAAATTAAAATTATGGAAACTTTCTGAAAAGCAAATCAATCAAATAGAACAAACAGGAAAAGTAAAAGAAAATTTTCCTGTCTACGCAACTATCTCTGGTACTGTAACAGAAAAATTAGTAGAGCAAGGCGATTATATAAAACAAGGGCAACCATTATTAAAAATTGCAAACTTAAATTCAGTTTGGGGAAACTTTGATGTGTACGAAAACCAAATAGACTTATTTAAAAAAGGGCAAGAAATAAACGTAACAACAAATACTTATCCTAATAAAAAATTTAAAGGTAAAGTAGATTTTATTGATCCTATTTTAGATAACAGAACACGTACTGTTAAATTAAGAGTAGTGCTTAATAATAAAGACGAAGTATTTAAACCAGGAATGTTTATTGAAGGGAAAATTAAAGAGGTAACCTCTAATAAAGAAAAATCATTATTCGTGCCTTCATCTGCCATTTTATGGACAGGAAAACGTTCTGTTGTCTATATAAAAACAGATTCTACACAACCTATTTTCGAAATGCGTGAAATTACTTTGGGCAATAAAATTGGTGATAACTATCAAGTTTTAGAAGGCTTAAGTAATGGAGATGAAATTGTAACCAATGGAACTTTTACAGTTGATGCAGCAGCACAATTACAAGGAAAAAAATCTATGATGAATAAAGATGGAGGAAAAGTAATGACTGGTCACGAAGGACATTTAGGTATGGATAGCAATTCATCAAAAAATAATACAGACCATACCAATATGAATGAACGGTTAGAAGTATCAAAAGCATTTCAGAAACAATTAAAAAAAGTATTTGAAAGCTATATTAATTTAAAGGATGCGTTTGTTAAAGATAACTCAAATAAAGCATCAGAAAATGCAAATAGTTTACTTGATAATTTGAATAATGTGGATATGAAATTAGTTAAAGATGAAGCTCATAATCATTGGATGTCATTAGTAAAAGAAATTAAATCTTCAACAATTGCTATTTCTAAAGCAGCAAATATAAAAGAGCAAAGAAATCATTTTAAACATTTGTCTTCGCATTTAATTAAAGCTGTGCAACTATTTGGTATCAATGAAAAGGTATATGTAGAGTTTTGTCCAATGGCAGATAGTAATAAAGGTGCCTATTGGTTAAGCAAAGAAGAAAAAGTAATCAATCCATATTTTGGCGAAGCAATGCTAACCTGTGGAGAGGTAAAACAAGTTATAGAATAATTAAATACAAATAATAACAATTAAATTTTAAAACAATGAATTTTTCAAAGAAAAATCACGAACACAAAAACAAAAATGTAATCGACGTGAGTAAAAAAGTAATTTTAAGTATAGCTGTTATAGCAGCTTTAGGTGTAACAAGTTGTAATAGTCAAACAAAAAAAGAAACAAAAACAACCACTACACAAATGTCAAAAGATATGGCAATGACAGATTTGTCTTTTGGTGTAAGAGGAAATTGCGGAATGTGTAAAAACACTATCGAAAAAGCAGCTAACGGTGTTGAAGGTGTTGCAAGTGCTAATTGGGATGTAGATAAAAAGAAGATTGATGTGTCCTTTGATGAAACAAAAACCGATGCAATGGCAATCCATAAAGCAATAGCAGCTTCAGGTTACGATACTGAAAAAGTAGCTGGTAGTGAAGAAGCCTACAAAAATCTACCAGGTTGTTGTAAATACGATCACGAAATGTTGATGAATCAGTCAAGTGAAATGAAATCAGAAGACCATTCAAATCACGACCATTAAGCAAATAATGAAAGAGTCTTTTTCGGAAGGCTCTTTTTTAATTATATTAAGCTAAAATTCTAATTTGATTTAATGAAATAAAGACTAATCATTTTATTTGCACAACCATTGCACTAAATAATTTATATATTTGTAATAATGAAATCAATAGCATTTATATTATCAATTTATATTTTCGCTCTTAATTTAGCACCTTGTGCAGATTATGTCGCGTCTGATGATGATGCTAAAACAGAAATCTCACAATCTATGGATGATGACCATCAACACCAAGATTCAGATTTATGTTCGCCTTTTTGTATTTGCCAATGTTGCCATATTAATGCAACATATTATCAATTTGCAGATTTGAAACTTGATTTTCCTTACATTTCTACACAAAATTTTCTTTACTTAAACAGTACAGAAAAAGATTTTACTACTTCCATTTTACAGCCACCAAGGGCATAATTCAGTTTTTTAAAGGATAACAATATCCAATTTTTGAGCCTATATGGTTCTTTTCATTTCGTTTAATTCTATTTTTTATATCAGAATTGTATCGAAAAATTTAACTGAATTAATACATTTTCTATGATTAATAAAATCATTTCATTTTCCATTAATAATAAATTTATTATTGGCTTATTTATAGTGACATTGGTTGGTACGGGCATTTGGTCTATGGCCACTATAAATCTGGGTTCTGTACCCGATATTACCAACAACCAAGTACAGGTTATTACAGTGGCCCCAAATTTAGGTACTGAAGATATTGAGCAATTTGTTACCTATCCGGTAGAATTGGCAATGGCAAATCTTCCTGACGTTATCGAGCTGCGTTCAGTATCCCGTTTTGGGCTGTCCGTGGTTACCATTGTATTTAAGGACGAGGCAGGCACTTATCTTCCCCGGCAATTGGTACAAGAGAAATTAACCGAAGTTGCTGGAGAAATCCCCGAAGGCTTCGGCACGCCATTTATGGCACCAATAACTACAGGTCTGGGCGAAATCTACCAATACACCTTAAAATTAAAAGAGGGCTACGAAGATAAATACGATGCAATGGAGCTTCGTACCATCCAAGATTGGATTGTAAAACGTCAAATGGCATTAGTCCCCGGAGTCGTTGAGGTCAATGCTTTTGGAGGTTATGTAAAACAGTATGAAGTTGCAATAAATCCTAATAAGCTGAAAAGTTTCGGTATTACAATGAATCAGGTCTTTGAAGCCTTGAAAGTCAACAATGCCAATACTGGTGGTGCTTACATTGAAAAAAACCACCAAGCCAATTTTATCCGTGGCGAAGGATTGGCACGAAGTATCGAGGATTTGAAAAATACAGTTGTAACCACACAAAAAGGAAGCCCTGTTTTAATACGGGATGTCGCCGAAAAAGTAGGCTATGGTAATCAAGTGCGTTATGGTGCGTTTACCCAAGATGGACACGAAACTGTTGGTGGACAAATTTTAATGCTGAAAGGCGAAAGCCCAGGCGACGTGATCGAAAATGTGGAAAAGCGTATTGTAGAAATTCAAAAATCCCTGCCGGAAGGCGTTTATATTGATGCTTTTTTAAGCCGAAGTGAACTTATTGAGGCAACCACAAGTACCGTTAAAACCAATCTAATAGAAGGAGCCCTAATCGTCATATTTGTTTTGGTCTTGCTTTTAGGAAGCTTCCGTGGTGGCTTGATAGCAGCTTCGATAATCCCTTTATGTCTATTATTTGCATTTATTTTGATGAAACAATTTGGCATTTGGGCAAATTTAATGTCCTTGGGTGCGATCGATTTTGGAATTATTGTAGATGGTGCGGTGATTATCGTGGAAGGGGCGGTTTTCCACATTCATCAACGGATGAAAAAATCCACAACCGCCATCAACCAAGCTGAAATGGATGAAATCGCCTATGAATCTTCAAGTAAAATGATGAATTCTGCCTTCTTCGGTCAACTAATTGTTCTTATAGTTTTTACACCGATTCTATTTTTGACCGGTGTGGAAGGGAAAATGTTCCGACCAATGGCATTTACATTTGGTTTTGCCGTTTTAGGGGCAATTATCCTTTGTCTTACCTACGTGCCAATGATGTCATCATTATTTTTAAAACCTGCTAAAAATCAAAATAGTTGGTTCGCCAAGTTTGAAAACAAGATTGATACGTTCAGTGATAAAATTATGGATGTCCTGAATCGTATCTATCTGCCTATATTAAATTTTGCACTTCGCTTTCGGGCAGGTGTGGTTATAGGCGCGGTTGCCTTGCTTTTGATTTCAGGATTTATTTTTAGCAATATGGGAGCAGAATTTGTCCCTAAATTTGATGAAGGCGATATTGCATTTCAAGCATTGATAAAACCGGGGAGCAGTCTTACAGAATCTATTGAGGCTTCAGAGAAACTTCAGAATTTAATCAATGAGTTTCCGGAAGTAAAAACAGTAGTTTCAAGAATTGGTGTGGCTGAAATACCAACAGACCCAATGCCTATGGATATTGCCGATAGTTATATTATTCTTGAAAAAGATAAGAGTAAATGGACTTCTGCAGAGAGTAAAGAAGAACTCATAGAAAAAATACAAGAAAAAATATCAGTCGTTCCCGGCGTAAATTTCGTATTTACACAACCTGTGGAACTTCGTTTTAATGAATTGCTTACCGGTGTTCGTGAGGACGTGGCAATCAAACTGTACGGAGAAGATTTGGGTGTGTTAGCCGACAAGGTACAGGAAATCGCAGCAGTCATCAGAACTGTTCCCGGAGCGGCTGACCTCAATGTGGAAGCTACAAGCGGTTTGCCACAAATGACGGTGGTATATAACCGCGCTAAAATGGCACAATACGGTGTAACCATTGATAAACTGAATGATTATGTAAGTGCTTCATTTTCTGGAGAAGAAGCAGGTGTAATTTTTGAAGGCGAAAAAAGGTTTGATGTGGTCATTCGTTTGGCAGAGGAATATAGACAAGACATCAATAGCTTAAAAAACCTTTTCATAGACCTGCCAAACGGTGCACAAGTACCTTTAAAGGAGGTTGCAGATATCAGCTATAAGCCCGGGCCAATGCAGATTTCAAGGGACAATACCTCTCGTCGTATTTCGGTAGGGGTCAATGTTCGTGGGCGCGATGTAAAATCGATGGTTGAGGAAATTCAACAAAAATTGGAAACGGACGTGAAACTGCCACCAGGTTATTTTGTAACCTACGGAGGTTCTTTCGAAAACCTTCAACGTGCTTCAGACCGATTGATGATTGTAGTTCCAATCGTTCTATTAACAATATTTGTTCTGCTTTACTTTGCTTTAAATTCAGTTACGCAAGCCTTGATGATCTATATGGCAGTGCCTTTGGCGACCATTGGTGGTGTTTTCGTTTTGTTGATTCGTGGAATGCCTTTCAGTATTTCTGCCGGAGTCGGGTTTATAGTGCTCTTCGGAGTTGCCGTATTAAACGGACTCATACTCATAAACAAATTCAATGAATTAAAAGATAGTGGAATGACAGACTTAAAAAAACGAATATACGAAGCAACGCACGAACGCTTACGTCCCATTTTATTAACAGCTATTACAACAATTATGGGCTTTATCCCAATGGCTATTTCTACCTCTGGTGGTGCAGAAGTACAGCGGCCTTTGGCGACAGTAGTAATTGGAGGAATGCTTACGGCAACGTTTCTGACCTTGGTGGTTATTCCTATTCTTTATTATTGGCTCGAATCGAGAAAGGAACGAAACAATAACGATGGAGATGTAAGTTATGTCAACAAATCAACGAATATTGTAACTGTATTATTGATGGTTGGCGGTTTGATGGCTTCTGGAACTGCGTTTGCCCAAGACATCAATCAAGATGGTACAATTCCAAAAACATTGACCATTGATGAGGCCATTGCTCTGGCAAAACAGAATTATCCATCCCTTAAAGAGAGCCAAGCTTTTATTGAACGGGAAAAGGCTATGAAAGGCACCAGTTTTGACCTTGGTAGCACCCAAGTTTTCACGGGCAAAGAAGAATATGGCAATAATCTTCCTGGAGTACAGACCACCGTTGGTGTACAACAGGGCAATATTGATTTGCTTTCCGGATTTTCAAAATCGAAGTTTTACAAAGAGCGTATTGCCTTGGGAGAAAAGTTTTATGTGGCAAGTGAACAACAATTGGTGCGTAATGTGATGCAGGCGTATGACCAAATAAATTATTACAAGGCACAGTTGCGCTTTGCAGACCAATTGGACAGTATTTATGCCAATTTTAAGACCGCTGCCCAGCTTCGGTATGATACTGGAGAAACAGGTAAGTTGGAATTTATTTCGGCCTCTTCCGAATTTCAACAGATTCAAGTATTAAGGCAACAAGCTTTTGATGATATTGAAATAGCCAAACGTGCCTTAAAACAATATTTGGGAACGGATGAATCCATTGAAACGATTAGTGAACCATACAAAACATTGGATTTTATGGCGACATTAGATTCCACTTCGGTAGCGAATAACCCAATGTTGCAATATGCCTTGCAAAATGCCGAAGTAAGTAAAGCAAACGTGGGCGTTGAGAAATCACAATTCCTACCGAAATTCAGCTTATCGTATGGCAGACAGGTTGTGGATGAAGTGTCAGGCTTCAACACCTATCAGGCAGGTATTAGTATTCCGTTGTGGTTTTTTCCGCAGAAGTCGAGGGTCAAGGCAGCCAAGGCAGACGCAATGGTAGCAGAGAATCAATATTTGGAACAAAAGGCCGTCACGGAAAGTCGTGTGTCGCAATTGACCAAATCCCTTGAAAAAACAAAGAAGATTTTGCAATATTACGAAGAAGGTGCACTACTCTTGGCAGAAGAACAAATTACCACCGCACAATTGGCATCTAAAGAAGGCGAAATAGATTACGTCAATTACATCACGATTCTCAATAGTGCCATCCGCATTAAACAAAACCATTTACAATACATCAATCAGTATAACCAACAAACCATTGATATGCAATATCAATTGGGCAATTTATAACCTTAAAAAAAGAGAAATGAAGAATATACTATTAGTAAGTACCGTATTATTTGCACTTATGTTTATAAGTTGTAACGATGCCCAAAAATCTGAACTTGGGCATAACGAAGCTGAAGGCGTATCAAAAACCAATGAAGCCAAAGAGGATGCGCACGGCGAAGAAGGTCACGATGAAGGAGAGGAAGAAGGTGGACACAGCGAGGAAGAAGGCGTTGTCGAACTTACAAAACAACAGGCCGAAACCATCGGTTTGGAAATGAAACCTTTGGAGGAACGGAATTTAGGGAACAACATTAAAGTAACAGGTACGTTGGAGCTTTTCCCACAGGACAAGGCGAACATCAGTCCGTTTGTTGGTGGAAATGTGAGTTCCATAAAAGTAATACCCGGAGATAACGTAAGCAAAGGACAGGTGTTGGCATATATAGAACACCCTGATATCATTGCAATGCAACAAGATTATCAGGAAAAAAATGATGAATTGGTCTTTTTGAAACAGGATTTTGAGCGCAAGCAGACTCTTTATGATAAAGGTGTTTCTTCTGGCAAGGAATTTCAAATGGCACAGTCAAAATTTCGTTCTACAACATCCAGCGTCAATGGTTTGCGGTCCCAATTGAGACTGTTGAGCATTAACCCGGACAAAGTGGCGGAAGGACAGATATATTCCGCTGTTCCCATTACCTCGCCTATAAGTGGGTATGTGAATGAAGTAATGATTAGCCTTGGCGATTACGTGGCACAACAATCCAAAATGTTCTCGATAAGCGACAACTCAAAAATTTATGTCAACTTCAAAGTATATGAGAAGGACATAAAGCAAATCAAGCAAGGGCAACAGATATATTTTTCCACGGCCTCTCGTCCAGATGAACTGCTTAAAGCAACCGTTCGGTCTGTTGGTAAAACCTTCAATACAGACCCAAAAGCTTTGGAAGTTCTGGCAGATATTGAAAACAAGGATAAAAACCTATTGCCGGGTATGTATGTGGAAGGGCGCATAGTGCAGGGCGAGAAAAAGGGTTTTGCCGTACCGGAAGCTGCCATTATAAAAGAAGGCGAGCAATCCTTCATTTTCATTTTGGATGAAGATGAAGAAATGGAAGCGGGCAAAATGAAATTCAAAATGATACCCGTAACGGTCGGTATTACTGATTTAGGCTTTGTTGAAGTCAATCTTCCTGCCGAAGTTTCAAAGGATGCCAAAGTCGTGATAAACGGAGCTTATAACCTGTCTTCGGAAATGGTCAAGGGCGAACTGGAACACGGACATTAATTCAATAACAATCAAAGATTTTGATTCCGAGTTTGTTTATCGTCTTAATTAGTTAGTTAAAAATTAAAAAACAGGCTCGGTTCAAAATCGATTAACATTCTAAAAATTTATAATATGAAAGAAATAAAAGCATTTATAAAACCGAACCGTATCCAAAAAATCATTGAAGCACTAACCGATAATGGATTTAAAAGTATGACCCTTTCACAAGCCGAAGGTACTGGCGCATTCAAATCAAAAGGAGCAAGACCTTCCTTGGATTTTCATATTACCGATAGTCCAGTGGTTAAGTTGGAATTAGTTTGTCAAAATGAGGAAGCCCAAGCTGCCATTGAAATAATTTTAAAAAATGGCAAAACGGAAGAACCTGGAGACGGCATTATCTATATAGCAAATATCGAGGATGCCTTTCAAATTAAAACTGGAGATTCCTTAAAACGCTATAATTTATAGCAGTATGGAAAATATAGAGCAAATATTAGAGAACAATAAAGTAAAACCAACGGCTATGCGCCTGTTGGTTTTACAGTTTCTATTAAGTAAAAAAGTAGCTGTTACTTTAAGTGACATAGAAAATGCATTTGCCAAAGCTGATAGAACAACACTGTACAGAACTATTAAAACTTTTGAAAATAAAGGCATTGTGCATCAAATAGATGATGGGACGGGTATTACTAAATATGCACTGTGTGAACAAGATTGCAGCTGTGAAATTGAAACTGATTTGCATTTGCATTTTCATTGCAATAACTGTAATGAAACTATTTGCTTAACAGAGCATAAAATTCCTCAAATAAAAGTACCAGATGGTTTTGTGTCAGAAAACGTAAACTTGGTGGTAAAAGGTATTTGTGATAAATGTAGTGGACAATAATTGCACTTCCATTGCACGTATTGGTATTATATTTTTACAATCAAATGAGATAATAATGAAACTGAATTATAAAATACCAAAGTATTTAAAAGATGCTTATAATAAAGAACTTGGTTTATTTGAAGTTGCTTTGGCTAACAGTGATTTTACTAATGCGTGGTATCATTTAGAAAGAAGTCACATTATAGGTCAATCTTATCCTATTGAGCATACCTATTCACATTGGTTAATGCTAAAGTTTGGCTTAATGCAAAAAAACACCAAAGAAGTATTTGGACAAATAATAAGATTAATTGTTGGAGGTTGGAAATCGTTCATTAATCACATACCAATCGGCAATACAGGAGGTGCAAATGTACCACCATTAAAACGTATGCCTATTCCTAATGATATTAAAAATTTATTCAATTCAAAATGAAAAAAAAGAAAGTCAATTTAAGAGATTTAAAACCAGATTCAGAAGAACAACATAGTCACGATGATGGTCACGATCATAGTGGCAATTCAAGTCAAATTAAAGCCTATATTCCAGCAATCATAAGTTTTACAATGCTAATTATTGGCATTGCTTTAGATTATTTTGATGTTGCATTTTTTAAAGATTGGTTGCGTATTGTATGGTATGGTATAGCATATTTGCCAGTAGGTCTTCCTGTAGTAAAAGAAGGATGGGAAAGTATTAAAAAAGGAGATGTGTTTACAGAGTTCTTTTTAATGTCCATTGCTACTATTGGTGCGTTTATTATTGGCGAATATCCTGAAGGTGTTGCAGTAATGTTGTTTTACGCAGTTGGGGAACTATTTCAAAATGCAGCTGTTAACAGAGCAAAAGGAAATATAAAAGCATTATTGGATGTAAGACCAAATGAAGCTCTGGTATATCGCAACAATGATTATGTGTCTGTGAGTCCAGAAACGGTTGAAATTGGCGAACAAGTGCAAGTGCGTGTGGGAGAAAAAATTCCTTTAGATGGTATTCTACTTTCCAAAAAAGGTTCATTCAACACAGCTGCATTAACAGGAGAAAGTAAACCTGATACGATTGCAAAAGGTGAAAAAGTTTTTGCAGGCAGCATTAATTTGGACGGTGTAATTGAAATAGAAACCACCAAAGAATTTAAAGACAGTTCCATTGCAAGAATTTTGGATATGGTACAGAACGCCACAGCTCGAAAATCTAAAACAGAATTATTCATTAGAAAATTTGCACGTATCTACACGCCAATAGTTGTGTTTTTAGCAATAGGTGTTACGTTTCTACCATACTTTTTTGTAGATGATTATGTCTTTAGAGATTGGTTATACAGAGCTTTAATTTTTCTTGTGATTTCTTGTCCTTGTGCTTTGGTAATTTCTATTCCATTGGGTTATTTCGGAGGATTGGGTGCAGCTTCAAAAAACGGAATTTTATTTAAAGGCGCTTCGTTTCTCGATGCAATGACCAAAATAAATACGTTGGTTATGGATAAAACCGGAACAGTTACAAAAGGAGTTTTCAAAATCAAAGTAATCAAAGCTATTGGTTGGGACGAGTCCGAATTTATGAAATACCTGATGGCTATGGAAGAACAATCCACACATCCTATTGCAAAAGCCATTTTGGAATATAAAGATGAAGGTGCAGATTATGAGGCTTCCGAAGTTACTGAAATAGCAGGTAAAGGTTTAAAAGGTATCGTGAATGGCAAGACTGTTTTAGTTGGTAATAAAGCCCTAATGACAGCTAATAATATTAAAGTTTTAGAGGAAACAGAAACTATTGTAGAATCTATAGTATTAGTATCTATAGACAATACATTTGCAGGTTATGTTGTCATTGCAGATGAATTAAAGGAGGACGCAAAAGAAACAATTACAGCCTTACATAAAGTTGGTATTAATAATATAATGATGCTTTCTGGAGATAAGGAATCCATTACCCAACAAGTAGCAAAAGAATTGAATATTGAAAATGCTAAAGGAGGTTTACTACCAGAGGATAAATTAAATGAAGTTGAAATTTTAAAGCAAAATCCAGCAAACAAAATAGCTTTTATAGGTGATGGTATTAATGATGCACCAGTTTTAGCAGCGAGTGATGTTGGAATTGCAATGGGCGGTTTGGGAAGTGATGTCGCTATTGAAACAGCAGATGTCATAATTCAAACAGACCAACCTTCAAAAGTAGTTAAAGCAATAAAAATTAGTCGTTCTACTCGAAAAATTGTTTGGCAGAATATCATTTTAGCTTTTGGTGTTAAAATAGTTGTTTTAATATTAGGTGCAGGTGGTTTAGCAACAATGTGGGAAGCTGTATTTGCTGATGTAGGTGTTGCGTTATTAGCAATTTTGAATGCTGTAAGATTACAACGAATGCAATGGCGTTAAATAATTAAAGTCATTGTATTTATTTTAATTTTTTTAAAGTAAAGTATTTTTAAACAAACCAGATTTATTGTCCTCATAACTACTGTAAGTTGAAAAAAATTGAAAGAATAGTAAAAAAATTAGATTCTAATTTAGATTTTTTAGAAAAAGAAATTGAAGGCGTTTTAGAGAAGTCTGAAGAGGGTATTAAGGTAACTCAAAGAGCTCTTGAACAAATAAGAGAACTTTTGTTAAAACGAAAATCAGCATCAACTTCTGATGAAATCTATTTTTTCAAAAATATTAAGCCTCAAGTTTTTAGTAAATTAATTTATTATGTGAAATTATTTAGTATTGAAAGTAAAAGACCAAGAAGTAGTAACAAATCTCAAGTAAAGTATTTTAACAAACATATAGATAGGTTGCAAAATTATTTTAATGATAATTTAGAGTTTTATCATTATTATAGACGAGGTGCTACTTTTTTGGATAACGAATATTTTATAAGAGGAAAAGCTAATATTCGTTTATTTCCAGATTCTCTTTCTTTTTTCGCAGATGATAAATTTTCTACAAGCCACGATTCTACTGTAGCCACAATTCTTGCTTATGATATGCTAATAATTTATTTAAAAACTGAAATTGATAAACTTGAAAATAACAATGGTATGGAAGCAAATTATAACGCTTTTCAAAAGCAATCAAAATTATTTTGGACTGGAAATAAAACCGATTTAATAGAGCTTATCTATGCACTTCATAGTTCTGGTTCCGTAAATAGTGGTACTGCAGATATTAAAGAAATGGCATCAGCTTGCGAGCAAATGTTTAATATAGACCTTGGTGATTATTATAGGACATTTTTAGAAATTCGTTCACGCAAAATTAATCAAACCAAATTCATAGATAAACTTAAACAATCCTTAGAAAATAAGATGTTAGATTCTGATGAATAAATACCCAAGCTGGGTGTTTTTAAGTGCAAATTATTTACATATAATTTGCACTTTTTTGTTACCAAAAAAAAATAATGAGAATAGCAATCAATGTCAATACAACGTATTAAAAATGTAGATATAAAATTACCCAAGTTGGGTTTTACTTGTGTATAAACTTCAATAAATCATATCATATTTGCCTAACGAAAGTCAAATCGTTGGTTCACACTCACATAATAACAGAAAAATCGTGAACTAAATTAACCAAAAGAAGCTGCTTGAATGTGGGGGCATTCAACAGCTTCTTTACTAAAATTGTTAGAAAATGGCAGCAACTATTATTACTACAGAAGATTTAAGAGAGTTCAAAGAAGAATTATTAGAAGACATTAAAGCAATGATTAACCATCAATCAGGTTTCGCACCTAAAAAATGGTTAAAATCTCCAGAGGTTAGAGACTTGTTAAGTATTTCTCCAGGTACATTACAAAATTTAAGAATCAATGGAACACTCCCCTATTCTAAAGTTGGTGGTGTTATTTATTACGACTACGAAGAAATTCAAAAAATACTAGAAGAAAATCGCATTCACAACAAGTTCTAAACGTCATTGCGAACAAAGTGAAGCAATCTCATCATAAAAAAAAGGAATATATTATATATAGTCAGAATCTAAATCCGACCTATTTTATTTTTAGTAGAAATTCAATTTTTATGGAACTGGTGAATCCAAAGAGTTTACGGTCTGGATTCGTAAGTGTAATAAAAAGTAGAATTCAAAGAAAATGAAAGTGAGTCTTGATTTTTTGAATACTTTTTGATCAAGCAAAAAAGTATTGATATAAATTATGCAAAACGTAAACTTCATAAAACACCTAAAAGGAGTTTTCTTTCAATTTTCAAAAGACAATCGTTTAAACCCAACACATATAAGCTTGTATGTAGGGTTATTCCAAATCTGGAATAATAATCGATTTCCTGAAGAATTTTATATCAATCGTGAAGAGGTAATGTGCTTTTCTAAAATTGGCTCAAAATCAACTTATCACAAGTGTATTAAAGAATTAAGTCATTGGAAATATATCATTTATTATCCATCACATAACCCTTATAAAGGAAGTAAAATTAAGATGTTCAAATTCGAGACAAGTACTGGACAAGCTCTGGTACACAACAATACCAATATCGAGACAAGCAGTGGACAAGCACTGGTATCTATTAATAAACATATACAAACTAATAGAAACAATAAAAACATTAATAAACTTGACCAGCCCAAAAATGAAAAAATAGTTATTGATTTTTTCAAAAAAGAAAAATGGCCAATAATTGAAGCGCAAAAATTCTTCAACCATTACCAAGGCATTGGCTGGAAAGTTGGTGGTAAAACAAAAATTGTCAATTGGCAAGCAACAGCTAAAAACTGGATGATAAAAGCTGAAGAAATAAAAAATAAAGAAACGAATAAATCAGTTAGCCAAAATCAAGACAACCTAAAGACCAGTAAAAATAAAAATTACAACGAACCTTTATGATTAAAATACAACCACATATCATTCAAGAAGGAAGTGTGCAATTTCAATTAGGCGAACAAAAGGGAAATCAAATAATATACGATTTTCCAAAAATGCTAATCTATTTAGAAGCAAAAGGAAAGCTGCTTTTTGGTAAAAACTTCAAAATATATCCAGAAGATGAAGCAATTTTATACAAGCTCTGTATTTATTTTATTCGTGATTTTGAAACTTGTAGAAAATTAAAGATAGATCCTAACAAAGGAATTTTATTATCTGGTCCTGTTGGTTGTGGTAAAACCAGTTTGATGCAATTATTACCGTTTATTGTACCTCATCAAAATCAACATAGTCTAATCCCTGCAAGAAATATCACTTTCAGTTTTAATAAAAGTGGTTTTAAAATTATTGAAGATTATGGTAATAATGGTTTTTACTGTTTTGATGATTTAGGTGTAGAAACCACAGGAAGACATTTTGGTAAAGATTGCAATGTAATGGGAGAAATACTTCTTTCTCGCTATGATTTGTTCTTAAAACGTAAAATTAGAACACACACCACTACAAACTTAAATGCACAAGAATTAGAGAGCAGATATGGTATTCGTGTACGTTCCAGAATGCGAGAATTATTTAATTTGATTGCTTTTGATAAAGAAAGTTTAGATAAACGAAAATAGTTTTTAAATCATTTAGATAAAATTTTGTAAATTGTTAACTTTGTAAAATAATGCAAGTAGCTAAAAATATAGAAAGTTTAAGGAATTTATCACAAATTCTATCTCCTGCTAATTTTAAAAAAATAGTAAAGGATAAGAATTATTTTGATACATTTTATCGTATTAACAAACACACTAAAATATCAGATTCTACCACTAACTTTGAAGTCATTAATGCTATTTACAAATCACTTTTAGGTACTTACAAAAATGAATATATTTATAAAAACATCCTTTTAAATCAAAAACTTCTTAAAAAGTATAGCTTAAAAAAATCAATAGCATTATCAGAATTTAAAATTGGTAATTCAATAGCAGATTTTGTTATTTTAAATGGTGAAGCTCGCGTTTATGAGATTAAAACTGAATTAGATGGTTTAGATAAATTGGATAAACAATTAGCAGATTATAAAAAATTTGCTGATAAAATCTATGTGGTTTCAAATTCAAAACACATTCCTAATCTATTAGTTAAGTTTCATAACACAGAAATTGGTTTAATTGAATTAACAAAAAGAAACGCGCTTAAAACTATTAAAAAAGCAGAACAAAATTTTTCATTTTCCCACGAAACACTATTCAAGAGTTTAAGAAAAAATGAATATATTAGTTTACTGAAAAAACATTTTGGAGCAATTCCTGTAGTTCCTAACACACTAATTTTTAGAGAGTGTTTTAAACTTTCAAAAAAAATAGATATTTTAGAGTTTCAAAAATTAGTTATCAAAGAATTAAAATTTAGAAATATTTCTAATCCAGAATTATTTAACGATGATTTAGTCCCAGATTCATTAAAACATATCTGTTACACTTTAAATTTTTCAAAAAAAGATTTCATTGAATTAGAAGATTTTCTTTATAAAAAAAGTAAGCTATGTATTTCCCATATGTCAGAGGTAAACAATTTGAATTAATCGCATTACGTGAATTATGTGGATTACTTCCAAATTTTCCTGCTAAAATCTCACCTGTAATTGAACCAATCAAAGGTTCTTCAACATTAAAATCTGCGCTAAAAACTTTAGCAACAAAAAATGTAAATTTTAGTGTTATTATTAACCCTAAAGTTGGTGGTTTAGTTGGTGAAAGGGATAAAATCATAGAACTTCTTAAAGAAGTTTTGGGACATTACAGCAACTATCAAATTGCAATAATTATTGATTCAAAAATAGAAGAGCAAATTCCAGCTTTAATTGAAAGTATAAATAATTTAGAATTAAACTGTAAGGGTGTCACTTTAATTCATAATTCTGAAATATCAGAGGTTAGCATCACAGAAATTCAAAATAACATAAACGTTGTTTACAATATTATTTACTTTAGTCATACAAGTAGGCGTTATTATAGATTATTCTCTGAAGATAGTAGAATTTCATTAGATGATTATTTTAGAGATATGCCAAGAAATGCAGATTATCTTGAAGTTGGTGAAAGTCCTTTTTCTGAAGAATATAGTTTTTATAAAGATGAAGGTTTTTTCGGTTTTTCTGACTTTTTAACGGTTGGCGACAACTATTCAGATTCAGGTTTTTTACCAAGAGCTGTTGCAATGCATTTATCTTACATTAATGCATCAGGTAAAATAATGGTAAAACATTTTGTATCTGACTCAAATGGTGATGTATCTGATATAGGTGGTAAATTCGCAGAAGCACTTGAAAAACTTGTTAATTGGTGTGTTAGCAATAATATAAACACCAAAGCTGTTGAAGTTTATAAAGATCTTCATAATCGAGGACATTTCCCTGGTTTAGGTACCTTAAAAAAACTATCAATAATGAATCATATCGAATTAATTGTAGATAAGATTTAATTATGAATTGTTGTGTAAATTGTTTTAATAGTATATACCTAAAAAGTATTATCGATTCTTATAATAAAAAAGGTGAATGCGACTTCTGTAAATCGGATAATGTTTCAATTTATTTAGCAAAAGAATTAGCAGATTATTTTAGAAATATATTTTCTCTTTATGAAGTTGATACAAAATCTAAACTTGATATTTCTGCTTCTATTAAAAAAAACTTTAACCTCACAACGGATTTAGTTGTTAACAATAAGTTTCTTTTTAAATCTATTTTCATAGATGAAATCGAAGATTTCAATGATTTATTTGAAAATCAAGTATCATCAAATATTCTTCAGGAAGAAACAAAGATTCACAATATTTGGAATGATTTTAAAAAAGAAATTAAATTCGCAAACCGTTATTTTGCGAGTAATTCTTTAAACTTTGAAATTTTTAAATCAATTATACAAAGTAGTTTAATCAGAGATATTAATGTTGATGAAACTTTTTACAGGTCAAGAATTTCTGATAAGATAGGTTTTGATAAAAATAATATGGGTAATCCACCTAAACCAGAATTAGCTACAGCTGGTAGAGCAAATCCTAAAGGGATATCATATTTATATATAGCAAACTCTTTAGAAACTGCTTTATACGAAACAAGAAGTACCATCTTTGATTATGTCACAATTGGTGAGTTTGCAGTAATAAAAGAATTAAAAGTTATTAGTTTTAGAAATATTGCAACAGATCCTATTTATTGGTCTGAAAGAGAGGATATAAAGAGTTACATAGAATATTTACCTTTTATTTATACTTTACAAAAAGAATTATCACTTCCAATAAGAAAAAAGGATAAAACATTAGATTATATCCCTACTCAATATATCTGTGAATATATAAAATCATTAGGTTTTGATGGTGTAGAATACCAGAGTTCATTATTTGCTGCAGGTTATAATTTAGCCATTTTCAATCCAGATAAATTAGAATGCACTGCTACAAAAGTTTATGAAATTGAGAATATAAAACTGCATCATAAGTTACTTGATAATAGTTAAATTCCCCACAAACCAAAATCCAGTTTGTTGCAAAAGCAAAAAATCTCTCTCTTTTGGTTTGTTCCGCGCGCCAATGCAAGTTTAGCGTTTTAAAACTCTAAAGGTAGTTGCATTTTACAGCTTGTTCCATTCGCAAACTCATTACACAACTATAAAAAGCAACGCGTTTATATTATTTCATAAAACACAAAACTCCCCAAAGCTATCTTTACATAATGGGCTGTTATACTGCTCTTTCGTAAAAACTCCAGGCACTATAACGCCATTATGTAAAATAGCCGCTCTTCCAACGCTCACATAGTTAGTAATTAATAACATTTAGATATTTAAATAACATTTCGTAATTGTTGCATTGTTTTTATAAGTGCTTTTTTAGTTTCAATAGATTAGAGTTATAAATCATTGAAAATTAGAAATAATAAGAATAATTCTAAAGCACCTATAAAATCAAGAAAAAGCCAATAAGAGTATATTTTTTTATTTGTAAGAGAATTAGATAATATTGTTTTCACAAAAGCAAATGCTAATCCAAGATAAAAAACAATTTAGTAAACATAGAAATTTAGGGTCAATAAACACATTTTTCGAGGCATTCACTTTTTACAAAAACAATCAGAAAAATAGTACAGAACAAATAAAAAAATACACACTTATTTTCGCTTCTGCCAGCGCACTACGTACTTCGTCTTTAATAATTTTCATTCAATCGCCATTGGGCTACCATTTTTAAAGTTTGATAAACTCCACGCTCAAACCCACCTCTGTTTATCAATCTTTAAAAACGATAATATTCGTTGATATTTTTTCCTTATCTCATTCTCCTGCACAAAAATTCTGCTAAATTCATTTAGTTTCTTTATCAAAATTCTTTGTTTGTCTCATTTCGTTAAGTAAAAAATAATTTAAAACCGTTTATTAAAAAAACGCATAAAAAAAGTACACTATTTTTATAATGCACTTTATTTGTTGACCTAATTCCAACATAAAAATTATGTAACTCTACTTTTTCGTTTTAATTTTTAGATTCTGGAATATGTATTTTAAAATAATTGAAACAAAAAAACTTACAATAGCACCAATAACTGCTAAAATTATAGTTGTAGCTACATCTTCAACACCAATATTTACTACAGATGAAAAAAAAGTACCACCAACAATTGCAGATTTAGTATTATCGTCCATTATTTTGTTGAATTTACTTCAATTTCAGAACTATCTTCATCTTTTACAACTGCTTGACTTACTGCAGTAGCCACAGTTCCAACAACTGTCATATAAGTGGCAATTGTTACAACCAAAGATGGTATTGCAATTGGAGCTGCAATAATTGCGCCCCCAGCTGTTGCCAAAGCAATACCGATATTTCGTAAAATTTTGAAGAACTTTGGTGTTGGCTTTTTATAACGTTCTACTATGTTCATAATTTTGTGATTTAATAGTTAATAAAATAATTTCCTTTCTGTCTTTAGCTTGGTAAACCAGAGACAGTAACTTTTGCATAGCATCTTTTGAATAAATACCCTTTCCTATGCCACTTAAATAAGTTACTGGAGCAATACATCCTTCTAAATCTTTTAAAGCATCGTTTGCAGGATGAAATAAAATATAACTTCTGCTTTTTACTGCTTTTAAAATTAAATGATGTTGAAATCGTATAGAAAAACGGGGCTCAATTTGATATTCTCCTTCTGGAATACAAGAAATATTTCTCTTATTATTTTTCCAGGGCAATTCAATTGTATGACAAAGAAATAAACCAGAGCGAAAGAGAGTACCATTAGTACCCTCTTTAAAATACGCTCTCTGAAGTACTAATTCCATACTTATGGAGTATCAATAGTGACAACTGCTAAAGCATTGTAAGCACCATTTTTAAGCGCATACATTTGTCCATTTACTTCTTGGTAAAACTCAATCCCTAAAATTTGTACTACAGGCAACGTTGAATTAGCAGTAATAGTAGATGTTAAAGCAATTGGAGCAGTATCAGCTGCAGCATAAGGCAAAATTGCAGTTGCATCATTTTCAAATGTTGAGGTTTCATTTGCAAAATCTAACTCTGCTGCACCCATTACAACTTTAAAATGAGTTGTTCCTGCAGGAGCTGCAACTCTTAAAGTTGGAGAAAAAGCAGCAATATTTAAAGTTGCATCACCCGTAACTCTATCAAAAGCATTTGTAAATACAGCAAATAAAGTTGCTCCTAATTTGCCATTCAAATTGAATTCAAATCTTTCTAATAGACTTAAATTTCCATCTTGGATAGTTCTCAATCCTCTTTCGTTGGTCGTATCTGTTTTAACAATAGCCACAAGGTCTTTTGTTAATCTACTCACAACACGCTTGTCTTTTGCATTTTGCAAAAGCACACGAATTGCATTTCGCAATACTTTACCACCCTTTCCTGCTCTTCCAAATTCAGAACCATTTTCACGCGTTCTTTGAAATGCTGGATCATTCTGGATTCTATTTTTATCCACGCCTCCTTTTTCTCGTGCAAGATGTCCATCTCCTGTTTTGTAAAAAGAAATACCTCCGATAGTTCCTTTTAATTTGATAATACCTGTCTGTTTAGCCATAAGATTTTATTTTTAATTAATAATTTCAAATCACGTAACTTTATAGCTCACAGAAAAAAATCAAATTCCGTTTTTGGTCATTCATTCCGATAAAACCAAAAACGTCATTAAAATATTGATAGCACTAACGTGTTGTCAACATTTTAACAACGTATTATTACCATTATCCTATAATTATAGAATATGGTTCAAGTATGGATAAAGCATAGATATTGTATTATGAATCAAAAAAGAGCTTGCATATACCCAAAAGATATTCAGCGCATTACAGGACGCAGTGAACGTTATGGGCGAAAGCTTTTAAATGATATAAAAAGCTTTTTGGATAAAGAACCTCATCAATTTATAACAGTACAAGATTTTGCTAATTATAGTGGTATTGAGGAAGAAACTATTAATAAATATTTAATAGATTAATCATAATATTTGACGCTATTTGTTTGGTTTTAATGAAGTTAAAATCGTAAATTTGTTTTAGACGTTTAAACAAAACATACTATTTCAATTTAACCATTAGGTCTACAATTCGGTTCACACTGTTTTAGCACTTTTCCTAAAGTATTGATTTTACTGCATAGTGGCGGTTTAGTTATCATCCTGCCACCCCGACTAAAAGACTTAAGATTTTTCTTAAGTCTTTTTTGTTTTACCCCCACTCTCCTTCAACAATTAATCTACGTTATTTTATAAATCATAGATATTTTCTGCCTTAAAAAGAATTATAATATTGTTTTTTCTGCTGTTTTTCAAAGCCTCCCTTCTTTTCATTGCTGAAAAAACTAAATACTTTAATCTGATTTACACTGCTATTGACCTGTTATAAAACACATTATTTTTTTATCAGACCTATGAACTAGCTATTTCAAAATAAATTAAAAATATTTAATTTTTAACCAATCTAAATAAAAACAATAATTATATTTGCCTCGCTATTTAAATCTAATCTAAATAAATTTTGAACGCTTTATATTTATTATCAATATCACTTCTAATAAGTTTTAACTGTTACAGTAAAACACCAAAAGAAGCTTCGTTAAAAAGCTTAACCGGTAAAGTAGTCTATAAAAATGGTGTACCGGCTGAACTAGCTTTGGTTTATATTAAACAAATAAGTAAAAACACCTATACAGATGAGAACGGAAATTTTATTTTCTCTGATATTCCTGCCGGAAAATACACTGTTTTTATTAAAGCCTACGAAACAAATGGAATTACAGTAGAGGTAGATTTAACTAAAAAATCAGATTATTTAACTATTGTTTTAGAAAACAACGAAAGCACCACGTTAGATAATGTTACTATAACTAGTAAGTCTAAAGGGAAAGTTATTAAAGAAAAAGGGTTTTCGGTTGCTATAGCGAACACTCAAAAGTTAGCTATTCAAAACCTACAATCAACCGAAATTTTAGGTAGAACAGCAGGCGTTAAAATAAGACAAAGTGGAGGACTTGGTTCTCACACACATTTTAATCTTAATGGTTTAAGCGGTAATTCTGTTAGGGTTTTTATTGATGGAATTCCGATTCGAAATTACGGGGAGTCTTTTTCTTTGTCAAGTATTCCTCCCGCAATGATAGAACGCATTGAAACCTACAAAGGTGTTTTGCCTGCCGAGTTAACAGAGGATGCTTTGGGTGGCGGTATTAATATTATTATTAAAAAAAGTATTGATACACATCTTAGTGCATCATATTCATATGGATCTTTTAATACACATCAAGTTAATATTGATGGTGGCTACAGAAACCCTATAACAAACTTCAATATAGATGTTTCAACTTTTTTAAATAGTACAGATAATAATTATGAGGTTTGGGGCGATAATGTTTATGTTATAAACCCAAATACAGGGAAAATAAAATACGTGAGAGCAGAACGTTTTCATGACAAATATAAATCTAAAGGAATAAAAACAAACATTGGATATACTTCAATAAAATGGGCCGATGAAATTACTTTAGGTTTAATAATATCTGACATGGAAAATGATATACAAACAGGTCCTGTTATGGATATTGTATATGGCAATAGAAAAAGCAAACGTACTAGTAAGATGCTATCTTTTAAGTACCGAAAAAAGGATATCGTAATCGATGGTTTATCTCTTAACACCTTTACCTCTTTTTCTCATACAAACCGTACTGTAATTGACACCGTTCCTTATATGTATAGTTGGCTAGGAAAAATCATAAGAGATAATAATGGTGATCCTGTTAATTGGCAAAGTAATGGCGGAGAAGCAGGTGATGCTACATTAGCTGAAAACAAAGAAATTAATATAGCCAATAGAACAGGGCTTTACTACCAACTACATCCTCAGCATAAAATAGGGCTACATTACTTTTATAACAGATTTACAAGAGATATTGACGATCCACTACGTCCACAAGCAGAAAGAGATTTAACAGATACAAGATATCTTACCAAGCAAATAATTAGCTACTCTTATGAAAGTAATTTTTTTACAAAAAAGCTAAAAACAAACCTCTTCTATAAACAGTACAAACAAGATGTAAAACTATCTGACCCTAAAAAGGCAGGACAAGAAATTGTTGCTACTACGTATAAAAAAAACATTAGTCACAATGGTTACGGAGCAGCTATTTCGTTTGCTATAACTCCTAAAATAACCCTATTAACTTCTGCCGAAAAAGCATTGCGAATGCCTGGGATTTCAGAATTATTAGGAAATACTAGTGATAACATCCAACCAACTTATACTCTTTTACCAGAAACAAGTACGAATTTTAACCTAGGGTTTCTTTTAGGAACTTACACTACAAAAAAACATCATTTTAATATTGAAACTAATTTCTTTATAAGAGATATAAAAAACCTGATTACAAGAGGAATTAGCGGAAGTATTTCAGACACCTATGGCTTTGAAAATTTAGGTAAAGTAAAAAGTACTGGTTATGATCTTGAATTAAAGTACAACTATAACAATCGCTTATTTATCACTTCTAATTTTTCTAATTTTAATGCCCGTTATAACTTAAGATATGATGAATTTGGATCAGAATATATTTATTATAAAGACCGATTAAGAAATGCTCCGTATTTAACTGCAAATACTTATGTAGAATACAAATTCAATGACTTTATAAAGAAAAACTCAAAACTATCTATTAATTACAATTTCGGATATACACATCAATTCTACAGAAACTGGGAAAGCTTAGCTAGCAAAGGAAAAGCCTACATACCAACACAAACACTTCATGATTTAGGTATTTCTTACACAGCTCCTAACAACAAAACATCCTTAAGTTTTAATGCTAAAAACATCACCGACAAGCAAGTTTTTGATAATTGGGCTATGCAAAAACCAGGCAGGTCATTTTATTTAAAACTTACGTATAGACCACTATTTTAATCAAATTTTAAATCTAAATATAAATTACAATTATGAAAACAAATTTAATATCAATAAGCAAATCATTGCTATTAACAACTGCCTTTGCAAGTACCTTGTTTATAAGTTGCGAATCAAATGATACTATCGAAGATAAAACACCTACAGGTACTCAAGAATTTTACAACGTAGCTTTTGGAGTAGGATCTACGGGTAACTCTGCTACTTTCGTTCAGGCTTTTCCTGAATTAAAAGAAGGCTCTATTTCTTTTAAAGGTAAAGGTTTTGAGGTTCCATCGGTACGTACGGCAAGAATTTACGGTACTCCTTCTGGTAAATTTTTATACAACCTTAGTTATGGTGGTGGTATACTTTATAAATATGAAATAAACGGAGCTTCAAATTACACTCAGCTAGAAGAAACAAGTGTTCAAGTAGCAATGGGAACCGCTTACCCTCGATGGAAAGTTCTTAACGAAGATGATGCACTAGTACATGCTATTAATACCGAAAAAATATATAAAGATGACGTATACACACATACAGACGCGAAAGCAATTTTACAGAGAATTGAACTTGCAGATTTATCTTTAGCTGAAAAAGAAGAGGTAGCAATACCACAAACAGCAGATGGTTTACATATTTGGAGAATTGACAATCCAACAATTCAAAACGGAAAAGCTTATTACGGTGTAGCCAAAAGAGGTTATGATCCAAATACTGATGAAAATATTAGAACCGATGAATACAAAGCTACTACATTAGTTGTAGATTATCCTTCTTTAAAAAACCCTGTATTACTAGAATCTGAAGTTGCTAAAGGATCTACTTATGGCTACAGAGCTCCTGTATATCATGTAGATGAAAAAGGAGATATTTATCATTTAACTTCTAACCCTGCAAAATTAGTTCGTATTAAAAACGGAAACTATGATGACACATATCAATTAGACTTATCTACTGCATTAGGAATGACACAAGTTGGTGCTAACGGATGGTATTATGTTGGTAACGGTATTGCTTATGCACCCTATTATGATGCTTCGATAGGAAGTGGCAGCGATAAAACAACACCTTGGGGAGTTACAAGAATTGATTTATATAACAATACTGCTGTAAAACTAAATGTACCTAGCAACTTATGGATGTGGTATTATCAATCTGGTGTTTTAGGTAAAGATGGTAAATTTCATATGGCTATTGCTCCTCTTGGTGAAAAAGGGAACATATATAGTTTCGATCCTAAAAGTACTTCACCTGATGGCTATACAAAAGGTGCCGAACTTGATAATGGAGCAGATTCATTTTATATAGGTATCTATTAATCTAAAAAAACGTTGCTATTCCCTCAATAAAAGGCTTAAGATTTTTCTTAAGCCTTTTTATTCTCCACCATATTTTACGTAAATTCGTATTTATGGAATTACTTTTTTTAGGCTTAATAGGCGGAGCAATTGGCGCTTATTTTATTTTTCAAAAATTTTCATCAGTAACTAAAAAAAGTTTAACTGAGAAGCAATCTGTTATCTTACTTGATAAAATTAAAAAGGTATCTAAGTTAATCACTATCGAAGGAGAATTCGCTGAAATTTATCATCATGAAAACTCTAAAGAAAAGTTTTTAGGTTTGTTTACTAGTAAGAAAAAAGCTATTATTTTAATTAATGCGAAAGTGCATATTGGTTTTGATTTTAGAAAAATTAAAATGCATACCGATACCAAGAAAAAAATATTAATCTTATCAGAATTTCCGGAGCCAGAAGTTTTTTCGGTTGAACCTAACCTGCGTTTTTACGACATTCAAAACGGATTATTAAACAAGTTTAGTTCAGATGATTTAACAACAGTAAACAAAGAAGCTAAAGAGCATATTTTACAAAAAATACCAGAAAGCAACTTAATGCAAACTGCAAACAAAGAAGCTTTAGAGGCTATCTCTTTAATGCAAAACCTTGTAGAAACAATTGGATGGAAGCTAGATTTCTCTACGCTAGAAATACCTGAATCTACTAAAAAAATATCAAAATAATGCATATAGAACAGCTAAGAGATTATTGTATTACTAAAAAAGGGGTTACAGAGCATTTTCCTTTTGATGAGGTTACACTCGTTTTTAAAGTAATGAATAAAATGTTTGCTTTAACTGGGTTGGATAGTTGGGAAAAAGGAGAAACTAAGGTAAATTTAAAGTGCGACCCTGATAAATCTTTAGAACTTCGAGGTGAATATGAAAGTATAAACCCTGGTTGGCACATGAATAAAAAACATTGGAATACTGTTACTTTAAATAACGATGTTTCTGACGATTTTGCTTTTCAATTAATAGATCATTCTTATGATTTAATTGTAAAAGGTTTAACAAGAAAACTGCAAGAAGAATTAAAAGCGATGTGAAAATGCTAAAATCAGATCTTAGAAAATTATACAAACAGAAGAGAAAAAACTTAACTGAGGTTGAAAAAACAAAGTTTCAAGAAAGCATATATCAACAAATATTCGATATAGATTTTAACGATATCAATAATGTTCACTTGTTTTTATCGATGCGGAAGTTCAATGAAATTGATACACAACCAATTATTGATTTCTTCAGGAAAAAGGATAAAAAAATTATTGTGAGTCAATGTAATTTTACTGACGATTCACTTTCTCATTTTTATCTAAAAGAAGACACCAAAATTGCTGTAAATAAATTTGGAGTTCCAGAACCTATAAATGCAGAAGAAGTTAAGGTAACAAAAATCGACTTAGTATTTGTGCCTATGCTAATTTCTGATAAACAAAACTACCGAGTTGGCTACGGAAAAGGATTTTATGATCGATTTCTAGTCGCTTGCAGAAAAGATACCAAAACGATTGGTCTTAATTTTTTCCCTCCAACACAAAAAATAGAAGATACTCATAAATTTGATATTCCTTTACATCAAATTATTGTTCCTAAATAAAAAAATCCCGCTTTGCAGCGGGATTTTTTATAAATTATATTTCAGTGAACTATCCGTTCATAGAAATTAAAAACTCTTCATTATTTTTAGAAACTCTAATTCTGTCATTAATAAATGTCATTGCTTCAACAGGATTCATATCTGCTAAATATTTACGCAACACCCACATACGCTGAACAGTTTTCTCATCTAATAATAAATCATCACGACGTGTACTTGATTTAATTAAATCAATAGCCGGATAAATTCTACGATTAGAAATATTACGATCTAACTGTAATTCCATGTTACCAGTACCTTTAAATTCCTCAAAGATAACCTCATCCATTTTCGAACCAGTTTCGGTAAGTGCTGTAGCAATAATCGTTAACGAACCACCGTTTTCAATATTACGAGCCGCACCAAAGAAGCGCTTTGGTTTGTGCAATGCATTAGCATCTATACCACCAGATAATATTTTACCTGAAGCAGGCGCAACAGTGTTATAAGCTCTTGCTAAACGTGTAATTGAATCTAATAAAATTACCACATCGTGTCCACATTCTACCAAACGTTTTGCTTTTTCTAAAACAATATTTGCAACACGAACATGCTTATCTGCAGGTTCATCAAAAGTAGATGCAACTACTTCTCCACGCACATTACGTTTCATATCTGTAACCTCTTCTGGTCTTTCATCAATTAATAAAACAATTTGATATACTTCAGGGTGATTTGCTGCAATCGCATTGGCAACATCCTTTAATAACATTGTTTTACCAGTTTTAGGTTGTGATACAATCATACCACGCTGCCCTTTACCTATTGGAGAAAATATATCGATAATTCTTGTAGATAATGAACTTCCTCTTTCTGCTAAGTTGAATTTCTCTTCAGAAAATAACGGAGTTAAGTGTTCAAAAGATACGCGATCACGAACAATATTAGGATTTAATCCATTTATTTTTGATACTCTAATTAAAGGAAAATACTTTTCACCTTCTTTTGGTGGACGTACATTACCTAAAACAGTATCTCCGGTTTTTAATCCGAATAATTTTATTTGTGATTGCGAAACATAAATATCATCAGGTGATGATAAGTAGTTATAATCTGACGAGCGTAAGAATCCATAACCATCTGGCATCATCTCTAACACACCTTCACTTTCTATAATACCGTCAAACTCAAAATCAGGATCTCTATACTTATTACCACTTTTGTTATGTGATTTTTTAGCATTCTGATTTTTATGTTGCGACTTCTTGCTTGCCTCTACCTGTGCTCTTGGCCTTGGTGTCGGTGTAGCTTGTTTTTTTGTCTCTGTTTGTTTTTTAGGTTCTGCTTGCTGCTCTGAACTTAAAGCTTTTTTCTTTGCTTCTACCTCTGCTCTTGGTCTTGGCCTTGGTCTTGGAGCTGGCTTTTTAACCTCAACAACTTCTTTTTCTTCTGAGACTTTATCTTTAACCGCTTCAACCTTATTAACAACTGGAGTTTCTTTTTTTTCCGCTTTAACAGCTACCTTTTTAACAACTTTTTCTTTTGGCTGTTTTTGGGTTTCTTCAGATTTTTCTATTCTTCTTCTTTTAGGCTTTTCCTCTACAGGTTTAGCTTCATTTGCATTAGTTTCAGCTTGTGCATCTAAAATTTTATAAACTAAATCTAACTTTTTTAACTGACTTACTTTTGTTAAACCTATAGTTTTTGCTATTGTTTGTAAATCTATTAGTTTTTTAGTTTTTAATTCCGAAATCTCGAACATTCGTAAAATAATTAAGTTATGTATAATCCTTTATGAAAAAAAGATATAGTTGTATTTAAGTTTTAATTTGATTGTAATTATATAGGGGCTACATAATTATCGACGTGTGCAGTTACTTACGTGACAAATATATACAAATATTTTAACTTGTAATATTTCTTTTTCTAAAAAGAAATATTACATTTGCTATCGAATAAAAAATATGATACAAAGAAAACAATCTATCTATTTATTAATTGCAGGAATTATTTCTGCAGGTTTAACGTTTATCTTTAGTCTTTGGACTAATTCTCAAACTAACCTACCTATATATATAGTCGATCTATTTTCAGGAGTTTCTGTTTTAGAAAAAACAACTCCTATATTATTTTTTGCTTCAGCTTTATTATCATTTGTAACCTTGTTTTTATTTAAAAACCGTCAGTTGCAATTTGTTTTAGGGCGTTTAAACATATTGATAAACCTTTTTTTATTAGGCATATTGATATATCTGTCACAAACATTATCTGGAGAAGCTTTAGTTTCAGAGAAAGGTATTGGGATGTTTTTTCCTGTCATTGTTATTTTGCTGTTAGTTTTAGCAAATAAAGCCATTAAGAAGGATGAAGATCTTGTAAAATCTGTCGATAGATTACGATAAACCTAACATCTTAGTATATTTAGTGCGAAAAAACCGAGATTTATATCTCGGTTTTCTATTTTTGTCACGTATCGATATCACTCAAATCACACTCCAAATGTTAAAGAAATGTTAACAAAAATAGGGTTAACCCTATTTCGTTAGGGTTAACCCTTAGATGACAAATAGGGTTATTGGGTATTGTACACACTATTTTTATATTATAGATTTGTAAACGTAACAACGATGAATCAGAAGATTAAAGTTCACATAGCCGATGACCACAAAATCTTAATAGATGGAGTTATCGCCTTATTAAATACTGAGGAGGACTTTGAAATAGAAGGATACTCTTTAACAGGAAAACAAGTAGTAGACTGGTCTGCTAAAAACAAAGCTGATGTGTTAGTTTTAGATATTAACATGCCAGAAATGGATGGTATTGAAGTTTTAAAAGCCTTTAAACAGCGTAGAAAAAAAATTAAAACAGTGATACTATCTAGTTTAAGCGACCCAAAACTAGTGCAAGAAATAATAAGATTAGGAGCAAACGGCTTTATAGACAAAACCTGTGCTAGTGACCATATTATTAATGCTGTAAGAAGTGTTTACAATGGTGAACAATATTTTAGTGACGACGTAAAAAGTAGCTTATTAGAGCTATATGTAACAGAAGCTAAGATAAAAGAAGAAGGATTAAGGTATGGTAACTTAACAGAAAGAGAAGTTGAAGTTTTAAAGCTAATAGCTGAAGAAAAAAACTCTACTGAAATAGCAGAGCATCTATTGGTTAGTATTAAAACTGTTGAAACATACCGTAGAAGTTTATATAAAAAATTAAAAGTAAAAAACGTAGTAGGTTTAGCGATGTACGCTGTAAGAAACGATATAGTATAGAAACCCTTCAAAATGTTTTCTTTAATCCCCCGTAATAAAGAAAATGTCCCCCGAAATCTATACTTTATCAATAGTACATCGCTAATAACTACTAAATAAAAAAATATAATAGTAATAATAATTTATAGCGATGTAAGTGTTAGTAGTAGCATAAAATAGAAAACCTTTTATCTTGTTCTCTTTTACCCCTAAAATTAAATGCCAATTGGAATTCACATATTTTAATTGCATCGCTATTTTTTTAATCTTTTAAAATAATTTAAAACTAAAAATCATGAAAAATTTTACTCCTTTTTTATTAGTATTTAGTCTAATATTTGCTTCATGTTCATCTAACCAAGACGAAGTTATAGATACAAATCCTGAAAATTTATTACAATCATACACGTTAAAAAGAGATGCTAACGGTGCTTATTCTATAGACTTCAACACTGCAGAAAACACAGATGTAACTACCGTTAAAAACACTGACAATTCTAATGACATCATCTTATCTGAAGCAAACCACAAGACAGCTATTAAACACAGCAATGACTTTAATATTGAGGAAGACCAATTAAAAATAGGTTTTTTAGATGCTAACAAAGGGAAACGTATGCAAATATCTATTGAAGATGAAGATATTAAGTTTCATAAAGGTAGTGTTACCGAATTTTTAAGTTCATATAGTATTGCTAAGAATGAAGATGGCACATTTACACTTAACTTTACAGTTAATAATAACGTTACTACAGAATTCGTTTATAATGAAGAAATAGAAACTTACGAAGTACATTTAGCTACCGGAAAAGCAAAACAACAGGAGTTCTCAAGACAATTAGAGATGAATACAACTAATTTAATTAAATTAGATTTTGTTAATCATAAATATGAAGGGAGATCTGAAGAACCTACGAGCAAGAAAAAACCAAGATTATCTATACAAGGAAATGATTTCCTATAAATTAAATGAAAATCACCTCTTTTAAAAATATTATAATAACGATATTATTATTTACAATAATAAACTACTCTTTCACTAGAAAAAGCAAAGTAAATTCTTTTTCTAGCGAAAAAGAGTTTCTACAAATAAAAGATTCTTTATTATATAAAAAACATAATTTATATAAATTATTATACGAACAGGAAGAATATACTAAGGCTCTTGAAAAATCATTGCAATTAATACAACTCGGAAAAGACAAAAACGATATAGAAATTCAATTTTCATCTACTTTTTTAGTTGCAAAAATATTCGAAAAAACAAAAAATTACAAAAAAGCCATCAACTACTATAAAGACTGTTTACGCTTAATTAATGATAAAAAAAATATTGATTACAACTTTACAAATAATGATGAAAAACTTGCAAAAACCTTATTAGGTATTGGAAGCAATTATTCATATCTCAATGATAATGCCAATGCTGAAAAATATTATCGTGAAATAATAGCTATTAACGCATTAAATCAAAATATTGAATCGATTAAAGCAAAAGCTTATGTTAATTTATCTGTTATTTTAATTAACTCAAAAAAACTTGAAGAGGCTAAAAAAAATTTAAAAAAAGCTATTAAAATTCATGAAAACACAAATAACAAACCTTTTCAAGCTTCTGCTCTTAACAACCTAGCTAGCATCTATTTAATTGAAGAGAACTATGAAGAAGCAAAAAAAATTTATTTTCAGGGATTAGAGTTAGTGAACCAAACAAACTCTATTAATGCTACAAAATTTAAAGAAGAGCTTTTTTATAATTTAGCTTGGACTCTGTACTTACTTAAAGACTACAAAGCATACGAGTATCAAGAAAAAGCATATGACTTAAAAGACAACCTTAGAGATAGTGAAGTTAGAAAAATGATTGAAAAAATTCATTCTAAACAAATAATTGATCTTGAAAAAGAAAAAAATAATTTAGTTAAAAACCAAACTGAATTAATAAAAGCTAAAGACGACAAAACCACCTTACTCTTTGGCGCCTTAAGTTTATTGGTGATTGTTATTTCTGGTGGATTGGTTTATAACTATAAGTTACGTAAAGACAACTTGCAATTAAAACTATCTGAAAACAGCTTAAAACAACAGCAGAGTATCGAAAAAATAAAATCAGATGCTCAAACAAAAATATTAAATGCTACAATAGACGGTAAAGAATCTGAACGAAAACAAATAGCGGAAACGTTACATGATAACGTTAGCGCATTACTATCGTCTGCAAACATGCATTTAAGCGCCACAAAAAAACAATTTAAAGGAGTTACTCCTTTAGAGATAGAAAAAACACAAGCTATAATATTAGAGGCTTCGCAAAAAGTAAGAGATTTATCACACAACCTTGTATCTTCTATATTACTAAAATTCGGGCTAGAGTATGCTTTAAAAGATGTTGCTAAGAAATTCTCTAACAGCGAATTAAAATTTAAAGTTAGCGCCCTAAACATCAATAGGTATAATCAAGAATTTGAAATAAAAGTGTTTAATATTATTCAAGAGCTTGCTAATAATATTCTAAAACATAGTAAAGCTAATTATGCTCAAATAATTATAAAACAAGAGAAGAATCAACTAACTGTTCTTGTTAACGATGATGGGGTTGGATTTTCAACCTCATCTTCTTCTTTTAAAAATAATGGCATCGGATTAAACCAAATAGAAGCTAGAATTGAAATGATGAACGGTAAATTCACTATTAATTCAGAAGATAACAAAGGAACTAAAGTTTCTATAATCATCCCTATCCAGCAACAAAAACCATTTCAATTTTCATCGGTGAGCTAACTCTATAACTTCCATATTTGTAATTTCACCAGCATGCAACTCAAAACGCAGCATTGTTCTTATTTTATGAAAACCGTGTTTTCCTGCAGCGCCGGGATTTAAGTGTAGTAAATTAAATTTTTGGTCGTATTGTACTTTTAAAATATGCGAATGTCCACTGATAAATATTTTGGGTGTATCAACTTTTAGCGCTTCTCTTACTCTCGGTTTATATGCATTTGGATATCCACCTATATGCGTAATCCAAACAGTAATACCTTCAACAGTAAATTTACTATCTAAAGGGAATTCTGCTCTCGCATCATTATCATCAATATTACCATAAACAGCGCGTAAAGGCTTGTGTTTTTTTAAAGTATCCGTAACATTTAAATCACCTATATCGCCTGCATGCCAAACCTCATCTGCTTGCTTTACAAACTTTAATATTTGATCATCAATATAACTATGCGTATCAGAAAGTAAGAGTATCTTTTTCATTACTACAAAACTAATAAATAGTGCATAAAAAATAGATCCATAATATATAATTATGAATCTAATATTAATGAACTAATGGGGCACTTGTATTTATCTCATTTTAACGAGCCATAAACATATAACACATTAAAAGCTTTGATGTTAACCTATGCTTACAAATTAAATATTAACAACCTACCTATTCTTCATTTTAAAGAAATAGACTATATTTCTTTAAATAGCCATAACAACTCAGTCTAATATTTCATAATTTAGCACTTTTAAATTTCATTGTTTTTTGAGGTATTTTATTGAACTAGCGTATAAAGGGAAAAACTATCATGGTTGGCAAATACAACCTGATGCAATTTCTGTACAAGAAAAAATAAACAATGCTATTAGTACTGTTTTAAGGCAAAACATAATTATTACTGGCGCTGGTAGAACAGATGCTGGTGTGCATGCATCCCAAATGTTTGCTCATTTTGATACCGATATTGTTTTAGCTGAAAATTTTGCCTTTAGATTAAATGCTCTTTTACCCGATGATATTGTAATATACAATACCAAATTAGTGCATGATGATGCACATGTTCGTTTTGATGCTACTAGCAGAAGTTATGAGTATAAAATTTGGCTTGGCAGAAATCCGTTTTCGTTAGACACTGCTTGGCAACTATACAATCAACAATTAAACATTAATTTAATGAATCAGGCTGCTGCAATTTTATATGAACATGAAGATTTCGAATGTTTTTCGAAAGTAAAAACAGGTGTTCATACTTTTAATTGCGATGTTACAAACGCTTTGTGGGTTTTAAATGGTAACGAATTGACTTTTCATATCAGCGCAAACCGTTTTTTAAGAAACATGGTAAGAGCAATTGTAGGCACATTAATAGATATCGGAATCGGTAAAACAACTATTGATGATTTTAAAAAAATTATAGAAAGCAAAAACAGAAGTAAAGCAGGAACCTCTGTACCTGCAAAAGGATTATTTTTAACAAAAGTAGAATACAATTATATATAGTGAGTAAAACAACAGGAAAAGCATTTGACATTAAGATTTTTGTAAGACTAATGAGTTTTGCAAAACTTTACCGTGTACGATTTATTGTAGCAGCAACATCAACAATACTCTTAGCTGTTTTCGCTGTAATGAGTCCGGTTATTTTAATGACGGCTATTGATGATTTTGTGGCGCATAAAGATTTAACAAGATTACTGTATTATACAATAGCGATGCTTGCCGTGCTATTAGTACAGGTATTATTTCAGTTTAGTTTTATTTACAATGCCAATTGGGTTGGGCAACATATTATTAGAGATATAAGGGCTAAAACATTCAGAAAAATAGTAGCTTTTAAAATGAGTTATTTCAACAACTCATCCGTAGGTAAATTGGTTACCAGAGTTGTGTCTGACATCGAAACAATTGCTAATTTTTTTACGCAAGGTGTTTTTATGATTATCAGTGATGTTTTAAAAATGATCATTGTTATAATTGTAATGCTTTATACCAATTGGAAGTTAGCAATCATAGCATTGGCAACGCTACCTGTTTTAATTTATGCTACAAAGATTTTTCAGATAGCCATAAAATCTACTTTTCAAGATGTACGTAATCAGGTAGCAAACCTTAATGGTTTTGTTCAAGAAAGAGTAACAGGAATGAAAATTGTGCAACTCTTTAATCGTGAAAAAATTGAATATCAAAATTTTGTTGGTATTAACGAAAAACATAAAAAAGCACATGTAAAAACGGTTTGGTATTATTCGATATTTTTTCCAATTGCAGAAATATTATCATCTATTGCTATCGGACTAATTGTATGGTTTGGCGGACTTCAAGTTGTTGAGGATAATGCGGTAACTGTTGGTGCAATTATTGGATTTATAAAAATGTCTCAAATGCTATTTAGACCACTTCGTCAAATTGCAGATAAATTCAACCAACTACAAATGGGAATTGTAGCTGGAGAAAGAGTTTTTAATGTGATTGATACCGAAAGCTCTATTACAAAAAGTGGTACCATTACTACCGAATCACTACAAGGAAACATCCGTTTTAAAGACGTGCGTTTTAGCTACATTAAAGACGAAGAAGTTTTAAAAGGCATTAGTTTTAATGTTAAAAAAGGAGAGACTATTGCCATTGTTGGTGCAACAGGAGCTGGAAAATCGACTATTATAAATTTAATAAACCGTTTTTACGAAATAGATAGCGGCGCTATTTACCTTGACGATGTTCTTGTTGAAGATTATGAAATTAATGCACTGCGTGAAAAAGTTGCTGTAGTTTTACAAGATGTATTTTTATTTTCTGATACTATTTTTAATAATATTTCTTTAAAAAACAACGACATTTCTCTTGATGATGTAAAGAAAGCTGCCAAACAAATTGGTATTCATGATTTTATCATGACATTACCCAACAACTATGCATACAATGTGAAAGAACGTGGTGGAATGCTTTCTTCTGGACAGCGCCAATTAATCGCTTTTTTACGTGCATATGTTAGCAAACCAAGTATTTTAATTTTAGACGAAGCTACATCATCTGTAGATACACATTCTGAACAAATGATTCAACATGCTACCGACGAAATTACAAAAGGTAGAACCTCTATAGTTATTGCACACCGATTAGCAACTATAAAAAAAGCAGATACTATTATTGTTATGGATAAAGGTATAATTGTTGAGCAAGGCGATCATAATCAGTTACTTCAAAAAAATAATGGTTATTATAAAAATCTTTATGAAAAGCAATTTAGTACTGAAATTATTTAACATTTAAGTTTGTTTAGATTTGTTAAAAGAATACATTTGCGTTAATCAATCTATTAACTAAAAAAACGTAAAACAATGAAAAAAGTAATTTTAACCATGTGTGTTGCTGGTGCTTTATTAGCAACTTCTTGTAAAAATGAGGCTAAAGACGCTAAAGAAACTACTATTGAAGCTGTAGATACTGCAACTGAAAAAGCTACTGAAGCTGCTGAAGAAGTTGAAGCTGCCGCTGAAGAAGCTACTGAAGCTGTAGAAACTGCTTTTGAAGGAGTAACTATTCCTGAATTTAAAGACCCTAAAGTAGGTGAGTATTTAGAATCTTATGCTGAATATGCTCAAAACTATATTGATGCTAAAGGAGATGTATTAAAAAATACTGAATTAGCTAAAAAAGGTGTTGAATTAGCTGCTAAAGGAAAAGAAATCGTTGCTACTTTAGATGCTGAAGGAACAAAGAAATTTAACTCAGTAATGAGTGCTATACAATCTAAAATGGCTCCTGCTAAATAATTTTAGATTCTTATAAAAGTTAAAAAGCTCGCAATTGCGAGCTTTTTTTTTATTTAATCCTTATATTTTTTCATCCTTTAAAATAAATCTAAAAAAATATTACTTAGGTAGTTAAATCTTTTTGAAGTCTTAAGAATAAATCTTCTTGGGTTTTATAAAATACAAATTCCCCATTATTTATATAAGATATCTCTCCTGTTTCTTCTGAAACTAACAAGCAAATAGCATCTGTTTTTTCTGTAACTCCAATAGCTGCTCTGTGCCTTAACCCAAAACGAGATGGTATTTTTGTACTGCCAGAAACAGGTAAAACTACACGAGTAGCAATAATAAAGTTATCACGAATTACAGTTGCCCCATCATGTAGCGGACTATTTTTATAAAAAATACTTTCTAAAATAGCTTCGTTTACCAAAGCATTCATTTTATCTCCTGTATTTATTAAAAAATCAAGATTGTTTGTTTTTTCAATAACCAACAAAGCACCTGTTCGTGTTTTAGACATACTTTTACAGGCTGTTAAAATTGTTTCAACATCTGTTTCTGAATTAATTTCAGTTTTTAAAAACTTCAATTGGTTTAAAAAACCTCGTTTCGCTGAAAAATTAGTGGTTCCTATCATCAATAAAAACTTTCTAATTTCTTGCTGAAACACAATAAGTAAAGCAATAACACCACCAGAAAGTAAATAACCAAGAATTCCACTTAACATTTCCATGTGAAGTGCTTGTGTTATTTTCCATATTAAAAATATCAACGCAATTCCTATCACAATATTAATAGCCACTGTTCCTTTTAACAACTTATAAATATAGTAAAGTAGTATTGCTACTAGAATAATGTCAAGTACATCAAGAAACGAAAAATCGATAAAATCTAAATTCATTAATTATTTTGAAGTTTTAGTAAAAGTAATCATTTTATCCTAATTGCCTCACGATTTTTACTGCTTCAACTGCCTCTTTTACATCATGAACTCTTAAGATATTTGTTCCGTTTAAGAGCGCAATTGTATTGGCTACCGTAGTTGCGTTTAATGCTTCTTGAGGTATAATATCAAGCGTTTTGTAAAGCATTGATTTTCTTGAAACTCCTGTTAAAATAGGCACTTCTAAATTTTCAAATAACGAAAGTTTTTTCAGTAACTCGTAATTATGTTCTATTGTTTTTCCAAAACCAAAACCTACATCTATAATAACATCGTTTACTTTTAATTCACGGAGTTTACGTAACTGCGCTGCAAAAAACGAAATTATATCCGTTACCACATTTTCATAAACAGGGTTTAACTGCATACTCTGCGGAGTTCCTTGCATGTGCATCATTATATAAGGCACCTGCAAACTCGCCACTGCTGCAAACATTTTATCATCTTGTACACCTCCAGAAATATCATTAATTATTGATGCTCCTGCATTAATTGATTCTTTTACAACAGCACTTCTAAAAGAATCTACAGAAATAAGAATATCAGGAAAATGCTTCACCAATAATTTTATTACCGGCACTATTCTTTGCAGTTCTTCTGCCTCAGAAACATGCTTTGCTCCCGGTCTTGACGAATACGCTCCAACATCAATAAAGGTTGCGCCTTCCTGTAACATTTTCTCAGTTTGACTAAGAATTGCATGTTCGTCTTTGTATTTTCCACCATCAAAAAAAGAATCTGGAGTGATATTTAAAATCCCCATTACTTTCGGAGAAGTAAGATCGATTAATGTTCCTTTACAATTAATTGTCATCCTTATAAATTTCTAAGTAAAAATAAATGAAAAGCTTTTAATATTTACTATTTTTGATGGATTACTTTTAAATAAAAAAGATGCAAAACACATCCAAACAATATGATGTAGTAGTAGAGGAATGTAGTAGTTTGTTTACAAAAAAAATGAGCGATTATGGTAGTGCATGGAGAATTTTAAGACTTCCATCTCTAACGGATCAAATATTCATAAAAGCACAACGTATCCGCCAGTTACAAGAAAATACCAAGCGTATGGTAGATGAAGGAGAAAAACCAGAATTTATAGGGATCATTAATTATTCAATAATGGCACTTATTCAGCTAGAACTAGGTGTTGCCGACCAACCAGATTTAAATACAACTGAAGCCACATCGTTATATAATAAACACATAAAAATCACCAAAGAATTAATGGAAAATAAAAACCATGATTACGGTGAAGCTTGGCGAGATATGAGAATTTCATCTTTAACGGATTTAATTCTTCAAAAATTACTTCGCGTAAAACAAATTGAAGATAACAAAGGAAAAACCTTAGTTTCTGAAGGAATCGATGCAAATTACCAGGATATGATTAATTATGCTATTTTTGCTTTAATCCATCATTCAGAGTTAGATAGTTAACCTTAAACCCCAAAAAATGATTTTAAAAATTTTAACACACATTTCAAGAGTATTAGTAGGGCTTTTATTCATTTATTCAGGCTTTGTTAAGTTAGTAGACCCGATTGGCTCTCAATACAAGTTTCAAGAATACTTTAGTGAAGGTGTTTTAAATATGGAATTCTTAATTCCTTATACTTTGCCTTTTGCTATTCTTTTAATTATCTCTGAATTAGTTTTAGGAGTAATGCTTATTGTTGGTTACAAACCAAAACTTACGATATGGAGTATATTTAGTCTTAACATCATCTTTTTATTCTTAACATGGTATTCTTATACTTATAACAAAGTTACAGACTGCGGATGTTTTGGTGACGCCCTAAAGCTTACACCTAAAGAAACTTTTTATAAGAATGTTGTATTTATGGTTTTTATCGTCATTTTAATCTTCGGGTTAAAACATATTAAACCTTTACTTTCAGACAAACTTGGCGCTATAAAAACGTACGGAACCATATTAGTTTCGCTATTCATTACCTACTATGTATTAAATCATTTACCAATTATCGATTTTAGAGCCTATTCAATAGGTACAGATATCGCTGAAGGTATGAAATACCAAGAAGACAGCGATGAAGTACCACCAATTCATGATTTTATGATTGAAACCGACGAAGATGGAGATCAACTAGAAGCTATGCTAGCAAAAGACAAGGCAATGCTTATTATCATGTATAATTTCGAAAAAACAGAAAAACAAGGTATTGCTGCGATTTCAAAAACTGCTGCAAACGCTAAAGCCAAAGGTTATGAAGTTTATGTTTTAACAGCTTCTTATATTGAAGACTTAGCAGCCACACAAAAAGAATTTAACCTACCATATACATTCGGATTCTGTGATGAAACAGCTTTAAAAACAGTTATCAGAGCAAATCCAGGAATTGTTACTGTCGAGAAAGGAATTATCGTAGGTAAATGGAACTGGACAGATGCAGATGATGTTACTTTAAAATAACAATATCTTATAATATTCACACAATAAAACCTCGCAATTATGTGAGGTTTTATTATTTTAGCAAAGACATGAAACAACTTTTACTAGTTTTTATTGGCGGTGGCTTTGGAAGCGTTTTAAGATTCTTCATAGGAAAAACCTTAAACAACACACAAACAGGAATTCCGTACGGAACCTTTGCAGCAAATATTATCGGAAGCTTGCTCATCGGATTTATTTTAGGCTTAGCCGCCAAAAACGAAGCCCTATCTCAAAACAGTACACTATTATTAGCAACAGGGTTTTGTGGCGGATTTACCACATTCTCTACCTTTGCATATGAGAATCATATATTTTTAAAATCCGGAGACTTCACTTCATTTGCCTTATACACAATCGCAAGTTTTGTTGTAGGCTTTTTAGCTGTTTTTGCCGGAATCTACCTTATCAAATTTATTTAAATTATGAACGAATTAGTACAATATACAACAAAAGATAATTACGCAATTATCACCCTTTCTAACGGAAAAGTAAACGCCATATCACACGAAGTTATAGATTCACTATACTCTTTATTAGACAAAGCTGAACAAGAGAAAAAGATCGTTATTTTAACTGGTCAACCCGGAATGTTCTCTGCTGGTTATGATTTAAAAAGCATGACAGCATCGCCTGAATCTGCTTTAGAATTAGTTACCAAAGGATCTAAACTATCTCACAGAATGCTATCTTTTCCTTTCCCAATAATTACAGCCTGTACAGGTCATGCAGTTGCCAAAGGAGCTTTTTTATTACTTTCTTCGGATTACAGACTCGGTACGGAAGGTGATTTTAAAATAGGCTTAAACGAAGTAATGATAGGAATGACCATGCACAATGCCGGTATCGAAATAGCCAAAGCGCGTTTAGCTCCTGTTTATTTTGAACGAAGTGTAAACAATTCAGAAATCTACAGCCCAAAAGATGCTATTACAGCAGGGTTTTTAGACAAAATTGTTCCTGAAACTCATTTATTACCTACAGCTATTAAAATTGCCGAAATGTTTGCTTCTTTAAACCCAAAAGCACATGCGGCTACAAAATTAAAAGTCAGAAAAGATTATTTAACTTCATTAGAAGAAGCTATTGAACAAGATATTAAAGACGGATTACATCCACCTACAAAATAAAAAAAAGCCTGCTTATCGCAGGCTTTTTTTTACTTCTTATACGCCATAACTCCGGCTTTTATTTCTGTATTTAAATAATTATCTCTTGGAGCAATAGGGCAAGAATATCGATCACTGTAAGCACAATACGGATTATAAGCCTCGTTAAAATCAATACCAATCGTTCCGTTACTATTTACATCTGTAATTAAAACATCTATAAATCGTCCTCCTTCATAAGATGTTTTTCCGTTTGTATTATCTAAAAAAGGCAAGAATAAATTGTCCTTGTATATAACTTCAGGATTTTCTTCCTTGTAAATAGCTAACTCAAAATTTTCGCCATCAATAAAAAAAGATACGATACCGTACTGTTCATAAACCGCTACCCTATCTGTTGTTGTCGGAAAATAAAAACTAGGCGCATCAGGTGTTTTTGTTAATTTGGCCACCAACTTATATTTATCATCAATTTTAAAAAAATCCAATCCTTTAAATTTCTTTAAATCTCTTTTTGTTAGTGGTGATTTAGAAGCATCTTTAAACTTAGCATTCATTTCTTTTTGGAAATCTGAATCTCCCAATACCTTTCTTTTTTCATTACTACTACATGCCTGAATAATAATTACAAGGATAATTAATGTGAATTTTCTCATTTATTTTCAATAATTTAAAATGTATTATTTATCAATTGTATTTATATACTCAGTAATTTTCTAAAATATTAATTTTATTTCAGAAGTAACATATCGTATTCTTTAGCAAAAATAAGGAACTTTCGTGCTTTATAAATAGTATTTCATACAAGAAAAAAAATATGACATTAGTAACAAAATAGCTTTATCTTGTTAAAATTCTACTAATAAATTTGACTTATCAAGAAAAAATTATTACATTTAACACAATAGATTAAATCTATAATTGAAGAAAAAGCAAAAATCATGCTTTAATGAACTATATAAAGAAAAATTATAAATAAATAAAACAATTTGATTGTTTTATTATAGGTTAACAAAAAGATTAATTTATATTTGTCGCCCATTTTACTTTATGATTTTACAATTTTGTGTAAAGCAAAATCAATTACCAGACTAAAATCTAAAAGATAATATAAATAACCATAAGTAAGTATTTTATGAATTCAGAATTAATTAGTAAAGCAGACGAATTTGAACACAGAAAATTCAAATTTATTACTACTAGTGATAGAATATTAGCTTCAAGAGAGGTAAAATCTTTAATACTAGAAATAAACGAAGTATATAAAGAAACAAAAGATAGTGCCCTAATGGATGCTATGAAGCGATTAACAGTTGTAAAACAACGAATTGAAAAAAGATTAAAAGGTAAACCTTTAACTGCATAAATTTATTAGCACAATAAACAACATAATTGTTCGTTTATATTAGAAATGGAATAGTATTTTATATAATTTACTATTCTTAATAATATTTATTCTTGATAAAAGCTCTAGTTACATCTAGAGCTTTTTTATTTCGCAGCTATTTTTTATAAAAAAATATACATATACTTCTTTAAAAATACGCTTATAAAACTTTAAAGAACCCTAAAAAAGCTATTTTAAATATTATTCTAAAAAAAAGAAATATTTTTTTTCTACATTAAACAACAGCTATTTTAATGCTAATGAGATAGTTAATTTACGCAAAAAAAAGACATCAAAAAAAGGGTTAAAAAAAACGAAAAAAACTTTTGCCAGATTCAAAAAAGAATATATATTTGCATCGCTTTTAAAGGCAAACAAGCCGATGTAGCTCAGCTGGCTAGAGCAGCTGATTTGTAATCAGCAGGTCGGAGGTTCGAGTCCTCTCATCGGCTCACTAAAAATAAAAAGCGCTAACTTAAGTTAGCGCTTTTTTTATGCACATATTTCACTAAATTTGCTTTAATAATTCATCTTAATAAAACTCAATGAAAAATATATTTGTAATCGGTATTGCTGGCGGAACAGGAAGTGGAAAAACAACCGTAGTAAATCAAATAATTAATGAGCTACCGCAAGATGAAGTATGCATTATATCACAAGATTCATATTATGCCCAAACCGACAACTTAAGCTACGAAGAACGCACAAAGATAAACTTCGACCATCCTAGGGCGATCGACTTCGATTTATTAGTAAATCATTTGAGCGATTTAAAGAGCGGTAAAATAATAGAACAACCTATTTATTCGTTTGTTGCGCACAACAGAACTAAAGACACCATAAAAACACACCCTAGAAAAGTTATTATTGTTGAAGGTATTTTAATTTTTAACAGCAAAGAACTACGAAACCTTTGCGATATAAAAGTTTTTGTACATGCAGATGCTGATGAACGTTTAATTAGAAGAGTTCGAAGAGACATAAAGGAAAGAGGTAGAGATATTGATGAAGTTTTAAATAGATATCAAAGCACCTTAAAACCAATGCACCAACAATTTATTGAACCTACAAAGAACTATGCCGACATTATAATTCCTAACGACAGGTATAATACCGTAGCCATAGATATTGTTAGAACCGTAATTAGCGACCGTTTATAACATGAATTTAAAATCAATAAAAAATAAACCATCTTTTAAAATCGCAACAAATATTTACGTTGTTATTTTAACGGTATTTGTTATTTGGATGCTTTTTTTTGATGAAAATTCTTATCTTACCCATAGAGAGTTCAATGAAGAAATTGAAGAATTAGAAATTTGGATAGATTATCACAAGAACAAAATTGATAAAGACAAAAAAACTATAAAAAAACTTCAGGATTCTCTTCAGCTAGAACGCTATGCGCGTGAAAAATATTTGATGAAGAAAGAAGATGAAGATATTTATATTATCGAATTTGATACCCTACAAAAATAATGAGTACTTATTTATTTAATGACTTCAAGGAAATTAGTGCTGCCGAATGGAAACAAAAAATACAGGTAGATCTTAAAGGCGCGGACTATAACGATACGCTTCTCTGGAAAACTGACGAAGGCATTACGGTGAAACCTTTTTACACAAAAGAAGACCAAACAAAAACAGCAATTGCAACGCCTAAAAAGGGGTTTAATATTTGTCAGTCTATTTATATAGAGGACGAAAAAAAAGCAAATTATTTTGCAATCGACTCTTTAAAAAGAGGTGCGAAATCTATCGAATTTAAAGCAAAAACGAAGTTCGATTACAAAACACTACTTCAAGATGTAGACCTTAAAAACACTGTACTTTATTTTAAAGTAAAGTTTTTAGATGCTAACTTTATCATTGAATTATCAAACTATATAGCTTCAGACAACTGTTATTTTAATATTGATATTGTTGGCAATTTAACGAGTACAGGTAACTGGTTTACAAACCTAAATAATGATCACAAAGAATTCGAAAAGATCATTAATAACGTCTCTAATGCTATTTGCATTAACGTTTCAACATATCAAAATGCTGGCGCGAATAATACACAACAACTTGCCTACGCACTTGCGCACGCAAATGAATATTTAAATCACTTCGGAAGTAAAATAGCCAACAACATACATTTTAATTTTTCTGTAGGTAGTAACTACTTTTTTGAAATAGCAAAACTAAGAGCTTTTAGAATCTTATGGGCATCACTTTTAAAAGAGTACGCTATTAAAAACAATACAACACATATATTTGCACAACCTAGCTTACGCAATAAAACCTTATACGACTACAATGTAAACATGCTTCGTACTACATCAGAATGCATGAGCGCTATTTTAGGTGGAGCTGACACGGTTTGTAATATTTCTTACGATGATATTTTTCATCATTCGAATGAATTTGGCGAGCGTATTTCTAGAAATCAGTTATTAATTTTACAACAAGAAAGCGAACTTTCAGAAGCTCAGAATTTTGCAGACGGTTCTTATTATATTGAAGCTATCACGCAGCAGTTAGCTCATAATTCTTTAGAAGTATTTAAAACTATCGAAAAAGGTGGCGGGTTTTTAAAACAACTTAAAGAAGGAATCATTCAGCGAAAAATTAAAGATGCTGCCGAAAAAGAACAAGCAAAATTCGATACTGGTAAATTAGTTTTATTAGGAACTAATAAAATTCAGAACGACAAAGATAAAATGAAGAATGATTTGGAGCTTTTTCCGTTTATGAAAATCAGAAACGAAAAAACACTCATCCAACCGATTATTCAAAAAAGATTGGCTGAAAAGCTAGAACAAGAACGTTTACAAGATGAGTAGAAAAAACGTATCAAACATACAATTAGACCAAAGTCAAAAATCACAAGTTGAAAGCAAACATCATGAAGATTTCGTTGCTGGTATTGCTCCGAATTTACGCGGACCTTACTCAACAATGTACGTTCGAAGACCTTGGACTATTCGTCAATACGCCGGATTTTCAACCGCTGAAGAAAGCAATGCTTTTTACAGAAGAAACTTAGCAGCGGGTCAAAAAGGACTTTCTGTTGCTTTTGATTTAGCAACACACCGCGGGTACGATTCAGATCATGAACGTGTACAAGGTGATGTAGGAAAAGCAGGTGTAGCGATTGATTCGGTTGAAGACATGAAAATCTTATTCGACCAAATACCGTTAGACAAAATGTCGGTTTCAATGACTATGAACGGAGCCGTTTTACCAATTCTTGCCTTTTATATTGTTGCCGCCGAAGAACAAGGTGTTGCTCCTGAACTATTATCAGGAACCATTCAAAACGACATTTTAAAAGAGTTTATGGTGCGTAATACGTATATCTACCCACCTACTCCATCAATGAAAATCATTGCTGATATTTTTAAATACACTTCGGATTTTATGCCGAAATACAATTCGATTTCTATTTCTGGCTATCACATGCAAGAAGCAGGTGCAACTGCTGAAATTGAATTAGCATATACTTTAGCTGACGGATTAGATTACATCAAAAAAGGATTAGAAGCAGGAATGGACATTGATACTTTTGCACCTAGACTATCTTTTTTCTGGGCAATAGGCATGAACCATTTTGTAGAGATTGCAAAAATGCGAGCAGCCAGAATGTTATGGGCAAAAATCGTAAAACAATTCAATCCTAAAAATCCAAAATCGTTAGCATTACGAACACACTGTCAAACAAGCGGTTGGTCTTTAACAGAGCAAGATCCTTTTAACAATGTAGCGCGAACAACTATTGAAGCTATGGCTGCGGCTTTTGGAGGCACACAAAGTTTACACACCAACGCACTGGATGAAGCAATTGCTTTACCTACAGATTTTTCTGCACGAATTGCTCGTAACACACAAATATACTTACAAGAAGAAACACATATTACAAAAACGGTTGATCCTTGGGCAGGAAGCTATCACGTAGAACAACTTACCGAAGATATTACCAACAAAGCTTGGGAATTAATCAAGGAAGTTGAGGAATTAGGCGGCATGACAAAAGCCATTGAAAAAGGAATTCCGAAAATGCGTATTGAGGAAGCTGCTGCTAAAAAACAAGCAAAAATAGATAGCGGCCAAGACGTTATTGTAGGGGTAAATAAATACCAACTAAAAAAAGAAGATCCTTTACATATTTTAGAAGTTGATAATGAAGCGGTACGTTTATCACAAATTGAGAGGTTAAACGAAATAAAATTAAAAAGAGACAGCGCTAAGGTTACAAAATCCTTAAACGACTTAACAGCTTGCGCTAAATCCAACGAAGGAAATTTATTAGATTTAGCAGTAAAAGCTGCTAAAAACAGAGCCACTTTAGGAGAGATTTCTGACGCTTTAGAAAGTGTTTTCGGACGTCATAAAGCAGTTCACAAAACAATTTCGGGCGTGTATAGTAAGGAAATAAAAGACGATAAGTTATTTAAGAAAGCAATTGAATTTGCCGATAAATTTTCGGAGTTAGAAGGACGAAGACCAAGAATAATGATTGCCAAATTAGGGCAAGATGGTCATGATCGTGGTGCAAAAGTAGTTGCCACTGGATATGCCGATTTAGGTTTTGATGTAGATATTGGCCCTTTATTTCAAACTCCGCAAGAAGCAACCAAGCAAGCTATTGAAAACGATGTTCATATTTTAGGAATTTCGTCATTAGCGGCAGGTCATAAAACATTAGTCCCTCAAGTAATTGCTGAGTTAAAAAAATATGGACGTGAAGATATTATGGTAATTGTTGGCGGAGTAATCCCTGCACAAGATTATCAATATTTATTTGATGCAGGCGCTGTAGGTGTTTTTGGTCCTGGAACCAAAATTGCACAAGCAGCAATTGATATGTTAACTATTTTAATTGATAGTGTAGAGGAATAAAATTATGAAAATAAAATTCATCGATAGAACATCTGGCAATATCATTACCGAAACTCCGCCTGGTGAAGTTTTTTTAAAGTTGTTATACAATAACCCGTTTGGTAAAATGGCTTTTTTACCCATAGCAAAACGCAAGTTTTTATCTGCTTGGTATGGTAAAAAAATGGACAAACCTTCTTCTGTAAAAAAAATAGCAGGTTTTGTAAAACAGTTAGATATTGATATTGATGAAGCTGAAAAACCAATTTCTGAATTTACTTCATTTAACGATTTCTTTTACAGAAAACTAAAACCAACTGCCAGACCTATTGAAAATGGCTTCACCTCTCCTGGAGACGGAAAAATGCTTGCTTTTGAAAACATTGCAGACATTAAAGACTTCTTTATAAAAGGACGAAAATTCACCTTAAAAGAGTTTTTAGCCAATGATAAATTAGCTGAGAAACACAAAAACTCATCGCTAATTATTTTACGATTAGCCCCAAACGACTACCATCGCTATCATTTTCCGTATGACGGTACACCTTCTGAAATGACGAAGATAAAAGGTGACTATTTTTCAGTTTCTCCCTACGCATTGGCATCAAACTTTACCAAAGTTTTTTGCGAAAACAAACGTGAGTATTGCATTTTATCATCCGAAGAAAAAGGAGAAATTATTGTAGCTCCTGTTGGTGCAACCATGGTAGGAACTATTATCGAAACTTTTAAACCCAACATAAAAATAAAAAAAGGGGATGAAATGGGCTATTTCGCCTTCGGCGGGTCTACAATTGTGCTGTTAGTTGATAAAAATAAATTAACGATTGACGCCGACCTACTAAAGAATACAAAGAACCGTATTGAAACATTTGTTAAAATGGGAGAAAAGATAGGGATATAACCTTTCTTTTTTAACGTTTTATTTCCTTAAAAATGGGTGAATTCATAAAGTTATTAAGACATTAATACGTAAATTTGCGAAGTTTTACACTTAGCTGATTTACAGATGAAAAAAATCTTAGATATACTTTACTCTACGCGCCTAACAGCGGTACTATTTTTCGTTTTTGCAGTGGCCATGGGAATCGCCACTTTTATAGAAAACGATTTCGGAACACAAACTTCAAAAGCTTTAGTTTACAATACTTGGTGGTTCGAATTAATTATGATCTTTTTTGTAATTAATTTTTTTGGAAACATCTTTAGGTATCGTTTATATAAAAAAGAAAAATGGGGCGTTTTACTTTTCCATGCAGCATTTTTACTCATATTAATTGGCGCAGGAGTTACGCGCTATGTTAGTTACGAAGGGATCATGGTTATTGATGAAGGAGAAACTACCAATACTTTTTTTTCTGACACCAACTATTTAAACGTTGTTGTTGATAATAACGAGTTTCAAAAAGAAACAAACAACCAATTATTACTTTCTGCTTGGGGAAGCAATTCTGCAAAATTTACGGAAACCTTTCAACCTAAAAAAGACAAAGGGCAGCATGAGATATCTTACAATTTAGTAGACTATATTCCGTGGTCTGAACAAAAACTTGTTTTAGATGAAAACGGAGTAGAACACTTATTTTTAGTAGAAAGCTCTAGCGGAAGCAGACACGAACATTATATTAAAAGAGGAACTACTCAAAATATTCACAACATACTTGTAAGTTTTGATGTGCCTGAAAAAAATGCCTCGGTTAACTTTTATTACGAAGGTGATAATTTAAAAATGGTCTCTAAAAACAATGGTGATTGGCTTAGAATGGCCGACCAAAAAAGAGGGCAAATTGTTAAAGACAGTGCACAACACTTTCAGTTTTTAACATTACACACTATAAAAGGATTACAATTTGTAATTCCGAGAGCTCCTGAAAAAGGAATCATGAAAACACTATCTGGAGAGAAAGATAATGAAAAATACGATACCGTTATTTTTGATGTTACAGTGAATAACGAAACTAAAAGAATATCGCTGTATGGAGGTAAGTTTAATGTAGATAATGTTGAAGAATTTAGTATTGGCGACTTAAACTTTAGAGCTTGGTATGGTGCTAAAAAATTAGAAACTCCCTTTAAAGTGAAGCTAAATGACTTTCAATTAGAAAAATATCCTGGTTCAGAAAGTGCCGCTGCCTATGCTAGTGAAATTACAGTTATAGACGATAAAGAAACTTTTGACTTTAGAATTTTTATGAATAACATTTTAGATTATAAAGGGTATAAATTGTTTCAGTCTAGTTATAAAATTGAAGGTGATAACGAACAAACTCACCTATCTGTAAATCATGATTTCGTAGGTACTTGGATTACTTATGTTGGATATACTTTATTATTCTTTGGGTTAACTTTTATTCTATTCATAAAAAATACTCGTTTTAACGATTTAAAAGTCTCACTAGATAAAATCAAGCTAAAGAAAGCCGGTTTATCTGTAATCATTTTATTCTTATCGCTTAATTCAACTGCACAAGAACATGGTGATGTGCACAAGCCAAAAGAACTATCAATAGCGCAAATAGACTCTATTTTAACAAGCAACAAACCCAGTCTTGAACACACCAATGAATTTAGCAGTTTAGTGATACAAGATATTGGTGGTAGAATGAAACCGACACACACCTTAGCTTCTGAGTTGGTAAGAAAAGTTGCGCATACCAATAGTTTTAAAGGTATGAACCCTACACAAGTTTTGCTTTCTATTACAGAAATGCCAATGCTTTGGTTAAACATTCCGTTTATTTATTTAGAAAAAGGAAATACGCAGATAAGAGAACTTTTAGGCGTTGCTAAAGACGCAAAATACGCTCGTTTTATCGATTTTTATGATACAAAAGGAACCTCTAAAATAGGTGAATTAGTTGCTGAAGCTAAGAAAAAGAAGATTCAGAGTAAGTTTGAAACAGATGCTATTAAAATTGAGCAAAGAGTTTGGTTATTATCACAAACTTTAGGTGGCGGTATGTTACGCATCTACCCAATTCCTAATGACGAAAACAACAAATGGGTATCGCAGCCAGAAACATTAAATGCTGGTTTTAAAGGAACCGATTCTGTATTTGTGCGTCAATCACTACCGGTGTATATGCAACTTTTACAAAACTCAAGAAAATCCGGAAACTATACAGAAACTAACAAGGTTTTAGACGGAATTAAAAAGTTTCAGAAAAAATTCGGAAAAGAAGTATATCCTTCAGAAGATAAAATTGAATTAGAGATTATGTATAATGAATTTGATGTTTTTAATCGTTTGATTAAGTACTTCGGATTGTCTAGTATTCTGTTGATTATCTTTTTAATCGCGCAGGTTTTCTCAAACAAAAAATGGATCAACTATGTGGTAAAAGGATTGATTGCTATTATTATTGGTTTCTTTATTTTACATACTTTAGGCTTACTGTCTAGATGGTATATTAGTGGTAATGCTCCATGGAGTAACGCCTACGAATCTATTATTTTTGTTGCTTGGGCAACGATGTTTTTTGGTTTATCATTAGGAAAAAAATCAACATTAACCATTGCTGCAGCCACTTTTATTACGGCAATCACCTTATTTTTTGCAAGTCAGAATTGGTTAGATCCAGAAATTGCAAATTTACAGCCGGTATTAAACTCTTGGTGGTTAAAAGTACACGTTTCTATTATTGTTGCGAGTTACGGACCTTTTTCTTTGGGTATGATCTTAGGGATTTTTAGTTTATTCTTAATGATTTTCACCAACTCGAAGAACAAGAAAAAAATGGATCTTCATATAAAGGAGTTAACAATTATCAATGAAATGTCTATAACTGTTGGATTGGTTTTACTAACCATTGGTACGTTTTTAGGCGGCATGTGGGCTAACGAAAGTTGGGGACGTTATTGGGGCTGGGACCCAAAAGAAACTTGGGCATTAATATCTATTATGGTATATGCTTTTGTTTTACACATGCGATTAATTCCGGGATTAAGAGGTCGATATACGTTTAACCTTTGGTCTATCATCGCTTTTGCATCAATCATGATGACCTATTTCGGAGTGAATTTCTATTTATCAGGATTACACTCTTATGCAAGCGGAGATAAGGTAATTACACCTACCTCTGTTTATTACTCAGTTTCATTTGTTTTTATACTAGGATTATTTGCTTGGTTCAAATTCAAAAAGTTTTATAAAAAATAAACTCACAACTATTTTAACAGAAAATCGTACTTTTGTGCGTTGATTAAAAAAAGAAAAAATGTTCAATAAAAACATAAAATTAGGATTAGCAGGACTTATAACCTTATGGGCTATTTACGAATTCTCTCAAGTTCACATCATGAACGGAATTTCACTGCTTTTATTTGCTGGTATTTTCGTATTCTTTTACTTTAAAAACGAATTTATCTTACTAGCTTTCATGCAATTGCGTAAACAAAATTTCGAAGGTGCTAAAAAATGGTTAGCTTATATTAAAAATCCATCTACAGCATTGATTCAAAAACAAGAAGGCTACTATAATTATTTACACGGAATTATGTTGAGTCAAACCAATATAACGCAGGCTGAAAAATTCTTAAAAAAAGCTGTTAAATTAGGTTTAGCGATGGATCATGATTTGGCAATGGCTAAATTACAATTAGCAGGAATAGCTATGACCAAACGTAGAAAGCGTGAAGCGACTAATTTAATGACCGAAGCTAAAAAGTTAGACAAGCACGGTATGTTAAAAGAACAAATGCAAATGATGAAACAACAAATGAAAAAAATATAGTTTCATTTTATTTATGTAATATTATAATAAATACCCAATGCTAAAAAAATTGCTTTTAAAGGCTTTTGAAAAATACGCTTCTCGATGGATCGTTTTAATTATAGATATCATTTTAATAGGTATCTCTTTTATTTTAGCATATGCTGTTCGCTTTAATGCTAGTTTAAATTTCGAACTCCACCATTTATATTATCAAATACCCTTTATAAGTGTTTTAGCGCTTATAAGTTTTCTTACCGTAGGTTCTTATCGTGGTATCGTTAGGCATACAGGTACTAGAGATGCTTTTAATGTTTTTGTAGGCGTATCGCTACTTTTTATTTTAACCCTTACGATTGTTTCAATTAACAACACGTTTAATATCGTTGCAAATTTTACCATTCCTAAGTCTGTTGTAATTATCCACTATTTAATTTCTATCCTTATTTTAGTTATAAGTAGGTATGTTTTTAAAGCTTTTTACGAAATTATTTCTACAGAATTAAATACAATTACAAATGTACTGGTATACGGAGCAGGTGATTCTGGACTAATAACTTACGGTGCACTAAACAGAGATACTAAAAACAAATATGAAGTAGTTGGTTTTATTGATGATGATATAAAGAAAACTGGCAAAAAAATTGATCGTATTAAGATATATGATAGTGAAACCATAAATAGTGATTTTATCGAGAATAAACAGATCGATGAAATTATCATTTCAATTCAGAATATAAAATCAGAAAAACTACTTTATCTTACTGATACGTTATTAGAATTAGGAGTTAAAGTAAAAATAGTTCCGCCTTTATCTAAATGGATCAATGGTGATTTAGAGGCAAACCAAATAAAAAGTGTAAAAATTGAAGACCTTCTCGACAGGAAACCTATTTCTATAGAAAATCCTATTGTTAAACGAGATGTTAATGATAAGGTTATCTTAGTAACTGGAGCAGCTGGTTCTATCGGCTCTGAAATATCAAGACAACTTAGTGCCTACAAACACAAACAGTTAGTTTTAATTGATCAAGCTGAATCGGCGCTATATGATCTTCAGCAAGAACTAATCCAAAAAAACCGACAAAATATCATCTCTATAGTTGCTGATGTTAGAGATAAAAAAAGGATGTCAATGATTTTTGAGCAATACAAACCTCAAAAAGTATTTCATGCAGCCGCTTACAAACATGTTCCTTTAATGGAACTAAGTCCTTATGAGGCTGTTAAGATAAATATTGCGGGTACAAAAAACATAGCAGACTTGGCAATAAAACATGATGTTGAGCGTTTCGTTATGGTGTCTACTGATAAGGCTGTAAACCCAACAAACGTTATGGGGGCGACTAAAAGAGTTGCTGAGATGTATGTTAGCTGCTTAAGCAATGCTAGTGAACATACAACTAAGTTTACCATAACGCGCTTTGGTAATGTCTTAGGTTCTAACGGATCTGTTATTCCCTTATTTAAAAAACAAATAGAAAACGGAGGGCCACTAACAGTTACGCACAAAGACATAACGCGTTATTTTATGACAATACCTGAAGCCTGTTGCTTAGTGTTGGAAGCTGGAACTATGGGCAATGGCGGTGAGATTTATATTTTTGATATGGGTAAATCTGTTAAAATATTCGACATTGCAAAAAGAATGATTCATTTATCTGGTTTACAATTCCCCTCGGACATTGATATTAAAATAACAGGATTAAGGCCAGGAGAAAAACTCTACGAAGAATTGTTAGCGAGTGGAGAAAATACGGCTCCAACATATCATGAGAAAATAATGATTGCTAAAAATCAAAAAATAAACAATGCATACATTAGTAATAAAATTTCTGACTTATGTACTTCTAATGAAGCCCATAACAATGAAAAAACAGTACAACTCATAAAAGATATTGTTCCTGAATACAAGTCGAACAACTCTATTTATGAAAAGTTAGATGCTGACACCAATAATTAAATTAATTTCCTACCTAGATTAGTATTATTTAATTCCAAAATTGGTTGTTTATATTTGAAGTAAAAAATACATCATGATTTTAATTGCAGACGGAGGCTCAACAAAAACAGATTGGATTGCACTAAACGCTCAAAAAAAAGAGTTATTTAGGGTTACATCTTTAGGTTTAAATCCGTCCGTTATAGCCAAAGAAGAATTGTTACATCGCATAACTAACATTGGCCAGTTAATAGATTACAAACATAACATTGAAGAAATTCATTTTTACGGTGCTGGTTGCGGATCGCCATTATCTATTAAACTACTGAAAGATATATTACAAGTCACCTTTAAAAAGGCTAAAATTACCGTTTCTGAAGACATGTTGGCTGCTGTCTATGCTTGCAGCAACAACAAACCCGCCATTGTAAATATTCTAGGAACAGGTTCTAACAGCTGTTATTATGACGGTGTTACGATAACTAAATCATCAGCATCCTTAGGTTACACTATAATGGATGAAGCCAGTGGAAACTATTTCGGAAAAATATTACTAAGAGATTTTTTCTATAAAAAAATGCCTACTAATATAGCTACAGCATTTGAAAATCAGTTTAATGTAGATGTTGATTTTATTAAAAAGAATTTATACAGAATGCCGAACCCAAATATGTATTTGGCATCTTTTGCAACCTTTATGTTTGATTATAAACACGAAAAATACATTAAAAAAACAATTAAAAAAGGCTTTCAAAAATACTTTAAGTACCATGTGCTACCTTATAAAAAACAAGCAAACACCCCTATTTATTTCATAGGCTCTATTGCTTTTTATTTTAAAGATATTTTAGCGTATGTTGCGCAAGAAAACAATTTAACTATTACCGATGTAATTCAGCGGCCAATTGATAATTTAGTTAAATACCATCAAGAAAACACCTTTTAACAAAGAGCTACCACACGCTCTAGAGCCATACCTCTTGATCCTTTTATTAAAACAACACTTTTGTTTATCGGGTTTTCAATTAAATAAGATTTCAATCCCTCAAAACTTGAAAATTTCTGGTTATTTGTTTTCGTTTTATAGAAATTTTCACCTACAAAAAACAACTTATCAAACTCACAATCCGAAGCTAAATCTACCATACTTTGATGCTCGTTAGCGCTGTAACTTCCTAATTCAAACATATCTCCTATAATAATGGTTTTATGCGCTGCCTTAAGCGCTTTAAAACTATGCAAAGCTGCTTTCATACTCGTAGGGTTCGCATTATAGGCGTCTAAAATAATCGTATTGTTTGTTGTTTTAATGATTTGAGATCGATTATTTGATGGCGTATAGTTTTCAATCGCTTGTTTTATATTCTCCTTAGACACCTTAAAGTAACTGGCTATGGTTATTGCCGCTGCTATGTTTGAAAAATTATATTCGCCTATTAAATTACTTTGAATTTCAGTATTTTCAAATGATAATTTTACTAACGGATTTGCTGCTACGAATGCTATAGAACTCTCAAATAAAATAGTATTTGCATTCCTAGTTTTCTCAAGTTGAACTACATCTTTAGGGTTCACAAAGATTTTTTTATTGTTAGCTATCAGAAAATCGTACAACTCTGACTTTCCTTTTACAACACCTTCTAACGAACCAAAACCCTCTAAATGTGCACTGCCAAAATTAGTGATATAGCCAAAATCTGGTTGTGATATATTTGATAAAAAAGCTATTTCATTTAAGTGATTCGCACCCATTTCAACAATCCCTATTTCGGTGTCTGTTGTCATCGATAATAGCGTTAAAGGTACTCCGATGTGATTATTTAAATTACCAATTGTAGCCGTTGTTTTGTAGGTAGATGACAACACGGCGTTGATAAGCTCTTTGGTGGTCGTTTTGCCATTGCTACCTGTTAGCGATATAATAGGTGTATTTAATACGTTACGGTGATAACTTGCCAACTCCTGAAGTGTTGTTAATACATCCGCTACCAAAATTATACGTTCTGAAGTTTTAAACGCAACCTCATCAACAATCGAAAAAAGAGCGCCTTTTGTTAATGCCTCTTCTGCAAATTTATTCCCATTAAAATTACCTCCTTTTAATGCAAAAAAAAGGGTGTTCTTTCTAATTTTTCGGGTATCAGTATCAACCAAGCCATGTTGTATAAACAACGCATATAATTCTTTTATCTTCATGCTGTAAAAATAAAAAACCTCATTGAAATTCAATGAGGTTTTACTTTGTATTTATTTACTTCTTAGTTAATTTTATCTGGAACTGCTCTTTTTCTTTTATTAAGCCTCATAGGTCCCATTTTATCTGTTGCGCATCTAAAACCTATAAAATTAGTTGCCATATATTCAGGAAAGTATCTTCTTTGTGCAGGGTCTAACCAATATTCTCTATCTGCCCAAGAACCTCCTTTATATACTCTAGATTTATCGCTAATTAAAGTAGTTCTTCTTTTAGAATCGTATTTATAGTTCTCAATTACATTCCCTAAAGAATCTCTTTCTGCTTCAGGTTTTTTAGGTGAATTATACATTCTAGATGAGCGATCTAACTGATCTTTATCTAACTCGTAATCTTTTGAAGATGCTTGATCTCCATCACCTAAACTTGAATTATTTGCTAAATTATAATTTCTTCTCATATACGTATCTTCCTTTGTAATAGGAATATACTTCACACTTCCTGGTAAATCTTTAGGCACAACTCTTCCGTTTTCTAACGTATCATACTCTATTTCTCCAACCTCATCACCTACGATAACAACTTTACCGTTTTGATCTATTAATTTTTTAGTAAAAACATTACCTCTAAAATAATTAAAATCATTTGCTTCAGAATCAATTATAGGACGGTATACATCTTGCACCCATTCTGCAACGTTACCAGACATATCATATAATCCAAAAGCATTCGGCGGATAACTTCTTGCGGCATTCGGAATATCCGAACCATCACTACTCCAACCAGCAATACCACTATAATCTCCTTTACCCTGCTTAAAGTTGGCTAACTGATCTCCTCTTCTTCTCTTGTCTCTATCTCTCGTATATTTTCCATTCCAAGAATACTTTTTTCTTCCACGGATATTATTATACTCACGGTTTTCAAAAATAGCCTTTGCTGCATACTCCCACTCTACTTCTGTAGGCAATCTAAACTTTTGCGCTAAAATACCATCAGATGAAGTAACTTGTCTTCCTGAAAACTGATCTTTCGATGGTTTAGGTTCGCCGTTTCTTCTAGGCACTGGAATTCCTTTTTTATAGATTGTTGAATCCCCTTCAAACAATGCATACGGATTCGTTAAATACGTATCTGTATCAAAATTATCTTTTCCTCTAAAATTTAAAGAATCCTCTTTAAAAATGTTTTTTATAACACCTTTATCCATTAAGATTTTTAAATTCACTGCGTTGGTACGCCACTTACAGTATTTATTGGCTTGTAACCAACTAACACCTACAACTGGGTATTCGGCATACGATGGATGTCTTAAATAACTCTCAGACAATAAATTGGTATTTCCTAAACCTTTTCTCCAAACTAATGTATCTGGTAAAACAGATTTATAAATATTTTTAAACTGTGGTTCTTCTGGTGGAAATATATCTTTGGTATACTGCATAAACAAACCATATTCAGCGTTTGTAACCTCAGTTTCATCCATATAAAAAGAACGCACATGCATTTTTTTAGGTGTCGTATTCCAATCAAACATTACGTCATCTTGCACTAGCCCCATGGTAAAACTACCACCTTCTATATGTACCATACCAGGAGGTGCTTCTTTACTGTTGTTATCTTTTCCTTTTATATAACCTCCATAATTAGGATCATTAAAGTTCCAGCCAGTCAGTGAAGATTTACCTGAACCACCACTTCTGTTGCTTTTACAAGAAGTAATCAACAATCCGGTGATAGCCAATAAACTAAATATTTTTAACGTGCTTTTCATGTATTTTTAACTATTTTAAGGGTGGCGCAATTTACAATATTTATAACTCCATACAACTAATTTAATTATAAATTAAAAGAACCAAAGAGTTTCTCCTGCAAGATTACAAACGACCTTTTTTTACGTTTAGTATTACGAATCTAAGAAAAAGATTAAATATCTACCATTAAAATTTATTTTTTTATCCAAAATTCATGTCGATATTAACGTATGTTAAGGTTTATTATCATGATTTATAAAAAAAAAAATGATTTATATAATAATCAACTGCTTCAAACGTTAAAATACTGATTAAAAACTAACAAAATTTAGCGTTTTTTTAAGAAAAACCTATATTTGCTCAACTAATAACAAATATTTACATGAAAAAATTATCGTTTTTTTTATTTTTTGTATGTTTTGCCCTTCAAACCAAAGCACAAAACACAACGGCTACGCCGTTTTTATTAATACCTACTGATGCGCGTGCTGGTGGTATGGGAGATGTAGGTGTTGCAACCTCTGCAGATGCTTTTTCTATTTTTCATAACCCTGCAAAAACTGCTTTTAATCAAAATAAGATAAGTGTGGGTGTCAACTATACTCCTTGGCTACGTAACTTAACGGATGATATTTTTGTAGGAAACGCTTCTTATGTAAATCGATTTAAAGAAAATGCAGCTTGGGGTGTAGATATTAAGTACTTTTCGCTGGGTCAGGTAGAACTAACTAATATTGACGGAGAAAGTACGGGAATCCAAAATCCTAGTGAGTTTTCACTTACAGGAGTTTATTCTATGAAATTAAGCGAAAAATTCTCAATGGGTATTGGCCTAAAGTATATCAACTCTAATATAGATGTGAATGACAGTAATATAAACGCTGTGAATTCATTTGCTGTTGATGTTTCTGGTTATTATCAATCTAACGAAAGAAATTATGGTAGTTTTAATGGTCGTTACCGATTAGGTTTTAATATTGCTAATATTGGTCCGAAAGTAGAATATACGTCTGGTCAAGAAAATTTTATTCCTACCAACGCCAAAATAGGTGGTGGTTTTGATTTTATTTTAGACAGCCAAAATATAGTGGGTCTTAACTTAGAATTCACGAAACTATTAGTACCGTCTAGTAGTGGTAACCCTAACTCTCCAGAAGGCCAAGGAAACAATAGAGGCTGGTTCGAAGGAATGTTTACCTCGTTAGGCGACAGAAGTTTTAGTGAAGAGCTTAAAGAAACTACTTGGGCATTAGGTGCCGAATATTTATACAATAATGCCTTTGCGCTTAGGGCTGGTTACTTTCACGAAAGTGAAGAAAACGGACAAAGACAATTCTTAACATTAGGTACAGGTTTTACAGCCAAAGCATTTACGTTAGATTTATCGTATTTGGTAAATACAGCTGCAGTGAACAATCCTTTAGAAAACACCTTACGTTTTTCTTTATCATTTGATTTAGGAGAAATTTACGATGATTATTAAATTGTAGTTTTTTTTTAATAAATTCGTAGTATAATATAAAGCAGTCTTACAGGCTGCTTTTTTTTGACCAACACTGTTTCTTTATGGAAAAAATAGAATTAAAAGCTGCTGCAACGGTTTACAACGATGTAGCTGAATTAGCGCAAGAAGATAAAATGTTAATGGATAAGGCTATCGAGGCACGAGCAAAAGCCTACGCTCCTTATTCTAAATTTAAAGTAGGTGCCGCTTTTTTACTCGAAAATGGTGCGGTAGTTTTAGGTAACAACCAAGAAAATGCTGCGTATCCGTCTGGGATGTGCGCCGAAAGAGTTGGTGTGTGGAAAGTTGGATCAGAATTTCCGGGGATAAAAATTAAAAAACTAGCCATTTCAGCTGCCTCTGAAAATACCACCGTTAATAAACCAGTAGGGCCTTGTGGTGCTTGTAGGCAAACTTTATCAGAATACGAAATCAATCAAAAAGAACCAATAGAAGTGTTTTTTATGGGCGAAGTTGGTAAAATAGTAAAAACCGACTCGTTACTTTCTTTACTACCTTTCTCTTTCGACAGTTCGTATTTATAATATCAAAAAGTCACAAACTCAAAAAAACAACTCTTTTTTTTTAAATAGTTAATTATAAAGCCATTTTTTAAGAATTCTACAATTCTTTTAAAATGGCTCTTAATTAATACTTTAATGTAATTTAAAATGCTTTATTTGTATTTACAATCCTAATAAATCAGAATGGCATCAGCAGTAATTACAGGAACAGGCTCGTATATCCCATCCATCAAAAAAGAAAACAGTCAGTTTTTAGAAAGTTCTTTTTTAAATGCAGACGGAACTTCTTTTGATAGCACGAATACTATAATTATTGAAAAATTCAAATCAATTACCGGTATTGAAGAACGCAGGTATGCAAAGAACGAGTACAAAGCATCCGATTTAGGCTATTTTGCTGCACAAAAAGCCATCAAAGATGCTCATATAAATTCAGAGGAAATCGATTATATTATATTCGCTCATAATTTTGGTGATGTAAAAAGTGATGCGATTCAAACTGATATTCTTCCTAGTTTGGCAAGTAGAGTAAAACATTTACTACAAATTGAAAATCCAAACTGTGTTGCTTATGACATTTTATTCGGATGCCCAGGTTGGATTGAAGGTGTTATTCAGGCGCAAGCCTTTATAAAAGCGGGTATTGCTAAAAAATGTTTAGTTATTGGTGGCGAAACCTTATCGAGAGTGGTTGATACCTACGATCGAGATTCTATGATTTATAGCGACGGAGCAGGTGCTTGTGTTCTAGAATACACAGCAAATGACAATAGCGGTATACTGAGTCACGCTACCCAAACTTTTACCAAAGAGGAAGCTTATTTTTTATTTTTCGGAAAATCATTTAATGCTAATTTAGATACAGATGTGCGGTACATAAAAATGCATGGACGTAAAATTTATGAGTTTGCGTTAAACAATGTACCGCAAGCAATGAAATCTGCATTAGATAAAAGCGGAATTGAAATTGACGCCGTTAAAAAAATATTTATCCATCAAGCCAATGAAAAAATGGATGAAGCTATTATCAAACGTTTTTACCGACTGTACAAAAAACCGATTCCACCAGGCATTATGCCAATGAGCATTCATAAACTAGGTAACAGTTCTGTGGCAACTGTACCTACTTTATTAGACTTAGTATTAAAAGGAAATATCGAAAATCAAGAAGTACAAAAAGGAGACGTCATTATATTGGCTTCTGTGGGAGCAGGAATGAATATAAATGCCGTAGTTTATCGTTATTAAAAAACTTCAAAAAAATCTAAAATCAAATACTTAAAATATAAAATCTAAGTACTATTTTTGCCTATGCAACAACACAACGTACTTATTTTAGATTTCGGATCGCAATACACACAACTTATTGCGCGCCGTGTTAGAGAATTGAACATATACTGTGAAATTCATCCGTATAACAAAATTCCAACCAACTTAAACGACTTTAAAGCAGTAATACTTTCTGGGAGTCCGAATTCTGTTCGTTCAGAAGCGGCCTTACATCCAGATTTAGCTGAAATTAGAGGTAAAAAACCTTTATTAGCTGTTTGTTATGGCGCCCAATATTTAGCCCATTTTTCTGGCGGATTGGTAGCTCCATCAAACACTAGAGAGTATGGAAGAGCTAATTTATCTTTTGTAAAAGAAGGAGAAACGTTCTTTTCAGACATCTCAGAAGGAAGTCAGGTTTGGATGAGTCACTCAGATACTATTAAAGAGTTACCTACAAACGGTGTCTTATTAGCAAGCACACACGATGTAGTAAATGCTGCTTATAAAATTGAGGGTGAAACAACGTATGCGATTCAATTTCACCCAGAAGTATATCATTCTACCGATGGTAAACAATTATTACAAAATTTCTTAGTTACTATAGCAGGCGTAGCACAAACTTGGACACCTGATTCTTTTGTTGATGAAACCGTTGCTGATATACAAGCAAAGGTTGGAACCGAAAAAGTGGTTTTAGGATTGTCTGGAGGTGTAGATTCTACCGTAGCAGCCGTATTATTACACAAAGCTATTGGCGATAATTTACATTGTATTTTCGTTAATAATGGTCTGTTACGTAAAAATGAATATACCGATGTATTAAAGCAATACGAAGGTATGGGCTTAAACGTAAAAGGCGTAGATGCTTCGGCACGTTTCTTGAAGGAGCTTGCTGGTTTAAGTGATCCGGAAGAAAAGCGTAAAGCTATTGGTAAAGTTTTTATTGATGTTTTTGATGATGAAGCAAATCAGATTGACGACGCAAAATGGTTGGCACAAGGAACTATTTATCCTGATGTGATTGAATCAGTTTCGGTAAACGGTGGTCCGTCTGCAACTATCAAAAGTCATCATAACGTAGGTGGTTTGCCTGATTTTATGAAATTGAAGATTGTAGAGCCTTTGCGAATGATTTTTAAAGACGAAGTGCGTCGTGTAGGGGCATCCATGGGAATTGACAAAGACTTATTAGGTCGTCATCCTTTTCCAGGTCCTGGATTGGCAATTCGTATTTTAGGAGATATTACCGAAGAAAAAGTACGTATTTTACAAGAAGTAGATGCTGTTTTTATCAACGGATTAAAAGAAGATGGCTTGTACAACAAAGTATGGCAAGCAGGTGCAATTTTATTACCTGTAAACTCTGTTGGCGTAATGGGTGATGAAAGAACTTATGAAAAAGTAGTCGCTTTACGCGCTGTAGAAAGCACGGATGGTATGACGGCAGATTGGGTAAATTTACCGTATGAATTTTTACAAAAAACATCCAATAAAATAATTAATAACGTAAAAGGTGTAAATAGAGTTGTGTACGACATAAGCTCTAAGCCACCTGCAACAATTGAATGGGAATAAACTCCTTATAATAAAAATAATGTAGATGAAGAAATTTCAATTTTTACTTTTAATTTGTATTTTAACCTTTGCCGTTTCTTGTGGCCAGCAGAAACGTTATATCTCTTACAAGGTTCAGGAAGGCGAGACAATGCGCGACATTGCAAACCGATTGGACATGAAAACAAAAGATTTATTACGTTTAAATCCTGATGTTGGCAGAAAACCAGACGCAAATACGGTAATTGTTATTCCGAACCCTGAAATTAAAACCGGAATTTCTTCAACTACTACTGATACTGACGAAACAATTGTTGATAACGATACTATAAACGAGAATTCTTCTGATAGTATTGAGGAAGAGACTCCAAAAAATACCGTTTTTCAACAAACTATATACGAGTACGAAAATCATACTGTACAGGCAGGAGAAACCGTGTATCGTATTACCAAGTTATACGACATCTCTAAAGACGAATTAATTGAATGGAATCCTGATTTCCCTACGATTAAGAACAATATATTGAGTATTGGTCAGGTTTTAAAAGTAAAATCTGTTGAAAAAGTAATTACCATTAACCGAGAAGAAGTTTTAGAAAATTTTTTAACACACACGGTTAAAAGCAAAGAAACCGTATATAGCTTAACACGTTTTTACAACATTTCAAAAGAAGATTTAATTCGTTTAAATCCGGAATATCCTGGAATTAAAAATAACGAATTATCTATTGGTCAATTGATCAAAATAAAACCGATTGAAGAAGTGAATGCGAATGAAAACTTTGCCTTTTATAAAGATAGCATTCAAGAAAATGCTACGATCGATTTAGCTATTTTACTTCCGTTTAAATTAAAAGAGTACAAAACTACTGCTGCAAAAGATATATTTAGTACTGAGAACAACTCTGCTTCTTTGGCAAATATGGTGACCGATTTTTATATGGGCGCTGAAATCGCTATCGATTCTATTAAAAAACAAGGCATTCTTGTTAACACAACCGTTTTTGATACCGGAAATAGAGACGACAACGTGCCTTTAATTTTAGCAGAAAACAAGTTAGATGCTACTGATGTTATTATTGGGCCTTTTTATTCAGACAAGGCAGCACTTATTGCCCGTAAAGTTCGTGTACCAGTTGTATTTCCTCATTTTTCTAATAGCCAAGATAATTTTTCTGCAGCTAAACTTATTAAATCTGCTCCAGATAAAAACAACTATACAGCCTATTTAGCTTCGTATTTAAAAGATATTTACAAAGGTGAAGAAGTTTTTGTTGTGGGTGATGGTGAAACAGCATCTAACGATAGAATAAGTAAAATTGTTAGCAATTTAAAAAAGCATGATTCTATTACAGAAATCTATGTTTTAAAACCAAAAAAAGGATATATAAAAAGAGAGTTGTTCACCAATAAAATGGCTGTAAATAAACGAAACTGGGTTATTATTACTTCTGATGATAATGTAGCTATTGCCGATGTGTTAAACAGCATGATTGGGATACCAGACGATATGACCGTGCAGGTTTTTGCCGTAGAAAAAAACAAATCGTACGACAGGATAGAAAACAATAAACTAGCGAGTATTAGCTTTACCTATGTTTCTAACACTTTTGAAGATGCAACTGCCGACAATGTAAAGGCTTTTAATAAAAAATACTATCAGAAAAACAATACGATAGCTTCTGATTATGCCATTAAAGGTTTTGATATTACCTACGATATTTTAATACGTTTAGCTTCCGGTAAAGATTTATCACAAACTTTTAAAGAAGGCGTTTCACTTCGCTTAGAAAACAAATTCGATTATCGTAAAAAGGCATTCAGCAGCACCAGTAATAACGGTTTGTTTATTATAAAATATAACAAAGATCTAAGCTTAACAAGACTTAAGTAACTAGAAAACAAAAAAAATAACGTCATTACGAGGACAAAGGACAAAGTAATCTTATACTACAAAACCTTAACGTCATTACGAGGACGAAGTAACCTTAACGTCATTACGAGGACGAAGGACGAAGTAATCTTATACTACAAAACCTTATAACGTCATTACGAGGACGAAGTAACCTTATACTTCATAACAGAAAGATTCCTTCACCCTGTTCGGAATGACGTTTATATAAAAAAAACAACGTCATTACAAGGACGAAGTAATCTTATACTACAAAACCTTAACATCATTACGAGAACGAAGTAACCTTACACTTCATAACAGAAAGATTCCTTCACCCTGTTCGGAATGACGCTTATATCAAAAAAATAACGTCATTACGAGGACGAAGTAACCTTACACTTCATAACAGAAAGATTCCTTCACCCTGTTCGGAATGACGCTTATATCAAAAAAATAACGTCATTACGAGGACGAAG